>CAKKSC010000021.1 GCA_919902985.1 Desulfuromonadales bacterium | reverse complement strand
CGACCATCGATTTTTTCCATGAAAATAATCTACCACAGAAACAGGATTAATTCAAATATTTAGTTGCCGAGGCAATACCTTGATATGCACCTTGAAGCGACACCCGAAGAAATGGAGCTAATGAAAAAACATCAGTGGAACAGCATGCCCCTCTGCGAAGGCACGTTTAAAGGCAACGTAAACATTAAATGGACAGTGGGGATGGTTGTGGGGAAACCCCAGAAGTGGGGTTTCACGAAAGTTGAGCATCTTGCATACGTCGAGAGTGAGGTCATTGAGAATGCAAAGAAGCTCAAATCTCAACTCGAAGCTGTCGCTGGCTTTACTTCAGGTGGGCCGCGTGAGATCGAACTTTAAGCCAGTGGAACGTTTCCTCTTTTTTAAAGTCCGCGTCTCATGGGAGAATCGGGATGGCCATTCGAGTCTGGGATGTTTGTGGGACTCGACTTTAGACTGGCCTGGGTGTATCCGATGAGGCTGCGATGGAAATCGTCGAGATCATGGAAATCAAAAACTGCGGTTGAGTTTTGTAGTGCAGCCCCTCCGACACAGCCGGAGTATTTTAGCATCTAACAGCGAAGGAGAATATCATGGGAATCGAGCGTGGACCTGAACAAGGGCAAGAAGCAAGATGTCCTCATTGTGGTGGAACAGTCCTTTTTTGGGGACGTTGTTTCTATTTAAGTAATTCTCTTGACAATGGTATGAGGCTTCGTTAGAATCTCCCCATGCCACGCCAAGCACGATTAGACGTCCCTGGAGCCCTGCATCACATCATGGTGAGGGGTATCAATAAATCAGCAATATTCGAGGACGATCAAGACAGGACACGGTTCCTGGAGCGACTGGGCGCAAACATTATCCAAGGACACTGTAGTGTTTATGCCTGGGTTCTCATGAGCAACCACATTCATCTCCTGTTCAAAAGCGGCGAGCACGGCATTTCCGCTTTCATGCGGAAGCTCCTTACGTGGTACGCCCAGTATTTCAACCGTCGCCACAACCGCACCGGCCATCTCTTCGAAAATAGATACAGATCCATTCTCTGCGACGAAGACAATTACCTCCTGGCCCTTGTCCGCTACATTCATCTTAACCCCCTCCGGGCCGGGATCATCAAAACAGTTCAGGAATTAGATCGCTATCCGTGGAGCGGCCATCGCGCCATCATCGGCAAAACCGACTTTAGCTGGATGGACACTGAGCATGTTTTGGCCCAGTTCGGCAGCATTCGCCGGAAGGCACTTCATGAATATCGTGGTTTTCTGAGAGAGGGAGTCGCCCAAGGTCACGTCAAGGAATTGACCGGCGGCGGACTCATCAGGAGTCAGGGAGGCTGGTCCCAGGTGTTGTCCATCCGCCGGAGAGGTCAAAAGGAAGAATTCGATGAGCGTATCCTGGGTGGGGGCGATTTCGTCAGCAAAATCCTCAAAGAAGCTGAAGGCCGCCAACTACGGCAACTGAAGCATAAACGTGCCGGAATAACAATCCAGAAGATCATAGCCGAGGAATGTCGAACGCAGGGAATTAGTCCACAGGAAATGCAGGGAGGCGGTAAGCGAAGGCCAGTGTGCGCGGCGAGGTCGCTGATCGCTTTGAGGAGTAGAGAAGAGCTTGGCCTTTCCGCAGCCGAGATAGCCCGGCACGTAGGTGTGAACACGTCGAGCGTGACGAGGGTGATCGAAAGGGTAGATAGTCGGGGCTAAGAATTACATAAATAGAAACAACGTCCCCAAAGTCTCGCAATGGTTTAAATTTACTGTAGAAAGGGTTGTAGGCAGGAGGGTGGCGAGGATAAGGCTCCATATGATGAAAACTGCCCAGGCCTATCATGCCCGATAACCACCTGTCCCTTCACTTTCCTCTTTTCACTCCATATGATCTTATGCTAATATCCTGCCTATGAAAACTATAAAGATATACGATACAAGCCTTAGAGACGGCACTCAGGCTGAAGAGATATCCTTTTCAGTGGAAGACAAGATCCTTGTGGCTGGCAAGCTTGATGAGCTTGGTGTCCATTACATTGAGGGAGGGTGGCCCGGCTCTAATCCAAAGGATGTTCAGTTTTATAAGGAGATAAAGAAGGTTCGCCTTAAGAATTCCAGGGTATCTGCCTTTGGAAGCACTGGAAGGCCAAAGATCAAGCCATCGGAAGACCATAACCTCAAGGCTCTGGTGTCGTCAGGCGTCGGTGTTGCCTGTATATTCGGGAAGAGCTGGGACCTCCATGTCAAGGATGCCCTTAAGATACCTCTCAAGGAAAATCTGGATCTAATATATGACTCCGTGGCCTTCCTGAAAAAGGAGTTTGACGAGGTCTTTTATGATGCGGAACACTTTTTTGATGGATATAAGGCTAATCCTGAGTATGCTATCAAAACCCTGAAGGCAGCTGCTGATGCAGGGGCTGACTGTCTGGTTCTTTGCGATACAAATGGCGGGACCCTTCCGCGTGAAGTTGCTGAAGCAATTAAAATGGTTCAAAAGACAATAAAAACGCCTCTCGGCATCCATTGCCACAACGACTCGGATTTAGCTGTTGCCAATTCTCTCATAGCCGTTGAGTTGGGGATAGGGCAGGTTCAGGGGACAATAAACGGTTTCGGAGAGAGATGCGGTAACGCCAACCTCTGTTCCATAATCCCGAATCTGCAATTCAAGATGGGTTATAAGTGCCTCTCCGACTCTCAACTGGTAAAGCTTTCAGAGGTATCAAGATTTGTAAGCGAGATTGCAAACCTTACCCACAATTCTCATCTACCCTATGTCGGCGAGAGCGCGTTTGCGCACAAGGGAGGGATACACGTCAGCGCTGTGATGAAAAAGGCGGAAACTTACGAGCATATAAGGCCGGAGCTGGTCGGCAACCGGCAAAGGATCCTTATATCCGACCTCTCCGGCAAGAGCAATATCCTTTTCAAGGCAAAGGAGTTTGGTATAGACATTGACAGTTCAGATCCTGTAACCCAGGAGCTTGTTGAGACAATAAAAGACCTGGAACACAAGGGATACCAGTTCGAGGGGGCCGAGGCCTCCTTTGAACTGTTGATGAAGAGGGTTTTAGGAACTCATAAGAAGCACTTCAACCTTATCGGCTTCAGGGTCATTGACGAAAAACGCAAGGAGGATGAACCTCCCATTGCCGAGGCCACAATAATGGTTGAGGTAGGGGGCAAGGTGGAGCATACAGCCGCTGTTGGAGATGGTCCTATAAATGCCATTGACAATGCCTTAAGGAAGGCATTAGAGAAGTTCTACCCATCTCTTAAGGAGGTCAAGCTCCTGGACTTCAAGGTTAGGGTCTTGACAGCAGGGGAGGGGACCGCTGCATCTGTCCGCGTCCTTATTGAATCAGGCGACAAGACGGATAAGTGGGGAACAGTAGGGGTGTCCGAAAATGTCATAGAGGCAAGCTGGCAGGCCCTTGTGGACAGCATAGATTATAAGCTTTATAAGGATGAAAAGAACGTAAGACGTAAGGGGTAAGGAGTGGCGCGGATATATGAAAACCTTCTCCAGAGGTCAGCAGGGAGTAGTCCTTCTGATAATCTTCGGGATGACCCTTCTCTATTTTAATTCGATAAATATTCCGCACTCTTCGCCTATTCACCCATTCACCATTTCACCTGTTCCTCCAAAGCTCAACGGCGCTCAGCAATTGACTCTCAATAAGCCGATCAATATAAACACGGCATCAGCTTCGGATTTGGAGGCAATACGGGGCATAGGGCCAAGGACAGCAGAGAAGATTGTTGAGTACAGGCAGGAACACGGCAGGTTCAAAAGGGTCGAGGATATCATGAAGGTGAATGGGATAAAGGAAAAGGGGTTAGAGAAGATTAAGATATATCTGACTGTGGAATAGAAAGGGCGGTATGAAACCCGCCCCTACTGTTCTCTTATCTCTATTCCGTAACTCTTTATCTTCCTGTGCAGGTGGCTTCTCTCAATACCCATCGCCTCAGCGGTCTTTGATATATTCCAGCCGTTCTCTTCCAGCTTCCTGATAATGAACTCCTTCTCAAAGAGGTGCTTGGCCTCCTTGAAATCCTGTGTTGAGAAGGCATCATCTATCGGGCCTTCTGCCGGGCCTGTCAGATATGGGGGGAGGTTATGAGGCTCTATAAGGTGTGAAGGAGATATGGTGACAAGCCTCTCAATGAGGTTTCTGAGTTCCCTTACATTCCCAGGCCAGTCATATCTTTTAAGCAGTGACATGGCCTCTGGAGAAACCTTTTTTAAAGGCCTTCCGCTCTCTCTTGAAAACTCGCTAATGAAATGTTCCGCTAATAACTGGATGTCGCCAGCCCTTTCTCTTAGGGGGGGGATATGGAGTGAAATGACTTTGAGACTGGAAAGGAGCTTCTGCCGGAATCTCCCTGCCGCCACCGCATCGATCAGATTCTTGTTTGTGGCAGCAATGACCCTGACATCCACCTTTATCCCCTTTGTCCCCCCGACCCTTTCAAATACCATCTCCTGAATTATCCGCAACACCTTGGCCTGGGTACTCTGCGGGATCTCGCCTATTCCATTAAGGAACAGGGTCCCTTCATGGGCCATGTCAAAACGCCCCTTCTTCCGGGATGTGGCGCCTGTAAACGCACCCTTTTCGTAACCGAAGAGCTCGCACTCCATCAGCTCCTCCGGGATTGCAGCACAGTTGACGGTAACAAAAGGTTTATTCGTCCTTAGACTCCGGTCGTGGATGTTCCAGGCCACGACCTCCCTGCCTGTACCGTTTTCACCAGTAAGCAATACCGGGGCCTTTGATTGGGCCGCTGATTCTATATCTTCCTTGAGTTTACTGATTGCCTCACTGTTGCCTATGATCAGATGCCTCTCGTCTCCCTTCAGTATCAGGTTTTCCTGCATGAGTCTCGAGGTCTCCAAGGCTCGTCCAATGGCGAGAATAACCTTTTCTATTGACAGCGGCTTCTCTATGAAGTCGTAAGCCCCAAGCTTTGTGGCCTTGACTGCGGCTTCAATTGTCCCGTGACCTGACATGATAACAATCGGGAGCTTTGGGTACAGGCGTTTCAGACGGTTAAGGGTTTCAATCCCGTCTATGCCGGGCATCCAGATATCGAGTAGTATCAGGTCAGGGAGCTCCTCTGATGTCCTTGTGATACCGCTCTCTCCATCCTCAGCGGTAATGACGTCGAACCCCTCGTCCTCCAGGGCCCCTTTAAGGGAGTCCCTGATGCTCTCTTCGTCGTCTATAATAAGTATAGATTTAGCCATAGTGCCTCCGAATTTGTTTTACACCCCATCCCCACCCCCGCCCTCCCCTTGAAGGGGAGGGAGATTTCCTCTCCATCAGGGATTTATGCCCCGTGGGTAGAGGATTAAGGTGAGGGTGGGGTTAAGTTTTACGTCTTCACAGGCAGTTCAATAACAAACCTCGTTCCCTTAGGTTCGTTGTCCAGGACCCTTATGTATCCGTTATGGTCTGATACAATTGTATTCACAATAGCAAGTCCCAGCCCTGTCCCACCCTTTTTAGTTGAGAAGTAAGGTTCAAACAACCTTCCTTTATCCTCCGCGCTTATACCTGAGCCGCTGTCAGCCACCTCTATCCTTGCCAGTTTGTAATCCTTTTCGTAAGAGGTCTTGATCCGTATCTCTCCAGCCTCTCCAACTGCTGCAACTGCATTGTCAATAAGGTTTATCAGCGCCCTCTTGATCTGGTCCCGGTCGATGTTGAACACCGGCATGGTTTCGTCAGGTTCAAGGGTGAAGCTCACTCCTTTATGCGCCTCTTTGAACAAAAAAACAGCCTCTCTCACGGTCATGTTTATGTCATTTGGAGAGAGGGTCGCCGCAGGCATCCTGGCAAAGTTTGAAAACTCATTGACCAGCACCTTCAGTTCCTCCACCTGTCTGACTATCGTCCTCGTGCATTCCTGGAACACTTCGCCGCCATCTCCCACCTTGTCGCCAAAGCGCTTTTGAAGCCTTTCCGCTGAGAGCTGGATGGGTGTAAGCGGGTTTTTTATCTCATGGGCTATCCTCCTTGCAACCTCCCTCCATGCAGCCATCCTCTGAGCCTTCATCAAGTGAGTGAGGTCGTCAAATACTATCACCATACCGAGGTAGTTCCCCTCGTCGTCCTTAAGGGTGGTAAGGCTGATCATGATAGTTAAGGTCTTCCCCCTCATCTTCAACTGGATCTCTTTCTGAAGGGTGTCATCGTGGGAGTCGTTCAGTTCCCTTATCAGGCCCCTTATCAGTTCTAAATGCTCATGGGAAAGGAGTTCCTTATAGTTATTCCCGATAAAACCGGAAGGGTCTATCTCCAATAGTTTTGCAGCGGAGCTGTTGATGGTGGTAATCCGACCGGCCTTATCCAGTGATACGACACCGGCTGCAACGCTTCCCAGTATTATCTCTATGTAGCGTCTCCTCTTTTCGAGGTCCTTGTTGGCCTCCTCAATCTGAGACTTTCCAGCCTTGAGGTCAGCCGTCATGCTGTTGAAGGAATCTACAAGGATTCCAAGCTCTGTGTCTGCCGTAGGGTTAATATGTACATCAAGATTGCCTCCAGCAACCTTGCGAGTCCCTTCAGCAAGTTCCTGGATCGGAACTGTTATCCCTTTTGCAAGATTAAAGCTGAACCAGGTGGCGGAGAATATAATGAGGAGCGCAACCATCGCGAACAGCAAGAAGTAAGTGAGTTTTATCGGTGTCCTGAATATCTGATACTGTTTGAACTCCTCAAAAGAGTTGGAGATCTCCCTCATCCTTTTTACTAGTCCCTTTGGTATGTAACGGTCAACTACAACAACTCCTATGACCCTGGAGTCAGACCCACGGATCGGGGAAAAGCCGCGTATTACCTCTCCCTTTGAAAGAGTTTCAATAAAGTAATAATCTCCCTTGAGGGCTTTCTGTAGAGCATCTTTAGCCGGTCTTACAAGGCTCCCTTCCGTGATATTATTGGAGATGGAGGAAGCGATCTCCTTCCCTGAAGGGGAGAAGTACCAGATAGCCTCAACATTGTATTCCCAGCGCTTCTGAGCCGCTGTTTTCCTGGCGTCATCCGGGAGTCCGTTCACTGCGATGGTTTTTGCAAAATGCAGTACGTCTTCAGACGACGACTGGTAGTAACTCTGGGCCACATTAAGGGACTCTTCCAGCGATTTTTCTATTTGTAGGCTGAACCATTTGTTCATTGTGGATGAAACGCTTCCCCACGCTAATATGAAAAGTATTACAGTAGGTACGAAAGAGAAGGCCACGAAGGCTGTAACAAGCTTTATCTTCAGCCTTGCACCGAGCACCCCCATCCGCCTCTCAAGGGCGAGCTTCGCCACATTCCGCAAAACCAGGAAAATAAGAAGCAGGAGAAATAAGATATTAATGTTAAGAAATCCTATAAGCAGTGTTGAGGAAACGGAAAACTTCCAGTTTGTCTTCAGGAAGAAGTAGTACCCTTCTATTCCTATGAGGAGCAAAAAGATCAGGGACAGGAAAATGACAAACTTTTTTCGACTGCGATCTTTAGTTGTTATTAAGGTGTTATCGTTCATCAGTATGTAAACTCCAAAGTTTCCCATGCAGTCTCAAAGTCCCAGTAGGAGACAAAGAAAAACAGATAGTTCAGGGGTGGGGGGAGTTTTATGGTATCCAGTTCCGCCTTTACCTGTAAAAAATATGGCGTATCCTTAACCAGTCGATCAAGAGTTGTCAAAGAAAAGGAGTCAACTCTGGCCATGACCTCCTTCGCGGCCCTGAAGTCCTGCAGCACAACAGGCTCCCTCTTCTCGCTCATTGATACGGTATAATCTTTTCTAAGGGTGTCATATTTTATGGTATGAGAGATCTCTTTTGAAACTATCTTTGGCCCGAGAGAATCTTCAGACTTGTTATAAAGCACAACCCTGTAGATGAAGGTGGTAGGGATGCCGCTTTGGACAGCTTCTTCAATCTTTGGCGTGAAGCAGCCGTCTACATGGAAGTATACGAGGAGCTCTTTTTTGTTGTTGGTGATAAGGGTGTTCTTTATCCTGGCCTGTTCAGAGCGGGCAGAAACAGGTAAGATGATCAGAGATACCGCTACGATGATCAGTGCCGTCAGCCTTTGCATAGCGCCAATTAGAATAGCCAATTTCATGAGGGAAGGCAAGGAGAATCAGGGGGATAAAAAGGCCTAATTCTATTGACAATCCTGCCAGGTTCTAATATCTTGAAGTCGATGGAGAGGTTCAGCTTAAGCAGGATATTCTTTCACAGGTTTGTCAGGAACAGACTTGCCGTGTCAGGGAGCGTTATCGTCCTTGCGCTGTTCGTGATATCAATGACAGCACCGATCCTTGCCCCCTACGACCCTTCAGATATAGATGTAAAGCAGATACTTATGGGGCCGACCCGTTCCCATCCATTAGGCACAGACCAGCTCGGGAGGGACGTCCTCTCAAGGATGATATGGGGTTCCAGGATATCCCTCAGGGTCGGTTTTGTCGCAGTAGGGATCGCAACTGTCATAGGGATACTATTCGGAGCTGTTTCCGGTTATTACGGCGGATGGATTGATGGAATCATGATGAGGTTCGTAGACGTAATGCTCTGCTTCCCTGCTTTCTTCCTGATACTTGCTGTCATTGCCTTTCTCGACCCATCCATATGGAACATCATGGTTGTCATAGGAATAACCGGATGGATGGGGATTGCCAGGCTCGTGCGAGCGGAGTTCCTGAGCCTGAGAGAGAGGGAGTTTGTTGTCTCCGCCAGGGCATTGGGTGCATCGGATGCCAGGATAATATTCCGGCACATACTTCCCAACTCCATGGCCCCGATCCTTGTATCTGCCACCCTTGGGGTCGCAGGGGCGATACTGACGGAATCTGCCCTTAGCTTCCTCGGAATAGGCGTCCAGCCGCCAACCCCAAGCTGGGGGAACATCCTTACAGCAGGAAAGGACAACATAGAGATAGCATGGTGGCTCTCATTATATCCGGGACTTGCGATACTTATAACGGTACTTGGATATAACCTATTGGGCGAAGGGATAAGGGATTCACTGGATCCGAGACTTAAAATCTAATTGCAAAATGCAAATTTCAAGATGCAAAATGCAAAGTGTTTATTTTAATTCCTAACCCACTCGTTAATAAATTTGCACTTTGCAATTTGCAATTTAAGGTTATTCATGGCTACCCACATAATCATAGACGGATACAACCTTATCAGGCAGTCTTCGACCCTTGCAGGGATAGATGCCAAAAATATGCAAAAAGGGCGTGAGACCCTTATAAACCGCCTTGCATCATATAAAGGGATCAAGGGGTACGCAATTACTGTGGTCTTTGACGGCTGGAAATCTGATAACATCTCAGAGGGAAGGGAAAAGGTAAAGGGGATCAATGTTGTCTACTCAAAGTCCGGCGAGACGGCAGACGAGGTGATAAAAAGGATGGCATCAAACCTCAGGGAAGGCGGGATAGTCATAACTGCCGACAATGATATAGCAGGGTTCGCAAGGAGGCAGGGGGCAGCGATAATAGAGCCGCAGGTATTTGAGGAGAAGATGCAGATGGCGGCAATCTCGGAAATGAAGGGCGGGGAAGAGGATTACGAATATCCTACAAAGGACAAGAAAGGACCGTCAAAAAGGGCCTCAAAAGCAGACAGGAAGTCAATGCAGAAGCTGAAGAAACTCTAATCCTTACCACTTACTCCCTTAATCCTTGCTTCCGAACCTCTTCTCTGTCCCGCTCATAAGCCTCTTTATATTTTCTACATGTCTATAGATAACAAGGATGGCTATCACGCTTGCGAGAAGTAGAAAGGGAAATGGTCTCATGGTCCAGTAAACCGCTATAGGGATGATAGCGGCAGCAGCAACGGAAGCGGCGGATACATAACGGGATACGGCAAATACAATAATAAAAACAAGAAGGCCTATCCCTGTTGCAAGAGGAGAGGTCACAAGGAGGACGCCAAGGGCGGTTGCCACTCCCTTTCCTCCCTTGAATTCCAGGAATACGGAAAAGATATGTCCCAGGAAGGCCGACAACCCCACAAGGGCAGTCCAGTAATCTGATTTAAGAATCAGCATGGCAAGAACGGTTGGAATGACGCCCTTTATAACGTCCCCCAAAAGCGTAATCGCCCCGAACTTCTTCCCCATGGCCCTCGTTACATTGGTAGCGCCTATGTTGCCGCTACCGACATTTCTGAGGTCGACATTCCCGAAGTATTTTGCTAATAAGACGCCCGTCGGGATAGAGCCGATAAAATATGAGATTATGGAAAAGAATATGGGTGTAAGAAAGATATGACCCTCCGAATGCAAAGCTCAAAATGCAAAACGCAAACTGCAAAATGTTAAAGATGATTTTGCAATTTGCATTTTTCGATTTGCAATTTGAACTATTGGGAAATGGTCGGGGCGAGAGGATTTGAACCTCCGACTCCCTGCTCCCGAAGCAGGTACGCTACCAGGCTGCGCCACGCCCCGATGGTAAGAAATTCTAAAGTTAAAACCGGTGAAAGTCAAGGGAAAATAGCCTCTGGTGATGCTATTGGGAAAGGTATTACGCCGCCAAACGCTTCATCTCCTCTATAGTATTCTTGTAATCCTTACTCCCGAAGACCGCAGAGCCTGCAACAAACGAATCGATCCCTGCCCTGGAGATGTCGGAAATATTATCAAGGGTTACACCGCCGTCAACCTCAAGCTCGATCTTTAACCCTCTGTCATTTATAATCCGCCGCATTTCTGCGATCTTTGAAAGCATGGTCTTGATAAATTTCTGTCCGCCGAATCCAGGGTTCACGGTCATCAGCAGAATTAGGTCAACATCCTCAAGGATATGTTCTAAAAGTGAAAGCGGAGTTGAGGGGTTTAGAGACACTCCTGCCCTCTTTCCCTGTTCTTTTATAAATCCTATAGTCCTGTGAAGGTGCGGGCAAGCCTCCGCATGGACGGTTATTATGTCGCTACCCGCCTTAGCAAAGTCAGCAATATATCTGTCCGGCTCGGATATCATAAGATGGACATCCAGGGGGAGCTTGGTCACCTTCCTGATGGCAGTAACAACTGGTGAACCTATGGTGATATTCGGGACAAAGTGGCCATCCATCACATCCACATGGATATAGTCGGCCCCAGCCGCCTCAACAGCCCTTATCTCTTCACCAAGCCGTGAGAAATCAGCAGAAAGTATGGATGGTGCAATCTTCTTTTTCACTTATCACCTCTATTCATGAATCTTAAAATCGACAAACTCTTTGATCTTCAGGAAATCCTTCGTATTGTGTGTGACCACTACAGCCCCTATTTTCCTCGCTGAAAGGGCTATAAGGATGTCATTTGTAATGCGCGCCAAAAAGATATCTTCAAACCCATATTTTGAGCCAAGTTCTGCAACTATCCGGCCCGTCTTTTGCCAGTCGGAGGCATCCGGGACGATCAGCCTCCCGGCGCTATCAAAGGTCTTGTATAGATTGTCCAATAACTTTATTGACGCATCATCGGAGGCGCCGGCATAAAGCTCTTCAATAACCACAGCGCTCATATAGAAAAGCGGGACCCCTTGTCCAAGCCCAAGTAATGGATGGGAAGTCCCTTTGTTGATGAAAGGGATATAAACGGATGTGTCTATGACGACCTTAACGAGAAGACCTGCCATAGATGTCCTTGATGCTCCCTTTCCCCTTAATTGACATCAATGTTTCTTTTATCCGTGTGTTTGCTATCACAATGTCCATGGCCTTGTTGACCGCCTCGGTATCGGTCTTCGCCTTTAGAATCTCTCTGACAGATTTGATCTTTTCCGACTCGAGGATAAACTGTTTCCTTACCTTTACAGCAGTAGCCATATCTCATCACCTCCATGTGTAGTATATTCACCATCATACACATTGTCAAATTTCTTTTAACTGTGCCTCTTGCATTTTTTACTTATGCCTCTGCTCCCCCTTCGGGACGTGCCACTTTATAAAGTTGTGCATTATTCCTGCAGGGGCAGGCTCTATGCCGTGGAAGCGGGCATGGACTGCCGGCAAGGCATCCGGCACATATAAAAATGTGTAGGGTGCATCGTCCGCCAGTATCTCCTGGATACGGAAGTAGTTTTTTTTGCGCTCCTCCTGATTGAATGTTTCCCTGGCCTTTACCAGAAGATCGTCTACTTCCTGGTTCTTGTATGTAATAAAGTTAAGCTCCTTGGGATTGGTCTTGCTGGAGTGCCAGATGTCAAAGAGGTCCGGGTCCTGACCAATCGTCCAGCCGAGGACAACTGCCTCAAAGTCTTTCTTATCAATCCTTTGCAGGAATGAGGCCCATTCCATTACCCTCGGCTTGACTGTTATACCTATCTCCTTCAGCTTCTTCTGGATTATCTCCACCGTCTTTGCCCTGCTGTCGTTCCCCTGATTTGTCATTATGGAGAACTCAAAGGGCTTTCCGTCCTTATCCAGCAAGCCGTCTCCGTTTGTGTCCTTCCATCCGGCCTCTGCCAGCAGCTCCCTGGCCTTCTGAGGATTAAAATCATACCTCTCCACCTTGTCGTTATAAACCCATGTCCCTGGCTTATAAGGCCCGGAAGCCGACTTTCCAAGCCCCAACAGCACGCCGTCCACCAGTTCCTGCTTGTCTATGGCGTAAGACATCGCCTTCCTCACCCTCTTGTCCTGAAATACCGGGTTTGTCAGGTTGTACCCCATATATGTATACGCAAAGGCAAGGTATTTATACTTGTTGAAGTTCTTCTTGAACTCCGAAAACTCTGTCTGTCTCGCATACTGTAACGGAGTCAGTCCGGTATAATCCACTCCACCGGATTTCAGCTCCAGGAAGAGTGTGGCCTGGTCAGGGATTATCCTGTATATATAACGTTCTATGTAAGGTCTCCCCTCCCAGTATTCAGTGTTTGCCTCAAGGACAATCTTTTCACCGGTCTTCCATTCTACGAACTTATATGGGCCGGTACCGATGGGATGCCTTGCCAGTTCAGACTTCGCTATCTCCTTCCCTTCAAGGAGGTGCTTAGGCAAAATTGCTGACCCCCAGGATGCAAGGGCAGGGGCGAACGGCCTGGGATAGGTCACTCTGAATGTATATTTGTCCAATACCTCTGCCTTCTTTACCATGAGGAAGTCGCCTGAATAAGCGGTCGGCGTCTTGGGGTCTATGGTCACCTTGTATGTATAGATGACGTCATCAGCGGTAAAATCAGCGCCGTCATGCCATTTAACACCATTTCTGAGATGAAAGGTTATTTCAAGGCCGTCCTTCGAGACCTCCCATGACTCAGCCAGGTCTCCTTCCAGATTAAGGTTCTTGTCGTATCGGACAAGCCCGTTGTAGATAAGCCCTGCAATATCGTGGGATGCGCTGTCAGATGCCAGAAGGGGGATAAGGTTGGAGGCATCTCCAATGGAACCTACGACTATGGTGTCGCCATAGGCCGGGGGCTCTTCAGTCTTTTGGGCCGTAGGCGGGGCCTCCGCCTTCTTGCATCCGGTAAAGGAAAAAAGAACAAATGCCAATAGTAATACATTTATGAAGCTCATCGATTGCTCCTTAACATATGGTCTACGACAAATTTGTTGGTACATTAGATCAATAACCTCCCCTTGCGGGAGGGGGGATATAATAGCTTCAAAGTGGAGACTCCCATCAATTATCTCTTATTGTTTATTGTTACTTTCAGGCGGTGTCAAGACAAACAGTTCATCCGGCAAATCTGTATTCAGATCTATATCCTCATAGTTGATCTGTAGGGTATCAGGCCTGTTGGAGAACTGTATCTTTATCTCCTTTGGAAAAGAGAGACTGCCAATATCCTGATAGTTGTCGAATGTGGCGGATAATGTCATTCTCCTTTCATCATCTATTGTCTCGCTCTTCTTGAGCCGCAGGTTCCTGGTGTCTGTTGTGATAATCTGTTTCTTGAATCCATCCGGTGACCGTAGGGTGAGTATATAACTATTTTTGGCTTCCGAAAACTCGATGTTATTGTTACTGTATTCAATCAGTGAGATACCGCCCAGAAGGATATTGGCCAGTTCCTCACCCCCCAACTCGTTCAGAGGGATTGGAAGCCGTATCTCATGGGAGGAGATACTCCCTTTATAAAAGATGTTTTCCTCGGGTTTGTAAATGCTGAGAGCCGGTCCGTCAAGGGCAAGGGTAAACACTGGATTACCAAACAGGCCAACAGTCTCAGCTCTTATCTTTGAAGGTCTTTTTACGACCAATACCTCTTTGAAGTTACTGTCCTTGCCGTTATAGGTTCCCTTGATATTTGCCATACCCTTCAGGGAATATACCTTTCCACGTCTCTCTTCTATATGCCTGATGATTTCACCGGCTGCAGGAAGTGTTTTTGAAGGCTTGATCTCCTGCCTGGCGGCACAGCCGGTAATTAAGAGAACAGTGAATAGTGAAGAGTGAATAATAGTGAACAACAACTGCTGACAACTGACTGCTGATAGCTGACCTGTTTTCACTTCCCCATCTCTTTTATCAGCTTCTCGACCTTTTCCATCAGTTTCACATTATTCGGATCAAGGTCAATGGCCTTCTGATAAAACTCCAAGGCCGCTGTTTTCTCGTTCATGGCTGAATAGAGGTCGCCTGCATGTTCAATTATTACCGCATCATCAGGGACAATACGGACCGCCTCCTTTATCGCTTCAAGGGCCTCCTTCATGCTCCCTTTTTTAAAAAGCACCCAGCTTAAACTGTCAGTGATATATCCATCCCCTGGTTTGAGTTCCAGGGCCTTCCTTATCAGCACCTCTGCCTCATCCAGCTCGATCCCCCTGTCAGCATATGAATAGCCCAGGTAGTTAAGGGCGCCGACATGATTGGGATGAAGCTCTATGGCCTTTTTCATGGCAGAGACCATGTCATCAAACCTCTCCAGCTTGTCGTATGCCGCGCCAAGGCTGAAATAGTTCCCCGCATTCTGAGGTTCCAGCCTTACAGTCTCTCTAAAAGCGTCTACAGAATTCTTGTAATCCTTTTTCTCCTGATAGAGTGTCCCCAGCATCGACCAGGCTGCCACCAGCTCAGGCTCAATCCTGAGAACCTCTTTTATATAACCTATGGCCTCATCAAACTTCTTCTTCTGGGCAAGGGATGAGGCCAGATACATCATGGAATCTGTATAGACATCCGCACCCTCAGGTATCTTCTTTAGCTCTTCTATTGCCTTTTCCATGTCCTCTTTTTCACCATAGGCCATGGCGAGGTAATACCTTATCCTGTGAAGTTCAGGGTTTGCCGACAGGATAAGCTGAAACTCAGCTATAGCCTCATTAAGCTTATCCTGCTCCAGATAGATAAGCCCTATCTTTAACCTGGCATCTAAATTTCCCGCCTCAAACTTCTCTATCTCCTTATACTCTCCCAAGGCCTCTCCCAGCTTCTGTTGTCTTATATAAAGTTCCCCAAGCTTGCCTCTAATCTTCGGATTGTGACCCTGGAATGCCAGCATCTCCTTGTACAGGTCAATTGCCTTGTCGATTTTACCCTCTATCTCATATACAAGGGCAAGGTCTACTATGGCGGAATCAAAGTGGGGCTTGATTTCCAGCGCCTTTTTGAAATAAACCTCCGCCTCGGAAAAGAGTTTCTTATTAGCATATATCCTTCCTATGTAGTAGTTGCCAAGGAGTGAGTTAGGGTCAATTTTAAGAAGTTTATTCATTATCTCCAGCGACTTATCTAACTCCCCTATATCCGCGTATATGGTTCCCATGTAAAAATAAGCATCCGGTTTCTCAGGATCTATAGATATGGCGGTTTTATATTCTTCCAGGGCCTTGATGCTGTTCTTAGTCACTGAATAGAGTCCACCCAGGAGCATCCGTGCATTAAGAGAATAGGGATCCAGAGAGACCGCAACCGAAGCCTCCCTTATTGCATCCTCAATTGTCCCTTTCCTCGCATAAAGGCCGGCCAGGCTTCTATGGAGGAATGAGGACTTCGGATCATAAAAAAGTGCCTTTTTATGTTCATCAATGGCGCCGTCGATGTTGCCCTCCAGTAGCATAAGCTCGGCCTGGGTGAAATGGAGATAAGCCTTTGCCGGCGAGATCTTCCCTTCCGGCTCCGTCAAAACTTCTGTCTTGACAAGGGACATTTTTACCGTGGGCGTTGCGCATGCTGAAAGCAGTAGCGGCATTATTATCAACAGTTTGGGTATTCTTTTCATTTCATTCCTTTCTTTATCATCTTGTTTCTATCATCAACCAGCACGAGTTTTGGAGTGAACCCCTTTAACTCTTTGTCCTCTATAGAGACATATGTTGCAATTATAAGAAGGTCCCCCCTGTGGGCTTTTCTGGCAGCCGCACCATTGAGACAGATTGTCCCCGACCCCTTCTTCCCCTTTATAGCATACGTCTCAAAGCGGTTGCCGTTGGAGATGTTGTATATCCGAACCTGTTCAAACGGAATAATGTCCGCCTCTTTCATGAGTGTCTCGTCAATAGTTACGCTTCCCTCGTATTCAAGGTTGGCGTCAGTCACCGTGACCCTGTGTATCTTAGATTTCAGCATTATTCTTTGCAATTCTACCCCTCCATGAATTGTAGGGGCGGGTTTGAAACCCGCCCCTACGCCTTCCGTAATATAATATTATCTATCAGCCTTGTCTTCCCAATCCTCACAGCAATGGCCAGCAGGGCCTCATTCTCAACCCTGTCTACCTCTTCCATTGTCCCCATATTTACCAGTTTAACATATTCCGGCTCGATAAGGGGACTGATTTCCACCACTTTCCTGGCCTCGTTCAAGAGTATCCCGGCAGACCTTTCCCCTTCATCAAACACCTCTTTTGACCGCTGAATAGCCCTGTAGATGCTTCCGGCTGCCGCCCTCTCTTCCTGGCCCAAATAACTGTTCCTGGAACTCATTGCAAGGCCGTCGGCCTCCCTGACAATCGGCATCCCGATGACATCCACATCCATATCCAGGTCGAGTGCAAGCCTCTTTATCGTAACTAACTGCTGAAAGTCCTTCTCCCCGAATATCGCATAATGCGGCCTGACGATATTAAACAGCTTAGTCACCACAGTTGCCACGCCCCTGAAGTGCCCAGGTCTTGAGGTTCCACAAAGGTTTTTTGTGACCCCCTCAACTTCAACATATGTCTGATATCCATCAGGGTATATCTCTCTGGCGTTAGGAAGAAAGAGGATATCTACAGATTCGCTTTCGCACATCTTTTTATCTCTCTCAAAATCCCTGGGATATCGTTCAAAGTCTTCGCCTTTGGCAAACTGGGCAGGGTTTACAAATATGCTCATAACAAGGAGATCACCAACATCTCTCCCCTTCTTCAACAGGCTCAGATGACCCTGGTGAAGATAGCCCATTGTAGGGACAAAGGATATCTTGTTACCCTCAGCTCTCAAGGCCTGAGATGCCTCTTTCATCTCATGAATGTATTCAATGACCTTCATTTTAGTTTACTTTGCAGTTGGTGCAAAACCTTTGTCGCCTCGTCAATAAACTTTTCAGCATCTGAAACCACTCTTCCAACCTCTTCCTCTATACCCTCAAATAGAAGTCCGTAATCGCTTTTCTCTCTAAGGTTATATGCGCGGCCAAAAAATTATGAAAAGTCTTTATCCATAAGGCCCGTATTCACGACATATTGCCCAAACCTGCTTATGACGCCACCGTGAGACTGGCAGCTTTGACCAACTTGGTTAAGCAAGGCCTTCGCCGCGTGAAAGATGGCATAATATGCCCTGCTTGCCGCCGACCTGTACCGTTTCTGCTCATACAGAAGCTTTGCATCAGCAAGCATTTTCAGCTATCTTTAGCTGAACATCAGCCTCGCCCATATAGCAGCTCCCCGCTGTTAATGACATTCTTCAAAAAAGAGGAGCCGTATGACATTTCTTTCTCAAACTCGTCCTCTGTATCAAAAACAATAGAAAGAGGAATGCCGTATTTGAGCCCCACTTCATTCTGATAATCGAGTATCCTTTCATAGACACCCTTATCGGCAGAGACAATGAATAAATCCACATCGCTTTTTTCCGGCTTGTATTCATCGCCCAATGCTGAACCATAGAGCCTTATAAAATCTATTTTTGAGGCCACATCCCCTTCTTTTACCATCTTTACAAAGTCTGTAACGGCGTTTCTTACTTTTGGGTTCATTTAAAAGTCCTCCGCACATTTACGGTTTTCGATTATATTTTAAATTGAACTTTTTTACAAACGGAGATTTCAGTCAGTAAGGAAATTTGCCGGGCCTTTATCACAACTTCAGAAATCCAGCGGACTCTTCGCCTCCTTCACAGTCCTGCTTGGCACACAGTGGGTATATATCATAGTCGTCCGCACATCGCTGTGGCCGAGAAGCACCTGTATGGTACGGATATCGTAATTGGCCTGCAATAGGTGAGTGGCAAAAGAGTGGCGGAAGGTGTGACAGGTGACCCGCTTCGTGAGTTTTGCCAGTCTTACCGACTCGTACAACGCCTGCTGGACGTGTGAGTCATGAAGATGATACCGTCTCCGCTCCTTAGTTTCATCAACAAGAGTCAATGATTTCTGAGGGAAGAACCATTGCCAGATAAACTCCTTCGCGGCCCTCGGATATTTCTTTTCGAGTTGGTCATCTAAAAAAACGCCGTCAAACCCCGCCGCCAAATCTTCGTCGTGGAGCCTTTTTACAGCCTCAAGCTGGGCTGTCAGTTCCTGTACTATCTTTTTCGGGATAGGCACGGTCTTGCTTTTATTCCCTTTTCCGCGGACTGTAAGTACCCGGGCATCGAAATTAAAATCCTTCACCCTCAGGTTCACACATTCAAAAAGACGGAGTCCGCAACCATACAGCAGCTTAACCGCAAGGCTGTAAGGATGATCGAGATGATTCAGCACGGCCTCAATCTCCTGACGCGATAGCACCACCGGAATATATCTCGATCTCTTGGCGCGTGGGATGTCCTTGTGGACGCCAAAATCCTGCTTCAGGATATGCCGGTATAAAAACAATAGAGCATTGAAAGCCTGGTTCTGAGTAGATGCGGCAACCTTGCGCTTCACGGCAAGATAGGTGAGATATGCCTTCACATCATCCGATGTCAATGCCTCTGTAGGCTTGTTTTTCAGGAATTTCTGAAACTTTCGGCACCAGTCCGCATAAGTCTTTAGGGTCTTCCGGGAATAGTGACGGGTCTTGATCTCAGCAGCAAGGTCTTCTATTATCTTGTCCCAGTCCGGGGAACCGGACTTATCAAGGCATCGCCATTCATTGAAACGACTGCCGCCCTTCAATCTTGACCATTTCATATCCCCTTTGTATTTCATCATAACACAGAAAATCCTTTTAATTAAAATTGTAACTAAATCTTAACCTATCCGTCATAAACCCGTAACAATCCTTTGTTAAACTCCATCTGAAATCATAAAAAGGAGATAAACGTATGATAAATGTTGATTTTAAGAAGGCCTCGCAGGTCGCAACAGATACTGTGTTCAAGACACTTACCCTGTTTGTCATCCTTGCCCTCGTGATCGGCACTGCCAGGATTTTTCTCGACATGGGAAAGATATTCAGTGCAAGCATAGAGGTCGGGTTTAATACGCTGGTCTCGGACATCCTTGGGATGATTGTTGTCCTGGAGCTTTTCAAGGGACTCCTGGAATACTTTGAGCTCCACAGGGTCAGGATAACCCTTATCGCAGACATGACCCTGGTCTTTATCATGAGGGAACTAATGATAGCGCTCTATCAACACAGACTTGAGTGGCAGGAACTGATTGCCATGTCCCTTTTGATTACAGCGCTTGGAGGGTTGAGACTCATGGCTATTACAAGGTCTCCAGGTAAAATAATTGAAACATCCATGTAGGGGCGGTCCCTTGTGCCCCCCCGCAACTGGAGGGGACAAGCCCCTCCCCTACAAAACGGCGGGTATTATTTTCGGAAACAAAAAGGAGGGGAAGATGTTTAACGACGAATCACAGAAGGTAATAGAAATGTTTCTGGCAGCCATTACAGTTGTCGGGATAGTGACAGCCATATTCCACTGGATGCCGAGATGAATGAAACGGTCTTAATCGTTGAGGACACAAAGGACACTATTGAGCTGCTCAGGTACAACCTCCACAAGGAAGGGTACAGCACCGTGACTGCCCAAAACGGGGAAGAGGCTATAATTGCTTTACAGACGCATAACCTCGATCTCATACTTTTGGACATAATGCTCCCAGGTCTTAACGGATGGGAAACTTGTGAAGCCTTGCGTTCTAAAGGTATGACTATACCTATAATCATGCTCACTGCCCTGTCTACAAAGGAGGAACAGATTAAGGGTCTAACCATTGGCGCTGATGATTACCTTTCGAAGCCGTTTTCAGTAAAGGAACTGATGCTCAGGGTAAAGAGGCTTCTGGAAAAAGAAAAGACTATAAAAACCCTTAAAAGAAAAGAGAAAGAAGGGCATGACTCCCTTCAATATCTGGTCCATGAGCTGAAAAACTCTCTTACTACTGTTGGAGGCTTCAGCAAGCTGGCAATGGAGAATGGAGATAACGGCAAATACCTGTATTACGTAAATTCCAGCGCCAACCATATGGACAGCCTTTTAAACGATGCCTTTCTCTTGTCTAAACTTGAGAAAGGCGATGGTTTATTTCCTTTGGAAAATGTCGACATTTCCGAGCAGCTTAACTGGGCAATAAACACAGTCAGTGCCAATACGGTGAGTAAGGAGATAGATATCCATCTCATAAACGACCAGCCCTGTGTGGTCGGCGGTAATACCGTTGCGATAAGACAGGTACTGATAAACCTCTTATCCAATGCCGTTAAATATAACAGGAAAAATGGGAATATCTGGATATATACCAACAATATATCCAACGGCATTGAGGTCTCTGTCAAGGATACAGGATACGGAATCTTTGAGGATGAATTGCCAAAGATATTTGAAAAGTTTTTTCGTGCTAAAGGCAGCGAACGGGCACAAGGGACCGGACTGGGCCTTTATATTGTCGGATTGCTTATGGATGCAATGGGCGGCAGTATCTCGGTAAAAAGCAAAGAGGGAGTCGGAAGCACCTTTACAGTATCGTTCAGAAAGGCTCAACTGTAACCAAATCTTAATGCAACTGTCACAATCTTGTAATATTTATAGTTTAAAGTGTAGCAGATCAAAATGAGGGGGTTTTTATGAAGCCAAGTGAAATAGGCGATTGCCCGTATTTAGGAACTATCAAAAAAAATAAGATGTGTAATGCCTCTACATTTCATATGACTCCAAGCGCCTTTGAACTTGAAAGGTACTGCAAAACCGAAGAGCATCACCGCTGTCCACTACTCATGGTGCATGGCTTAAATCACGGACAAAGATATAACGACTTTGCTTTTAAATAAAAAAGTGGAGGTGAGTTGGATGGATCATTATATTCACGATGTCCCTGGTAGATTAAGGGTTAAAAATCCAGCGATTAAAGGGAAAGGTTGGATAGCTGAGGAGGTTGGGGGTCTGCTCCGGCAAATCAAGGGAATATTGTCTACCGAAATTAATATTATTACTGGAAGCATTGTAATCAACTATGATCCAAGGACTGTTCATTCCAGGGAGATATTAGGCGTTCTCAGAAGGGCCAGCTATTTTGATCCTTCAAGGGCCATAACAAACGACCAGTATATACACTCTGCTGTTACAAAGGCAGGACATGTCGTTAAAAAAGCCCTTTTCGGGACATTTGTAGAGAAGGCATTTGAAGGAAGCGCTTTATCATATTTGGCTATACTCATATAGCCTATTTCAAATCAGGAGGTAAAGGACAAATGGCACTGTTTGATGACATCACAGGCGTTCTAAAAGGGAGCAACATCGTACCTATGCTTGTAATAGGTCTGGGCGCTGCAATACTGGCGCCTATCGTTATACCTATTGCGGCAGCGGTCGCAAAGCCCCTGGCCAAGGGCGCAATCAAGGGGGGACTCATCGTCTTTGAAAAAGGAAAAGAGGTAATGGCCGAGATGCAGGAGGTAGTCGAAGACCTTATTGCCGAGTCGAAATCCGAGCTGGCCGAGCCCCAGCAGGAGGTCGTGCAAACAGCCGGCATCGCTCAGGAGGGCGCTGTTAATGCTGCCTGATGCGTACCTCAGCCATCAGACCTCTGGAAGAATACGGGTAAAAATTCCATCCAAAAAGGGCGATGATAGTTACTTTAAGAACGCCAACGCCTTATTGCAGCAACATAAGGGAATAGACCGGACAGAGGTCAATCCACTGACCGGGAGTATACTGATAATCCATTCAGGAAACTCTACATCGGTAATGAAAATTGCTGAAACCAATAAGCTCTTCAGGCTTAACGGAGCAAATCAGACCCCTACTGTGGCTGCAGGGATAAAAACTACTTTCAATGACTTCAATACGCAGGTTAAAAGGTTAACAGGCCATGAACTGGATATCTCAACCCTGGCCTTTCTAATACTTTTGGCTGCGGGTCTATACCAGATCAGTATTGGAAACGCGGCTTCAATCCCCTGGTATACAGCTATCTGGTACGGGATGAACATCTTTCTCAAAGGAGCATAAAAATTAACCCGCAAGGCTTTGTGGTAAAAATTCAAAGGAGGAATAAAATGATCACCGAAACAACAGAAACAAGCGGGACAACAATCAAAGTAGGATTAAGCAGCACAGGCAACTCGGTTAAGGAAGGTATCGTAGGAAGCCTGAAAGGAATAAATGAAATCCAGGCGGAGATCGTGGGCCTTGTGAGGGCCACTGTTTCCAATGCCCTGCGGACAACAGGCGACGTGGCGGGCGAAACCGTAAACATTACAAAAGATGTCATTAAGGGGGCAATAGCCGCAACTGAGGAGGTAGGCACAGGGCTCACCCTTAGCACCAAGAGTGTGGCAAAGGGGGTCGTAATGGGTGTGAGCGATGTGGGCGGAGACGTGATTACTGCTGCTGGACAGACGGTAAAAGGCGCTGTCAATGGAGCAGCTGAGATCGGGGCCGATGTGGCCATGGTCGCCAGAAGGACAGTTGACGGCGTCATAGAGGCAACAAGGGAAGTAGGTGGAAATGTGGGACAGGTGGCTGCTGTCGCTGTCAGTAGCGCCATTGAGGCGGCCGGCGATATCGGAAACACAGCCGTCAGGTCGGTTAAAGACATACTGGTCGGTGTGGTTGGCGGCATTAAGGACATCGCATGTGCTGCCCTGCCGGAGCCGAGGACGGCTGCTGCAGCCACTCTGGAAGAAAGGGTCTTTCCGGTAAAGGAAGAAATTGAGGAGCCTGAGGCTGCCGGCAGGGTAAAAGGGAAACAGGGCAAATATCCTATTAATAAACGATAAAGACACTAATAAGGTCTTGTAAAAGCTGTCACTCCTGTAGAAGTTAGAAAGGAAACCAGTTCTGTCATGGTTCAGACTATAAACACCGCTGTAAGCGGAAGGGCTCGATATAAGGTAAAAGGGCTTTACCGTTCGGAGCCCCTGAGGGAATATATAGAGGCAAGGTTCTCACACAGGCAGGAGATTTCATACGTTGCCATTAATACTCTGACCGGCAACGTCCTTGTCCTCTTCAACTCCGGGAATACATCCAATGACATTGCATCTCTCCTTGAAAGCGTAGTAATTGATTATTTCAACAATAGTAATCCTGAGACACCAAACCCCTCCTCTCCCCCTTTTTCTAAAGGGGGGGAAAAGTTAGTTGGCTTCTCCCCGATAACAGGCAGACCGGCCCTCAGAAAGCTGATTAACAGTGCTCAGGAACAGCCGGTAGAAGCCTGGCACCTTATGGGTACTGCCCAGGTCCTTGATCTGATGGGTACTGACCGGAAAAACGGATTAACTGTTGAATCGGTCAGTGACAGGACAAAAAGATTCGGCCCGAATCTTCTCCCTGAGTCTGTCCCGCGCTCCGGGCTCAGCGTGCTGTTTGAACAGTTTAAATCTTTGCCTGTAGCGCTCCTGGGAGTGGCCGCTGGCATATCCATTTTTACCGGAGGAGTGGCTGATGCGGCGGTTATAATTGGTGTAGTAGGCATAAATGCGGCCATAGGGTATTTTACCGAAATGCAGACGGAAAGGACGATCCATTCCCTTAAGAGCCTTGTCAGACCGTCAGCCATTGTTATAAGAGACGGCCTTTACACTAATATAAATGCCGGTAAACTTGTGCCTGGCGACATTATTGTCCTTAGACCTGGAAGTTATGTGGCAGCAGATGCCAGACTTATAGAGGCCACACACTTAAGCGTCGACGAATCGGCCCTCACAGGCGAAAGTATGCCTGCTATCAAGACGGCTGAAATTATTGCATCCGACGAGAATATCCCTCTTGCGGACAGGACGAACATCGTCTACATGGGGACCCTCGTTACCGGCGGACAGGGGCTGGCTGTGATTATTGCCACCGGCAGATATACAGAGATAGGGATGATTCAAATCCTGGTCGGCGGGACAAGGCCTCCTCAAACTCCCATGGAAAAACAACTTGATACTATAGGCACTCAAATAGTGCTTATCTGCGGCGGTGTGTGCGGCATAGTATTCATTGCAGGCATTCTTAGAGGATACGGTTTTCTTCATATGTTTAAGTCTGCCATATCCCTGGCCGTTGCCGCAGTTCCGGAAGGTCTTCCAACGGTCGCAACAACCACCCTGGCTTTAGGCATTCGAAAGATGCGCAGACACAACGTCCTGATAAGGCATCTTGACGCTGTGGAGGCGCTGGGTGCGGTCCAGACCATCTGCCTTGACAAGACAGGGACCGTTACCATGAACAGGATGTCGGTTGTTGCAATACACACCGGAATGAAACATATAAGGATCTCTGAAAATAATTTTGTTTCCGGAAACGGCATCGTAAATCCTTACTCCAACGACGAATTGCTCAGGTTAATTCATATATCAGTACTGTGCAATGAGAGTGAGGTAACCATGAACGATGGAGAATACATCCTGAACGGTTCGTCTACCGAGAATGCGCTGCTGCATATGGCAATCAGCACCGGCGTTGATATAGACCGCCTAAGGAAGAAATTTCCGCTGACCAGGATGGTCCACCGCTCCGAAAACCGCAACTACATGGTTTCCTATCATGCATCAGCAGAAGGGACAGGTGGACAGAGACTTTTGGCGGCGGTAAAGGGGAGCCCCAATGAGGTGCTCTCTCAATGTAACTGGTTTATAAAAGACGGCCAAAAACTTCCTTTGACCGACAACGACCGTTTCTCTATAGAGACTGTGAATGAGCGCATGGCAGGGGATGCATTGCGGGTTCTCGGCATGGCTTATACTCATTCAGAAGATGAGAAGTTGAGAATCTGTGATGATGAGGAGTTCTCAACCTCTCAACCTCTCGACCTCTCGACCTCATACGACCTTATATGGCTGGGCCTTGTAGGCATGGCAGACCCTGTCCGTAAAGGCGTTAAAGAACTGATAGGCAAATTCCATGCAGCAGGTATTGATACGGTCATGATCACCGGCGACCAGAGCCCCACCGCCTACTCTATCGGGAAAGAGTTGAATCTCAGCATGGAGGAGCAGCTTGAGATACTTGACTCTTCCCACCTGAAAGAAATGGATCCCAAGGTGTTGACGGCCCTGTGCGAGAGGGTCCGGGTCTTCTCCAGGGTCAGTCCGGCCCATAAGCTCCAGATAGTCCAGTCCTTTCAAAGGGCCGGCAAGGTTGTCGCCATGACGGGTGACGGGATTAACGACGGCCCGGCTTTGAAAGCAGCAGACGTGGGGATAGCCATGGGGCAGACCGGAACCGATGTAGCCCGCGAGGTTGCGGATGTCGTGATTGAGGATGACAACCTTGAAACCATGATCATTGCCATAAGTCAGGGGAGGACCATCTACCACAACATAAGGAAGTCTGTCCATTTCCTTCTTTCCACGAATATCAGTGAGATAACGGTCATGTTCACATCTATCGCCGGAGGCTTTGGAGAGCCGTTGAGCGCAATTCAGCTCTTATGGATCAATATCATGTCCGATATAGCGCCAGGCCTTGCCCTGGCAATGGAGCCGCCGGAACCGGACGTTCTTACACGCCCCCCAAGGGACCCCGATGAGCCGATTGTAAAGAGTTCTGATTTCAAGCGGATTTTCTTCGAGTCCTCAGTGCTTTCAGCCGGGGCCCTCAGCGCATATGGATACGGCATTATGAGGTATGGAATTGGGCCGCAGGCAAGCACCATGGCATTTATGAGTCTGACCTCCGGACAGCTTCTTCATGCGTTAAGCTGCAGGTCGGAGACACATGGGATCTTCGATAGTGCCCCCGGATCGGGCATGCAGTCCAACGGCTATCTGAACGCCGCCCTGGCCGGTTCCTTTGCATTGCAGGGATTGACCCTTGTAGTGCCGGGGTTGCGAGGTCTCCTTGGAATTGCTCCGTTAAGCATTGTTGACGGTCTTGTTATCGGGGGGAGCGCATTTCTTCCGCTGGTGGTAAATGAGGCGACAAAAAGCGAGGTGAAACAATGAAACAGGACTTTATGTTTACATCCGAGTCGGTAACAGAAGGGCATCCTGACAAGCTTTGCGACATTATCAGCGACGCCGTTGTCGATCACTTTCTCCAGCAGGACCCTTATTCAAAGGTCATTGCGGAGTGTGCCCTCTCTACCGCCATTGTTTTTATCGCAGCCCGCTTTGAGTCAAGGGCAATTATAGATTTTTCAAACGTTGCAAGGCAGGTGATAAGCCAGATAGGTTATGACCAGAACGCCTTTAACTCTAAGACGTGCAGTATAATTACGAGCCTCAGGGAACAGCCTTATGACGGACAGGATTTTTTTGATGAGAAGAACCTTTCCGATGATGATATTGAGCGCATCCAGGCCAAGAACCAGGTTACGGTCTTCGGCTTTGCCTGCAACCAGACCCCTTCCCTTATGCCGCTCCCGATCTGGCTTGCTCACAAGCTTTCAAGGAAGCTTACGTCAGCCAGACTTCAAAGGACGCTTCCATACCTTGCCCCTGACGGCAAGACCCAGGTAGGAGTTGAATATAAAGATGGGCGGCCGTTCAGGATCCATAGCATAACAGTGATCGCAAGCCAGAATATAGTTGCCTCATCAGGAGGGCCAGGCTTGAATAAGCTTGAGGAGGATATAAGGGAAGCACTCATCAACTCCGTGTTTCAGGATGAAGAGATAAAACCGGATAACGATACAAGGATATTCGTCAACCCCGACGGGCCTTTTATCCTGGGAGGACCTGCGATCCATTCGGGCCTGACCGGAAGGAAGAACGCCATAGACACTTACGGAGAATATTCAAGACACAGCGGAGCAGCCTTGAGCGGCAAGGATCCATCGCGTATCGACAGGATCGGGGCCTATGCAGCCCGTTATGCCGCCAAGAATGTTGTGGCAGCCCGGCTGGCTGACGAATGTGAAGTAATGTTAAGCTATTCTATCGGCCTTTCAAGGCCCGTAAGCATTCAAGTTGAGACCTTCGGAACAGGGAAGATGCCGGATAAAGAAATAGCCTCTCGGATTGAAAGACATTTCGACTTTCGGCCTGCCGGAATAATAAGACAATTCAATCTCAGGCACTTGCCATCCAGCAATAAGGGGGGCTTTTACAGAAAACTGGCTGCCTATGGCCATGTGGGGAGGATGGATATAGGGCTTCCGTGGGAACTTACGGATAAGGCAGGGATGCTTTAGAACCACCTTCCTAGCCCCTCCTTGCCAAGGAGGGGAATATTTAATTCCTCCCCTTGGTAAGGGGAGGTTCGGTGGGGTGGTTAAAAAACTATTTTCGGAGCAAACAATGACCTACAACCTGGGCACTGTCTTTATATTAACAATAGGTTACTTTTTTATAGAACTGCTTGGAGGGCTCTATTATAACAGTCTTGCCCTGCTTACAGACGCGTCATTCATGGCGATTAACATAACAGGCCAGTTGATAGTCCTTTATGTCGCGAAACTCAGCAAAAGGCCTGCGGACAATAACAATACATTCGGCTATGAAAGGGCCAAGGTCCTGTCCGGGCTCTTTAACGGAATGCTGGTGGGTTTTGTGCTTTTTTTTGTTCTGGTCGATTCCTACAACAGGATAAGAAATCCCCAAGCATTGGATGCAGGGAAGGTGTTTTACATAGCGCTTCTCGGTCTTCTGGTAAACGGTTTTGGCTTGCTCAAACTCTACAAAAGCTCCGGGGATATAAACATAAAAGGGGCTTATATCCTCATTCTGAATGATGCCCTGGGTTCCGTGGGAGTCATCGTATCCTCAGTGATAATTCAACTCACCGGTCTTTACGTGATGGATGCAGTAACAAGTATCTTTATAGGTCTCCTGGTGGCATATCCAATATACAGTTTATTGAAAGGCAGCATTGGGATACTCATGGAGGGGACTCCTGTCGGGATGGACATTGAGGGAGTAAGAAGATTTATAGGGAACGGTCTTGACTGCATAAAGCAGGTGAAAGACCTGCGTGTCTGGGTATTAACCCCAGAAAAGACAATAATGGCTGCAAGGGTAAGGACAGATGGGCAGGTTTGCAGCAGGGATGAGATAAAGGCCTTGAAGAAAAGATTGGAGAGCAAGTTCGGTTTCCATGATGTCTATGTTGAGATTTATGAAGAGGGATAAGCTGGTAGATTTCGTCATTGTTACGATCATTCTTATATAAAAAGGGCATCTCTATGGACAAAACCGCACTCTATGGCAACGAAAAGGAAAAAAAGCAGCATCTTCATAATATTGAGTCAATCGCCAACGATACGGGGATACCTTTTGACGACGTCGCACTCCTCTATGAAGTTGCCTTAGATAAGACCAGGAAAGGGGCAAAGGTTAAGGACTATCTTCCCATACTCGTCCCCAGAAAGGTAAAATACGTTCTGACAGCAAGACTTCATTTCAGACAAATAGGATAGCCAGATGATTACCTACAAAGTTGCCCATCATATCCCTGGACGCATTAGACTTGATGTCCCCTTTATTAAGAGACTTTCCTCCGTCAAGGTCGAAGATATCCCAGAGGTCATCAGAAACTTTTCCTTTGTCACATTCCCCCCGTCAATAATAGACATCCAGACTAACCCTATGACAGGAAGCCTTACACTCCTTTATAAGCCCAGTGAGATAGACATCATGAAGTTCATCGACTCCATGATCTCCGATATGGCTTCAAATGAAGAGGTGATGGGCTTTATTGAAGGTCTTAACGGGTAAACCATCTCTCTCCCCAAAAAATTAACCAATTCTTAACACAACCTTAACATCCCTGTAACATAAAGTATTTATAGTTGCCAGTGTGAGGACCAAGGTCATTGCAAACCCCACTGCCGAACGAGGCGAAAAGGCCATAGACTGCCATCAGAAAGTTTTTATATCGAAGCTGCAAACTTATGGCCGGTCTTAAGTGAAGATATTGTTTACGCAAGTTTGCTATTGACTATAACCACAGATATCCAATGAGGAAGAAATATGAGCAGGCTTATGGCGCTTACGAATGACCGGCTATCATATGACTGGGGGAGAAGCGGAAGCCTGCCAGATGACCCAAGGAAGATGCTTGAACTGCTCGGGATTGATCTTGGGACATCCCGGCTGCCTGTCGAGGCGCTCCCCTTTTCCCTGAACGACACTACCTCCGGTTCTGAAAACGAGCTTCAGGTTGCGGTTGAAGGCACAGCCGACAACGTCGACCTCCCCCTGACTATAAGGGAGTCCAACTACTTCAGGAACATCATCAGGAGGGCCTCATCCGGCGTGGCGCCCAAAAAAGTGATTTCAGAGCTTGAGAGGTTCCTCAACGATAACGCCGACAATGTATGGGAAAACAGTTGGGTCAGATTCCCAAGGGAGACCCTGTCACGGCAGGTCTACAACCTCTTCATCTCGGACCTCCGAGCCGACAAGAAAAATCCTTTCAGCAGTTCCAGGAGCGACAAGGACAGGTTTTTCCTCTATGAACATGGCAGGGAGTTTATCCGCATCCCTGTCAGCTATCTTCTAAAACTTTCCCTGGCCGATGCAATGGCCTCACAGGGAAGCAGTCCCGGACTCGTCTTACACAGGGGGGAGCGGCTGCTTGACCACTTTCTCAACGACAACACATCCCCGGAGACATTCTCCTTTTATGTCGTGCCTCTGAGGTCTGCAACAGGCATGGGAAGGGCTGTTGCAAAGGAAAGCTCAAAGAGGTTCCTCCTTACACAGCTTCTAACTGCCTACGCAAACAACAAATTCATGCTCAGAGAAAACGGACAGAAGGTAAAGGTATATTTTTCCTCCCTTCCGCCGGTCAGGCAGAAACAGTTGAACGGGATCATCTCAGACTCCTTTTACAGAGAGTTGTTCATGAACCCCTGCCTTTCAGGGTGGGACAGGGGGGAGGAAAAGTACAACTATATGCACCTCTGTCACCAGGTCCTGAGTAGAAGCCAGCTAAACGGCGTCGCCAAACTTAGGGACGCTGAGATCATCACTAACAACCTGGTTGTATTGCCGAATACTTCAAACATCAGCCTTGCCAATAACGGCACGCACATAAGCCTTGGGAGCATCAGATTGTCGGATCACCTCCAGGACAAGTCATCCGGGTTTACAGCGGCGCACGAAAAGTACCTTGGCGACCTGTCAATCAAGATGGTGGAGCATTTCCTGCCCTTATTCGTAGGGACATACAGCGCAGCGCCTCACCGTCTCGACTTTACGGACTTTCGCCCGGAAAAGGCCTTGGGGTTCCTCCCTCATGAACTTGACTATACACACCTCAGGATGATCTGGCGCAAATGGAAGAGCAAGGCACGGTTGAGATTCATGGGACAGACAATTAGTCCGTTCGGGCCGGTATGGCTGGATAACCCGATCAGGAATATATTGGGGCTCAGAGGGGATTTTGTCCCTGATATGCGCCTTATCGATTACCTTGTATCTCTTATGAGTACAGATCAGTGCAACGCCCTTGACGGCTCTCCCGGCAACGATTTGCGCCTGAAAAAAGACCTGGCTGACCTGGGGATATTTGATTCCAAGATGTCCCTTTATCTGCTCTACAAGCTCAGGGAGTTTGAAAAGATGGGGTTTTCCGGCTTTGAGGGGCGCTATTACAGTCTTTTCTCCAGTATCGAGGAAGATATGGGGAAGGCCGCCAACCTGCAAAACCTTTTGAATGCATTGGCATTCAAATATATGGCGGAGGGAAAGCTCACTCACTCGCACATACCTGATGACCCGGCTGTTGAAAGTGAGCGCCGCCAGATATTCTTCTGTGCAGCCACAGACATACCCACCTTTTTTGTGAAGAGCGACACCGGCAACCTTTTCCTCAAGAGGATAGTGGAGAAGACCAAAGCGGTGCGGCATAGCCGCAGATACCCCGGATATCTGCGTATCTGCATTGATCAGTACCGTAAGACATTAGTAAGCATTCTACAGGAAGATGCGGCAGACCTGATAGAAATGCTGAACTTGCAGGAGACCGTGGCAGACCTGAAGGAGCGGATATTCGATCCCCGGAAATATTCAGTTTCAGCTAAGTTGACCAGCGGAATCATGGGGAAATTAAACACCCGCTCTCCCATGAACATTGAGGCTGAGGAGTTCAATCTTTCAGCTGAGAGATATTACAGGGAAGACCTCAGGAAGCTTCATATCGCCGAATCCTTCATGATGCTTAAGGAAGACCTTCAGAGCTTATTCAAAGAGGGGAGTTCAGATCATCTGGCGGCGCTTGGTAAAATACTTGGGGGAGAAGACCCTAAGAGGTTTCTCGACAGGATGCGGGAAGCGGTACTTGATGAGACGGCGCCGATAGAAGAGATAATCAGGCTCATATGTATAATCATTGCCTCCGTCGATCACGATGCCTGCCAATATGAGAAAATAATGGACAAGGAAAACTATGTTTACGATAAAACATCAGTATTTAGAACGCAGTACGAACAGGATATGTACAGAGCCGCTGTATAAGGACGGACCCGTCAGCTTCCTTTATTCCTCAGTAAGGGAGAAGATGCCTGCGCTCTTCAGGGGACTGACCAGCGCCTGGGCGTCCGACCTGATTGGACTCATTAATTACGGAGATTATCCGGGTTCAGGAGCAGGATTTACCAAATGGTTGCTGAGTACCCCTGGGATTGACCTGAATGAATGCCTGGACAGCCCGGAAATCCTCAAAACACCAAGACATTTCTTTGAAAGAAAGATACGATACTGGGATTGCCGTCCCATGCCGGATGACCGCTCTGTAATCGTTTCTCCAGCGGATTCAAAGGTCCTGGTGGGCTCCTTTGACGGCCTGTCCTTATTCTTAAAGGACAAGTTCTTTGTTTATGAGGAACTGTTGGGGCGCAACAAAGAAGAGTGGCTTGAGGCGTTTAAAGAAGGCGATTTCGCCCTGTTCCGCCTGACGCCGGAACAATATCATTACAACCATATTCCCGTTGACGGCCTGGTCAGGGATATATACGAGATAGACGGGACATATCATGCGTGCAACCCCGGTGCGGTTGTGAAGGTAGTGACTCCTTATTCAAAGAACAAGAGGATTGTCACTGTAATGGATACCGATGTCCCAGGGGGGACTGGGATCGGGTTGGTGGCAATGATCGAAGTAGTGGCCCTTATGATAGGGGAGATAATCCAGTGCTATTCCGGGGAACGGTATGAATCTCCGCAACCTGTGGTCCCCGGCATGTTTCTTAAAAAGGGGCAGCCCAAGAGCCTGTACCGTCCTGGCAGCAGTACAGATCTGCTGATATTTCAGAAAGGATGTGTTCGTTTTGATGAAGACATTGTCGGGAACATGAGACGTCAGGACGTGCAAAGCCGCTTCTCAAAAGGGTTTGGGGTTCCACTCGTAGAGACCGACGTCAAGGTGCGTTCGTCAATAGCAAAAAAATCTTGAAGCTCCGTAGGGGTGGTCCCTTGCGACCGCCCGAATAATCTGGAGGGGACAAGCCCCTCCCCTACAAAAGAACGGCTATTTTCGGGACAAATATATAAGGAGAGGTTATGTCAAATGAAATGATCTTTGTTTCAACGCTTGCATTGATGCTGTTGCTCCTCCTCAGATGGGGGTTCCGTACGCTGCCTGGAGAGGAGTGGCAGATTATAGCTTCACTGCCTGTATCCAAGAACATATCAGGCGAATGGAGAGGAATTAATCTCACGTACTACGGCCTGCTGACGGCAAATGCCTATGTTATTGCGGTGGCCGTGTTCCTGGTCCTTATGGAGGCCATTCATGTCCCGCTTGAAGGAACTGCGATTATGACGCTCTCCATACTTTTGATCTGTGTGCCTGCATCAAGGATAGTGGCAATTATTGTGGAGAAAAAGAGGCATACATTTACGGTCGGAGGGGCATCTTTCGTGGGCATAATAATGGCCCCCGCAGCCATCCTCCTTATAAACCGTATCTTAAACAGCAATATCCCTATAGTTCCGGCCATGACTGCCATTGCCATATCGTACACACTCGGAGAAGGGACAGGACGCCTCGCATGCATCAGCTTTGGCTGCTGTTATGGAAGGGCACTGGCCGATACGCATCCGCTATTTCAAAGGTGCTTCGGCAGATACTCCTTTATTTTTATCGGTAAAACCAAGAAGATCGCATACGAAAGAGGCTTGGACGGAGTCAAAGTCGTTCCCATTCAGGCAATTACCGCGCTGCTTTACTGTGTTACAGGCATAGCCGCTACTCTTCTGTTCCTGATGTCTCATTTTACACTCGCCTTTATGCTGACCATCGCCGTAACCCAGGGATGGAGGACATTCTCAGAGATATTGAGGGCCGATTACAGGGGGGAAAGACAGATTTCCTCGTACCAGATCATGGCGATAATCTCCATCATATTGGCTGCTGCTGTATCCCTTTTGTTCAATTCACGGGTTTCGGGGACGGAAAGCGTAACCCTCGGCCTCGCCTCATTGACGCCGCCAGTTTTATACTCCCTGATAATCTTATGGATGGCTGTCTTTATCCATACCGGCCGCAGCACTATCACAGGCTCCACCATCACCTTCCATATCCACAAAGACAGGGTATAGAAGTTCGATCTATAAAAAACATGCGAATTGTAACCAAATCTTAATTTCCCTGTAACTATTCCGTAACATCTGCCTGTTAAAATCTCATCATATATAATTCCAAATCAGAAGGTAATGTAGATGACCTGTATATATCTTGGGCATAAAGAACACAAATCTTTTTGTCAGGCCTCTTTGGGCCAGCTGACTCCAGATCTCTCTGACCTGGTGAAATACTGCGAGTCAGAGGACCACTCCAATTGCCCTATACTCCTGGCCCATCTCTTTCGGAACGAGTTCAGGAGCCGGACGATTTCCAGGGTAATGGAATCGGTTTCTTATGGTTATTAAACTTATTGCAAACCCTACTGCAGGACGAGGCGGTAAGGACATCATCCTGCAGGTCAGGGCATATTTGAGACTAAGAGGCGCAACGGTCCACCTCTATGAGACAAGCAAGAGGGGGGATGCCCTTCAGGCAGCAAGGGATGCTCGCTGCCAAAATGTTGATATTGTGGTAGGCGCAGGCGGGGACGGGACCATAAATGAGATCATAAACGGTCTTGCAGGCTCGGACATTCCGCTTGGCGTCATCCCTCTGGGGACTGTCAACGTATTCGCCCTTGAAACTGGCATCCCTATGGACCCTGTAGGGGCCTGCAACATCATTCTTGAAGGTTTGCCAAGAAAGCTAAACCTTGGAAGGGTCAACGGCCGCTATTTTCTCCTGATGGGGGGCGTCGGGTTTGATGCATATGTGGTTTACGGCCTTGATGTCAGGCTCAAGCGGCTCTCAGGAAGGCTGTCTTATCTCCTGACCGCACTAGGGAGGGGGTTGACCTATCGGTCCTCCCCTCTGGAGATAGAGCTTGACAGCGGCAAGAAGATCAATGGTTACGGGACAGTAGTTGGGAATATGAAATATTATGGCGGGACCATATCTATAACCCCCTTTGCGGATATGGAACGAAATGATCTGGATGTATGCATATTCAAGAGCAAGGGGTTCGGGAACATACTTAGGTATACATGGGGCGTCATGCGAAACAGGCATCTGACGTACCCTGATGTTGAATATCACACGGTAAAGAGTCTAAAGATAACATCAAAAGGAAAGACTTACATACAGGCTGACGGGGATGTGGTGGGGCAGTTGCCCGCTGAGTTTTCAACAGCAGAGGAAGGCATAACAGTAATCCTTCCGAAAGATGGGGACTGTCCCAATTTACGGACGAAGCGCAGCGAAGTCGTAGAATAGGGACTGTCCCCGAATAGTTAAGGAGGAATATATGGCAGTAATTATGGAAACAATATATAAATACGACTCTCTCATAAGTTACCGTCTGGGGGACCTCAAGTCGCACCGGTGGCTAAGCGACCTGATGGTCATTTCAAGCAAGCTGGGGGACGGCCCAATATGGCTCTTCCTGAGCCTGTCTTTGCTCATATTTGGGGGCAGTGACGGGCAGAAAGCTGTATTAATAGGAATCATATCGGTCATCCTGTGCGTGGCGGTATTTAAGGCCATCAAGCACAGCACTACAAGAAAGAGGCCCTTTGAGACTTACGTAGACATGGAGTTTATCCTTCCACCGCCTGATGAATACTCATTCCCATCCGGTCATTCAATAAACGCCTTTGCCATTGCAACGGCAGCGGCCTGGTTCTTCCCGCTACTGTTTATTCCGCTTTTCGTCATGGCGTCCCTAATTGCCATCTCCAGGGTCTTTCTGTCGCTCCATTATCCGACCGATGTCATCGTCGGGGGCCTCATAGGGATAGGGGTGTCCAGCACCCTGATATGGGTGATCGGGTAGATGTATAAAAAAATATTGATCGCGACCATCGGCTACGGTTCAGGCCACAATATGGCGGCAGAGGCACTGGCTGAATCTGTCTGTCGTGACTTCCCAGGCGCGGATGTCCGGGTTGTGGATTTTTTGAGTTATGACGGAGGGCTGAGAGACAAACTAAGGAGCGCCTTCTATTTTTCAACAATCAGATTTACACCTGGCGCGTACCACTTCTTTTATCAAAGGTTTGCCGAATATAAATGGTTCTCGAATCTTCTCTTCAGGCCTTATCTAAAGAAGATGGAAAAGTTTGTCAACAACTTTTCGCCGGACCTGATCATATCCACGCATGTCTTCTGCGCCATGGCTTCATCCGAATTAAAAGCGAGATACCCATCAATAAAGGCCGTTCATGGAGTCCTGACCGATTTCCTTGACGACACATACTGGAACACCTGCCGCCTGGACTGCTTTTCTGTGGCCACTGAAGAACTGAGAGAGAGGATGATACTGAACGGCGTACCGGAAATGACTATAGTGGTGAAGCCCTTTCCTGTAAGACAGGTTTTTCACAGAAAGGGGAACAGAAAAGAGCTCTGCAGGAAAATTGATCCGGACCTGAAACCTGAAACTTATACAGTGCTTGTCCTGGGAGGCGGAGAGGGGCTGGGGAGGATAGAAGATGTTGTCAAGGTCTTAAAGGAGTTTCCAGTTCAGTGCCTCATAGTGACAGGCAGAAATGAAAAGCTGAGGCAGAGGCTCGACCTGTTAAAACAAAACTATCCTCGTCTCTTTGTATTTGGCTATATTGAGAATATGTACGAGCTGATGGATATAAGTGATCTCTGCATTACAAAGCCGGGAGGGGCTACGGTAGCAGAATGCCTGGTAAAGGGTTTGCCAATGATAGCCTGCCGCCCTCCCCTTCCCGGCCCTGAGACAGAGAATATGACCTTTTTGAGCAGAAAGAATCTTGCGGAGCTATGCCCGACAATGGATTCGCTCCGTGAGGCTGTGCGGAAGAGAATCGATGTTAAAAAGATATAGACAGATATTTAGAAATATGGCAGATGACAGGATCAGAAACGGCCTGCTGGTGTGGAGGTATCGCCTGACGAGACCAGGAAGGTTCCCGAAACAAGTTGTCGCTAAGACTTTCAGGATAATAGAAATAGTCCTGGAAAGGCTTGCTCTTCTCAAGAGGACCAGTGAATAAATATTTCGCTGAATTGAGCATAAGATGAAAAAACGAGTACTATTCCTTTGCACCGCAAACTCATGCCGTTCCCAGATGGCTGAGGGGATTGTAAACCACTTCCTGGGAGACAGGATAGAGGCCTTTTCAGCAGGGACCAGGGCGACTTACGTCAATCCCCGTGCGATCGCAGTCATGAAGGAGATACGGATAGACATCTCCGGACATCGCTCAAAAGAGATGTCTGAATTTCAAGATCAAACCTTCGATTACGTCATCACCCTGTGCGACAGCGCTCATGAGACATGTCCCTACTTTTTCGGCGGGGTGGAGATAACCCATATAGGCTTTTCGGACCCGGCAGGCGCTATTGGCAGCGAAGAGGAGATTATGTATGAATTCCGCCATGTGCGGGATGAGATAAAGGATAGGCTCTTATCCTTTTTCGCGGAAAAACTCTTAACCATTACCCCCCTTTACAAAGTGGGCAAAGGGGGATTTACGAAGGGGCGATTGGAGCTGGTTTGACAGGCTGACTGATTTTTCAAGACCTGACCATTGGTATGTGCGGCCCGGCGGCCCTGCTACCGGTAGATCGGGCGGGGGAAGAACAAGAATAAATTCCCAATACACGGGGACTTTGCCGGAGAAAGATATGGAACCATTACAGACCGATTCGCAACCTATCGGAAGCCTTATTACATCAAAAGAATGGCTCTCTCCGACCACGCTTACCGGCCACGTGGCAGACAGGTTTTACCAATCTACCACCCTTGACGCCGTAGCTCTGGTTGATGATGGAAGACCTGTGGGGCTCGTTACAAGGCCCAAGCTCCTGTTTACATTGTTCCGAAGGTTCGGGTTTGAACTTTTCGGCAAAAAGCCCATCATTGCTATTGCGGACACAAATCCCCTCATTATGAGAGAAGACGAAAAGCTTGACATCGCCATAGACAGGGCATTGTCAAGGCCTGACCAGGACATCTATGACGAAATCATGCTGGTGGACTGGGACAACCGTTACAAGGGGCTTCTATCAGTGAAGCAGATGGTGATCCACCAGAGCCATGCCCTTGCAAACAGCGTTGTTCAGAAAGAGATGGCGCGGGAGAGGGCGAAGGAACTTGAAAAAGTGAATCAGGTGAAGTCCCAGTTTATTGCCCATGTCACACATGAGCTAAGGGCGCCGGTGAACGCCATCATCGGTCTGGCGGAACTGATGAGGATTTCTTCCGAAAAAAGCGACATAGGCCAACTGAGGGACCGCCTGTCCGTCATGATGTCAAGCGCAACCCATCTGAGGACCATTATTACCAACATCCTCGACCTTTCCAAGATTGAGGCGGGAAAGATGGACGTCTTCCTTGAGACTTTTGACATTATACCTCTTCTTCGGGAAGTGGCGGAGACTGCAAGGATTCTCGTAGGGAACAAGCCGGTCGATGTTGAGGTGGTTGCCCACGACGGCCCCGTATTTACGGTCTCCGATCCCATCAAAGTCCGTCAGATACTGATAAATCTTACAAGCAATGCGGCAAAATTCACAGACAAGGGAAGATTGACACTGGCAGTGACCGCTGGGGAAGAGATGGTTGCGATATCTGTCAAGGATACGGGAATAGGGATAAAAGAGGCAGACCTCGACAAGCTCTTCACGGCGTTCAGCCAGGTTGAGGATGCAAAGACAAAAAGGCATGAAGGGACAGGACTCGGCCTGACAATAACAAAAAACCTTGTGGATTTGTTGGGAGGCTCTATTTCGGTATCAAGCAGGTTCGGGGAGGGGACTTCGTTTGAAGTCCATCTGCCGATAAAAAACTCAAAAGAGGAGGTAATAGATCATGGAAAAGTTTAAAAAGAAGATTCTTGTTGTAGATGATGATGAGATGCTGCTAATGGCAACGAAGGAGTTGTTGACTGCTGAGGGATATGATGTAGCCACCCATGTCAGCGGATTTGGAGTCATAAATCGCATCACCACATCCCGGCCGGATATTGTCCTGCTTGATATAAACATGCCCGCCCTCTCCGGTGACAACCTCGCAAAGCTGGTGCTTCAAAGGTGTGATGTGCCTATCGTCTTTCATTCCTCCAATGATGAGGACAGCCTGAGGAGAGCGGTGGCAGAGTGCAGGGTAAAGGGATATATATGCAAAGGAGACATCTTTGATTTAAAGAGGAAGGTAGCCACATACCTATTGTAACCTAATCTTAATATTCCCGTAATAACACCGTAACAATCCTAAACTATACTGGCCTCGTTCTACCCGCCGTTTCCTTCTGCTTCCTCTTGCCGATGCTACCGGCAGGATGAGGCAGGAGGGACAAATAAAGTTCGGGGTAAAAGGAAGTAGGGTGGCTGTGTTAGAGATGATGGTCTCGTAAAAAGTCGTCTCGCCGGTGAAAACCGGTGTCCAGGATTTTTATAACTATTTAAAATCACTGGATTCCGGCTTTCGCCGGAATGACGAAAAAAAAGTATTTCTCGGACTTTTTACGACTTCATCAGAGATGAAAAACAGAAAAATCTTAAATGAAAGGGGGTGAATAAATGAGGGTTAAAAGATACATCACTTTAATTGGATTGCTCGTGGCCGGGCTGATCAGCGGCTGCGCAACTTCACAGACAGCCAAGGCGCCGGCAGAACCGACTGTCGAATACTTCAAGCTGGATGGCGGTAAGCTCGTTCCGGGCAAAGAAAAAGCAAATGCCTACTTTGAGGTGCCAAAGGACGAAAAGATTTATGTCTTCGTCTCGCCTAAGGCAAAGGCTGCATGGGAAAATACAGGGAAGCTCGGCGGAAAGCCTGTAAGCGGTTTCGGTTATGGCCCGAACAGCGAAACCGTGATCTTCGAGTCTGAACTGGCACAGAAGGAATATGACAAGAGGCATGAGACCAAGTGAGACGTTAGACGAAAGACGTAAGATGTAAAATCAAATAAAAAAGGAGAAAAACAGATGAAAAAAACGTTATTAGCATTAACTCTGGCGCTCTCAATGACCGCGCCGGCATTTGCTCAGGATTTTGCAATGGGCGAGGAGACAAAGGGACTTAAGGTAAAGATCAGCGATGATACCGACTTCAGCATCAGGACCCGCATGCAGCCGAGGTTTGATATGGGCGACCTGATAACAAGCAAGGACGGGAAGTCCTATGAGTCCGAAACGGATATGTATCTCAGGAGGCTCCGCCTTGAGATGGACGGAAAGCTTACAAAGGAGTTGAAGTACAACCTGACCCTGGAGATGGACAAGAACGGCAAGAGTGGGAGCACCAGTGCATCCGCTGCAAATGAAGTCAAGGTGCTGTATGCATATCTTGACTATAAGTTTGCGGATACCGCTAACCTCCGCTTCGGGAAGGCAAAGCTTCCATACTCAAGGATATCCCTCACCTCTTCATCAAAGCAGCTCCTGATTGAGAGGCCGGTATCCACAGAGGCGGCAAAGAAGCTTTTCGATGACTACTACCAGACCAATGCCATGCTCCACGGCAGCATTGCGGAAGGGATGATATCTTACAATCTGGCAACGGCAGACGGATGGGAGAACAAGAACATAATTAAAACAGGAACAAGCACATCTACTGCAGACCTCACAACTGGTGTTGTTACTACAACCTCTACAGATGTAAAAGTCCAAAAGTCCAACCCGGTCTTTATGGGAAGGGTAGAGGTCTCACCTCCTGGATTTGTGGAGAAGGGTAAGAGCGACGCTCATCTTGGAGAAGGACAGCATGTAACCCTCGGCTTCAGCACTGCATCACAGGGCTCCATAGAATACACAGGCGCCAGCGGCGACAGCGAGAGCAGGACCCTTATGGGAGTGGACATCTCGGCCCACTTTGGAGGCCTTACCCTTCAGGGCGAATATACGGCATGGAAGATCGATTACAGCAATGCAGCAACAAGTGACAAGGAGCCGACGGGCTGGTATGCGCAGGCAGGTTACTTCATCCCCGGCATAAACCTTGAGCCTGTTGTAAGGTATGAAATCTATGACCACAACTCCAATGCGGCCGCCGGTGCGGATGACACTGAGGAAAAGGACACCACCATAGGTGTAAACTGGTACGGCAAAGGCCACAGCTTCAAGATTGGCGCCAACTGGGTAAATTCATCCTACGGCAAAAACGCGAGCGGCTATTTAGCGGATGCAGCCAAAAAAGATGTCTATCAGGTACAGGCCCAGTTGTACTTCTAAAGATTACCCTACCCTCACCTTAATCCTCTCCCTGATGGAGAGGAAAAAAGTTCCTCCCCTTCAAGGGTTTATGCCCTGTGGGTAGAGGGTCAGGGCGGGGATGGGGTAGAAGCACGGCTTGACAATTTTAAGGGAACTGTAATATAACTGTAACATTTCTCTGGCATACTCTGCTGGTAAAATGTTAGCAAATGGAGGAAAAATGAAAATTTCAAAGCTACACTTACTGCTTCTGGTTTCACTATTCACTATTTACTATTCAACGTTCACTGTTACAGCTCATGCTGCTGTTCCAGTCATAAAGATTGACGGTTCAAGCACCGTGTATCCGATAACCGAGGCTGTCGCCGAGGAGTTTCAGAAGGAAAAGAGAGGCTCTGCCAGGGTCACGGTAGGAATATCCGGGACAGGAGGCGGTTTTAAAAAGTTCTGCCGCGGCGAAACCGATATTCAGGACGCCTCGCGCCCGATACTCACAAAGGAGATGGAGATATGCAAGCAGGCGGGCATTCAATATATTGAGCTGCCTGTGGCATACGACGCTCTTACAGTAGTGATAAACCCGAAGAACGACTGGATCAAAAGCATGACCGTTGCTGAACTCAAGAAGATATGGGAACCTGCCGCCCAGGGTAAAATAACGAAGTGGAACCAGGTCAACCCTGCATGGCCTGATGCGCCGCTGAACCTTTTCGGCGCCGGCTCCGATTCCGGCACCTTTGACTACTTTACCGAGGCCATTGTTGGCAAGGCCAAGTCAAGCAGGGGCGATTTCACTGCAAGCGAGGACGATAACGTCCTGGTCCAGGGCGTAAGCCGCGATGTCAATGCCCTTGGTTACTTTGGTTATGCCTACTATGCCGAAAACACAGAAAAGCTGAAGGCCGTTCCTATAGTGGAAAAGGAAGGTAAACCGGCAGTCTCTCCTTCTTTCGAAACGGTAATGAACGGGACATACCAGCCGCTGGCGCGCCCGATCTTCATCTACATCAATGCCAAGTCCGTGAATAAGCCGGAGGTCAAGGAGTTCGTTGAATTCTACCTCAAACATGCGGCAAAACTGGTAAAAGAGGTACAGTATGTGCCGATCCCTGAGGAAGATTTCAAACTGGTTATAGAGGCATTTGGCAAGAAGAAGCTCGGCACCGGCTTTGGCGGCGTTGCTGAGGTTGGCGTGCTGATCAAGGACCTTCTGAAGAGAGAAGGGATATATTAAAAAACGGGCCACCTTCCCATTCCCCTCCTTGTCAAGGAGGGGATTAAGGGTGGTCTTTTTTGACTCCATTGTTTTAATAAATGTTCTTAAGGTGTTAATTCTTGCCATCAAACAAAGCTAACAATAAATACTCAGGCCGCAGCCGTTTGCGGCGTGTGCGCGAATTTATTATTGAATCAATCCTTTTCCTTGCCGCTCTGTCATCGGTAGCCACCACATTCGCAATTGTCTCAATACTTGTCATCGAGTCCATCCCGTTTTTCAGGCATGTCCCGCTGCTTGTTTTTCTTACAGACATTCAGTGGACGCCGCTGTTTGACGACGCCCATTACGGCATCATGCCCCTCATGGCAGGCACCCTTGTGACAACCGGCGTGGCATTGCTGGTTGCCATCCCTCTGGGCACTACCATTGCTATATATCTTTGTGAATTCGCCCCGCACCGTGTGCGTGAAATCATAAAACCATTTCTCGAACTGCTGGGCGCCGTCCCTACCGTTGTATTCGGATATTTTGCCCTTATCTTCGTGACCCCTATCATGCAAAAGCTCATCCCTGGCTTACCTGGATTTAATATGTTGAGCGCCGGACTGGTTATGGGTATAATGATCGTGCCTTATATCGCATCAGTGAGCGAGGATGCCATGCATGCAGTTCCGAAACACATCCTTGAAGGTTCTTATGCCATGGGAGCAACGAGGTTCCAGACCGCTGTCAGGGTGATTATACCAAGCGCTTTTTCAGGCATTGCCTCCGCCTATATACTCGGCATATCCCGCGCAGTCGGAGAAACAATGATCGTGGCCATAGCCGCAGGTCAGCAGCCGAACCTGACATTGAACCCCATGGAACCGGCAGCAACCATTAGCGCATATATTGTCCAGGTCAGCCTGGGAGACCTGCCACACGGAAGCATCGGGTATCAGACCATATTCGTCGCGGGCCTGTCACTTATGCTGATCACCCTGATCTTTAATATTCTCGGCTACTTCCTGGCGAAACGATTCAGGGAGGTTTATTGATGCCTGAGCAGTCCATTGACCATATCCGCAGAATGATTGCCCGGCACAAGCTTTGGGACCACATATTCGCCATAGTAGGCATCCTCTCACTCATGGTTGGGATTCTGACCTTACTGGCATTATTTACGGAACTGGCAATTGAAGGGGCGCCGCGTATAGGCTGGAAGTTATTTACTTCCTTCCCTTCCCGTCACCCGGAAAAAGCAGGGATACTTTCCGCATGGGTAGGCACCACCCTGATCATGCTGGTTACGGCCGCTTCCGCCGTTCCCCTCGGCGTAGCATCAGCCGTCTATCTTGAGGAATATGCCCGAAAAAACTGGCTTACCGCCATAATTGAAATAAATGTGACAAACCTGGCAGGCGTGCCGTCCATTGTTTACGGCCTGCTGGCGTTGGGGTTATTTGTCTATAAACTTGACTTCGGGCAGAGCATCCTTTCTGCCGGTCTCACACTTGCCCTCCTGATATTGCCGATTGTCATAGTGTCTGCAAGGGAGGCCATCCGCGCTGTTCCGGGGAGCATAAGGGAGGCGGCCTACGCCTTAGGCGCTACCAAATGGCAGACGGTAAGGGACCATGTCCTGCCGTATTCCCTTGGCGGGATACTTACGGGAACTATAATGGGACTGTCAAGGGCAATAGGAGAGACCGCCCCTGTCATCACCATCGGCGCTCTGACATTCATAGCGTTCTTGCCGCAGTCTCCTTTCAGCGACGTTTTCCCCTTCGTATCCTTCAGGTGGCTGATGGATCCTTTTACTGTGATGCCCATACAGATGTTTAACTGGACATCCCGTCCAGAGGCAGCGTTTCAACATAATGCAGCTGCTGCCGGAGTAATCCTCCTGGTCATGACGCTCATAATGAATGGAATAGCTATTTACATAAGATACAGATTCAGAAAGAGGATAAAATGGTAGATGAAAAAATCAAGGCAGAGGTCAGGAACCTGAATTTTTATTACGGTTCGGTGAAGGCATTAAAAGATATAAATCTCAATATTGCCGAGAAAAAGGTTACAGCGCTGATTGGCCCGTCCGGTTGCGGAAAGACTACTTATCTCAGGTGTTTCAACAGGATGCATGACCTTTACCCTAACAACCGGTACGAAGGAGAGATAATCCTGCACCCGGACGCTCTTAATATCGCCGGCCCCGATATCGACCCCATAGAGGTAAGGATGCGGATCAGTATGGTATTCCAGAGGCCTAACCCTTTCCCAAAATCTATTTACGAAAACGTAGCCTATGGACCAAAGGTGAGGGGGATACGGAGGAGGAGTGAACTGGATGAAAGAGTTGAAAAGTCACTCAGGGGCGCCGCCATATGGGAAGAGGCAAAGGACAGGCTCCATGACCTGGCCTTTAACCTGTCCGGTGGTCAGCAGCAGAGACTCTGCATAGCAAGGGCCCTTGCTACCGATCCTGAGATACTTTTATTTGATGAACCTACATCGGCCCTTGACCCAATAGCTACGGCAAAGATAGAAGAACTGATACTTGAGTTGAAGAAAGAAGTAACCATATTAATTGTAACCCACAATATGCAACAGGCTGCGAGGGTTTCAGACTACACGGCATTCATGTATATAGGAGAGCTAATCGAATTCGATAAAACGGAAAAGGTCTTCACAGTCCCGTCTCACAAACTTACAGAAGATTACATAACAGGAAGGTTTGGATAGAGGGGACTGTCCCGATTTACGGACGGAGTGAAACGGAGTCGTAGAATAGGGACTGTCCCCGGTATTGAAATCAGCCACTTGGAGGAAATATGTCCGAGACACATATAATAAAGCAGTACGAAGAAGAACTGAGGTTGATCAAGGAGAAGGTCCTCCGGCTTGGCGGCCTTGTCGAGGAAGGGATTGCTAATTCCATAAAGGCCCTGGTGGAAAGGGATACGCAATTGGCCGAAAGTACCATTGAGAATGACCATGTGGTGAACGGTCTGGAGGTTGAGATTGACGAGCTCTGCCTCAAGGTACTGGCACTGCGTCAACCTGCTGCTTCAGACCTGAGGCTCATCACAACAGCCATAAAGATAATCACCGACCTTGAAAGGATCGGGGACATGGCTGTAAACGTCTGTGAAAGGGTCCTTGAGCTTAACGAGGAGGCTCCTCTGAAGCCTTACATAGATATACCGCGAATGGCCGAGGCCGCCCAGAGGATGCTGAAAGAGAGCCTTGACGCCTTTGTAAACGGAGACACCGACCTGGCCACAAGGGTCCTTGCAGAGGATGACTTTGTGGACGACCTAAACAGGCAGATATTCAGGGAACTCCTGACATTCATGATGGAGGACCCCAACACCATATCAAGGGCAATGAAGATCCTTTTCATCTCTAAATACCTTGAACGCATTGCAGACCACGCCACAAACATCGCAGAAATGGTGGTCTTCATGGTCAAGGGAAAGGTGATAAGGCATATAAAGCCGCAGCAGGAAAATCCGTGAACCGGAGGGGACTGTCCCTATTTACGGACGAAGCGCAGCGAAGTCGTAGAATAGGGACTGTCCCCGGATGTAACTATGCCCACTATCCTTATAATAGATGACGAACAGGATATCCTGGACCTTCTCTCCTACAACCTTAAGAAAGAAGGGTTTTCCATCCTTACCGCCAAAGATGGAATAAGCGGGAAAGAAGCGGCCAGGAATTCAAATCCAGACCTTATAATCCTCGACCTCATGCTTCCAGGGATTGACGGACTGGAGCTATGCGGGATATTGAAGAAAGACCCCAAAACTGCGTTGATACCGATAATCATGCTTACTGCCAGGGGACAGGAGACCGATAAGATAACCGGGCTGGAAACCGGCGCAGACGACTATGTGACAAAACCGTTCAGCGTAAGGGAGATTACCGCAAGGGTCAGGGCGTTGCTCAGGAGAACCAGTAAGGAGGGCGCTGGGAATGAGGTCTATGACTTCGAAGGGCTCCATGCAGACCTCTCAACCCACGAGGTCAAACTGAATGGAAGGGTTATAACGCTGAGCCCCCTCGAATTCAGGCTTTTAAAGTTCTTCATCACCCATCAGGAAAGGGTGTACAACAGGGACCAGCTCCTTGACCTTGTATGGGGAGATGAGGCGTTTGTAGAGCCGAGGACCGTTGATGTCCACATAAGAAGGCTCAGGGAAAAGATAGAGCCCGAGGGGGCAAGGTTGATAAAGACCGTAAGAGGCACTGGATACAGGTTCTCAATGGAATAAGCAGAGACAACGTCTCTACAGCTTCTTCTGAAGCTCTCCGATCCTCTCCTTCAACTTGTCGTTCTCATCCCTGAGCTCCTTTATCCTGAACTCCCTTTTGAGCAGCAGTTTATTCAATCGTTCTTCTGTGTCCAGCTTCTCCCTGAGCTTCCTTTCAGCCTCTTCCTTTTCCTTCTTCAGGCTGACCGCCTCCATAGCCTTGTCAACCACTGCCGGAAGCATCTCCAGATATGCCCCATTCGGGTCTTTTATGATGTAGTCATTTGCCCCGCCCTTCATCGCCTTCACAGCCACCCTTTCATCCCCGCTTCCGGTAACAAAGATTGAGGCTGTCCCTTTAAGTTTATCCAGGATGTCAAGGCCTGTCCCGTTCGGAAGCCTGTAGTCTATCAGGGCAACGTCATACTTCTTCTCTCCAAGGAGCTTTAATGCCCCTGCAAGATTGGCCGCCCTCTCCACCTCATAAAGAAGGCCCTTTTCCTTCACCATTCTCATCAATGCCAGATGGTCAATGTCCTCGTCCTCAATATTCAGTATCTTGATACGTTTCTCTTCCATAACTGCCTCCTTTAAACATAGATATCAACCCAACTCGCTCAGCGTCCAGTAAAGATCAATGAGCTTTACCGCCTCCACGAACTTTTCAAACTCCACAGGCTTTATTATGTAGCCCGCAACGCTTAGATTGAAGCTCTCGACCCTGTCTTCATCGACCTTTGAAGTAGTAAGGACGACAACCGGAATACGTTTCAAATCGTCATCAGACTTAACGACCTTCAGGAACTCTATCCCGTTCATTAGAGGCATGTTCAGGTCAAGGAGCATTATCCCCGGCTTCGGCGATTTTTCAGGGTCGCTGAACCCGTCCTGATGCCGCAGGAATTTCAGGCCCTCCTCCCCATTCTGGACGACAAAGAGCGGGTTTGCTATCTTATTCACCTTAAATGCCCTCCGGACCGTCATCACGTCCACCCGGTCGTCCTCAAGCAGCAAAATAGGTATGTTATTGCGCATAAAACCTCCAAACAGCTATCAGCTTTCAGTTTTCAGCCAAAGATTCTGCTGACCGCTGACGGCTTCTTTAACCCTCCTCCACCCTGTTTCTCCCGCCCTCTTTTGCCCTATAAAGCGCCGCATCCGCTCTGTTTATGAACTCCTCCATCTTCTCTTCCTTTCTGTATGAAACCGCTCCGATGCTAATGGTGACGCCAAGACTCCCGGAGACAGCCTTCCTTACTCTTTCGGCCGTATTCAGCGCTCCGTCAAGGTTTGTGTCAGGAAGGAGTACAAAGAACTCCTCCCCGCCGTACCTCGCAACAAGGTCCGCCCCCCTTACCTCCTCGGTCAGCACCTTTGCTATTGCGGCAAGGAGCCTGTCCCCTGCCGGATGACCGTGCGTGTCGTTGTATTTTTTGAAATAGTCAATGTCCAGCATTAATACGGAAAGCCGCCCGTCTGTCCTCTTTGTCCTTTCAATATCCCGCTTAAGGTTAATTTCCATGAGGCGCCTGTTGGCAAGCCCGGTGAGCGGATCGTGGAGTGAACATTCCCTGGCCTCTTCGTACATCTTTGACAACTCTTTGTTCAATATGCGAATCTGCTCCTCGTCCTTTATGTGCTCCTGCTCCAAACTAAAGGTGCGCAAGACCTTTTCTATAGTCGCAGGAAGGAGTTCTATATATTCATTCCCTGCATCCTTTATAAGATAATCATAAGCCCCGCCCTTTAAAGCTTTAACAGCCACAGTGGCATCCCCGCTTCCGGTCACAAAAATGGCCGGAACCCCTTTTATCTTCGGAAGCAGGTCAAGTCCTGTCCCGTCCGGGAGCATATAGTCGAGAACCGCAATGTCATACCTCTTCTTTCCAAAAAGCTCCAATGCCGCAGCGAGGGTCGGCGCTACGTCAATATCGTATGGAAGGCCGTCGACCTTTACCTTCCTTTTTACTGCCATTTGAACCACCTCATCGTCTTCTATATGGAGAATGCGGATACGCTCTCCCATTTAAAACCCTCCCCCTTTCAACTCCCCCCAACCCCCTCTTTACTAAAGAGGGGGTAACGAAGTCGGGGGCGTTGTACCTTTCGGTATTGTAAATTTAAACGTGCTCCCATTCCCGACCTCCGATTCCACCCAAACCCTTCCGCCGCTCTGCTCTATTATCTTCTTTACTATCGTCAGACCTATCCCCGTGCTCTCAAACTCGTCGCGCGCCTTCAGGGTCTGGAATATCTGGAATATCCGTTCAAAGTGCTTTTCTTCTATGCCGGGGCCGTTGTCCTTAACATAGAACTCCCAAAACTCTCCTGCATCCCTGCAACCCACCTCTACCAGACCCTCCGGCTTGTCCATATATTTGATTGCGTTGCTTATCAGGTTTTGGATGATCTGGTTTATCTGGACAGGATCTATGAAAATAGCAGGCATCGGCGCATGAATTTTGATTTGCATATTGGCAGGCGAAGAAAGCGCCTCTCTCACCTGTTCCGCAACCTTCCCCGTGTCTATTGTCTCAGGCGTCCCCTTTATCCTCCCCACCCTCGAATACTGGAGTATTCCCTCTATCATATCGTGCATCCTCTTCGTCCTCTGGAGGAGGACGAAGAGCTGTTCCCTGCCTGCATCGTCAAGTTTGTCCTTATAGTCCTCCGCTATCCAGCTTGAAATTGTGCCTATGGCACGGAGCGGGGCCTTGAGGTCGTGGGAGACGATATATGCAAAGTCCTGCAGCTCCTTGTTGGCCCTTTCAACCTGACTCATTAGGGCGTCCTTCTCCCTGACGGTTGCCTCCAGCTTCTTCCTCTGGATCTCCATGTCCTCCATGATGCTGAGGCTTGCGTCCTGGGTCGCCTTGATTTCATCGTATGCCTTCCTGAGTTTTTCCTCAGTTTTTTTGCGTTCCGAGATATCAAGGGCCAGGCATACGACGCCAAGGACGGCCCCGTCCAGGTCTTTCATTGTCGAGCGTGAGAGTATGACAGGGATATTCCTTCCGGCCTTTGTGACGCAGGTCGTCTCGCTCCTCGCGGCGGAGTCTTGTCTGCCGAAACCGGAAGGCCCGGTTCCCACTCCTTTCTCGAAAAGGGTCTCAATATCTTTTCCCCTCAGTTCATCTTCAGTGTATCCGAGCATATTAAGGGCGGCGCGGTTGGCGCTCCTTATCGTGCCGTCCGGGTTGACGACGATAAGGGTGTCCGCCATAGAGTTGTTGATGTTCTGGAGATATTCATTGACGATGTAGAGTTCGCGGGTCCTGTCCTCTATCATCTTCTCGAGGATATTGACCTTTTGCCGCTCCCTCTCCAACTTCTTTTCAAGGATTTCCTCTTTCATCTTTTCTCTCTGCTGCGGAAATAGTCCCTCATAGCGCCCCCTAACCCCAATGCTGTTCCCTTAGACTTATAACACGTTCCCCCTCCCCTCAATCCCCTCCCGCCAGGGGAGGGGAGTATTAGAGTTCCCTCTGCGCCCTCTGCGGTTAAATGTTCTTTTTAGATTTAACCAAAGCTCAGCTCAAACTCGCACTCATTCCCCCCTTCCAGCAGACACTTTGTCTGCCTGCGCCTGATTGGGGTTTTGTAATATTCGGCGACTCCGTCAATCAACCCTTCCATGAGATGACAGAGCCTCCTTTTAGATGAATATCTCATGATGAGCCTATCAGGGGCAGGGTTGTCATAGGTGAAAGAGGGCAGCACTGCATCAGGATAGAGTTTTTTTACCTCAACATGTATTACGGTCTCCACGCTTTTGAGGAACGGTTTCGGATGATTATGGGCAGTCACAAACACCGGGAACTTTTCAGCCAGCCTCGGAAAACAAAATCTGCCGAATCCACGAAGTGCATCAGGCAGTGCAATCCCGCTTACCGCAACCGTCTTGCCCACGATTGCAAACAGGTCCTCGTCGGGATATGTGCCCGGGCCGACAAACGGCTCCTTTGTCTTCAGGTCGCATCCGGCAACTATCTCCTCATACTTCTCCTCGCCAAGCATCGAAGTGATGAACTCCTCAAGCAGGTTAAAGACTATCCCTTTCATGACCGCCTCCTTTTTAGACTATTCAAGTTCTTTCTCATTTAAAGTGGGGAAATGCATTTCCCTCCCCAAGCGGGGGAGGGTCGGGGAGGGGGTTCTTTGTCGTTCTCTCCAGCAACGTATCATAAATTGTTTGCAATACGCCCTCCATATTGCGAAAAACCTCGTTATTCCAGAATCTGATTACCTTAATGCCATGATGCTCAAGGATTGCGGTCCTCTCATTATCGCGGGCATGGACGCCGACTTCATTGTGATGCCCGCCGTCAAGCTCCATCGCAAGTTTTGCTTCGCAGCAGTAGAAGTCAAGGGCAAATCGCTCAAACGGATGCTGCCTGCGAAATCTGAACCCGCCAATCTGCTTGCGGCGCAGGCAGAACCATAACAGTTGCTTCGCATCTGTCATCCCCTTTCTCATATTACGGGCAGCCTCAAGAAGGGGAGCAGGCACAGGCTGGGGAATAAAAAGCTTTTTTACTGAATTGCCGGTGGTAAATTCCCCCATCTTTCCCCCCTCCCAACCTCCCCCCGCTGGGGGGAGGAATTTCAAACACTAACATCCAAAGATCACCCATTTGGAATGAAAAAGAACCCTATTCATATCTCCTATGCTCGCCAAGCCTTTCAAGGAGCTCGTTCACTTCCTTCTTCAACTCCATTATCCTCTGCTCCCTCCCCATAGTCATCTTCTGGAACATCTCAAGACGGGTGGTCTTATCCAGAAGCTCCTTATTGGCCTTTTTCAAAGATTCCTCCATCTTCTTCCTCTCTGTAATGTCCTGATTGTACTCAATCATATGGACGACATTGCCGTCTTTGTCTAATATGGGAGACCCGTGTACCTCGTATAGTCTTGGCCTGCCGTCCTCGTCGTAATGAATATGCTCGACTACCACAGGTCTCTTTGTCCTCTTTACCTCAGCGAGAGGGCATACATGCTCGCCGGTGCAGGGTTCATCCCTATGATGAGTAACATCATAACAGGTCTTCCCCTCCCATCCATCTCTTGGACCAAATGCCGCGTTGGCCAGCTTGACCTTGTAATCATCTGCATCTATGACGTAAAAAGGCGAAGGGATGGCGTTTATAATGGCGTTCATAAACTCGTATGCCTTTTTCAGTTCGTCTTCCATCTCCTTTCTCTTGAAGAAACCGGGCACCTCGTATCTTGTGATCTTCTTTGCCAGTTCCGGCTCCCTTTTCATGTAGTCTGCTATATGCCCTTCGATCCTTGACGGCGGCGCCATGATAAACCGGCAGGCTTCATCCCCCTTTGCCGTGCACATGATCTCCGAGGCCACAAGGGGGATGCCGAAGCTCTCCTCGCACCATCCTGATGAGTAACCCGCGTTCATCACACAGACAGGGAAGTCGCTCTTTTTCCCCGATGCAATCCATGCGGCAGACTCAAAGGCATAAGGATGGTCATAGATGAGGTAATAATCTTCGTCTGAGGAAGGTCTGGATTCCGCAAAGATATCAACAAAGGCCCAACCAGTATGGGAAAAATGGATAGGCCCCGCAGACAGCTTTTCGATGGGGTCTTTCAGCTCCATCTTTTTATGGAAGTTTCGGGCGTCCTGTTTGCCTATGGCATGGGCTATATCAAAAAGGAGTTGCCTTGCAATATTTCTTCCCTCTTCTTCCCCCTCCTTTTCATACAGCTTTGAAACAGTCTCAAAAAAATCCACGGACATGGAGGCAGCCCTTACAAGTATGTACCGCTCCCCGAATATCTCGATAGTCCCCTTAGACGGGTCCTCCTTCCTTTCCTGAAAATACCTCCCGACGTACTCCTGGGCCTTTTCAAACAGAGGCGCAAGCTGTTCCGGGACCTTTACCGTATTAAGCATTTAAAAACCCTCCATATTTCATGAAGATTCCCCCTCTTTCGTCCATTCATACCTCTTCGGCTCTCCCAGCCTCTCAAGGAGGTCGTTCACCTCTTTTTTCATCTCAAGCATACGCATCTCCCTGCCGACCATATGCCTGTTGAACCTCTCAAGATTTGCGGACTTTTCCTTAAGCTCCTTCTCCGCGTTCTTGCGGTCTGTGATGTAGTGGCCATAAATGACAGCCCTTACAAGCTTTCCCTGTTCATCAGAGATAGGGAATATACTGTTGTCCAGCCACTCTCCATTGTGTTCATCTTCAAACCTTACGGTTTTGCCGGTGCGCATCGCCTCATCAACATACGCCTTCCTTGCCTGCGCAATAGCGGGAGGCAGATGGTCATATATGCAGGAACCGATAAGCTCCCCTGGTTTTTTAGCAAGCCTCCCGGCGGTTGTTTCATTCAATGCAAGGATATTCCCTGCGGCATCTATCAGAAACAGCGCGTCAGTGGTAGCGTTCAGGACAGATTCTATCGTCTTCCTGCTCTCCAATAGCTTTTCCTCCGCCTTTTTCCGCTCGGTGATGTCGCGGACGATGGCAAGATTGAACTTTTTCTCTTCCGCCTGAATGTTCCTTACACTGATCTCAACGGGGAATACGACGCCATCCTTTCTCCTGTGTCGGCCTTCGAGGAGCATGAAACCCGCTGCGTCGAGTTCCCTCATGTGGTTTTCCCATGAGAATTTATCCGGCAGGGTAGCCTCGATATCGGTGACCCTCATCGCCAGTAATTCTTCCCTGGTATATCCCAGGTTTTTCAGCACCCGCTCGTTGACATCGAGAATACGGCTCGTTTCTGCATCATTGATGAAGATGGCGTCGTTGGAGTTTTCAAAGAGTTTCCTGAAGCGGTTTTCGCTCTCCCTTGCCTTTTTCTCTGCCAACTTCCTCGATTCCACCATATTGTTAAAGGCCGTGGCGAGGTCGCCAATCTCGTCCTTCGATGCAACCTCCACTATTACATCAAGATTGCCTGCTGCCATCTCGCCGCTCGCCTTGGCCAACTTCAGAATCGGATTGGTGATGCTTCTGGCGAACCAAAACCCGATCAGGCTGACCATGAATACCGAGATGAGTGCTTCCATGTAAAAATAGAGCATCTCTCTTTTTGCATCGGCAATGTGTTCGTCATAAACATTTGTGTACTCAAGGAGGAGGGCGCCAACTACTTCCCCCTGTTTCGTCTTGACCTGGACTGCGATCTGACGAATCCCCTGGGGATAATCCGCGCTTGTTTCAATCAGCGTCCTGGTGATGCCGTCCCTTATCGTCTGCCCCACTTCGTCATTACTATCATGGTCAAGTACTGTGCCCACATCTTCGGGGATTGCGTCTCCGAGTATCTTCTTTTGGGTATCCACCAACTCAATATCTTGTTTGAGTTTCGCGTGCAGATCGGTAATGAAATTCTGTAGCTGCACTGGAGATTTATATATGGGTGTGGAGTTTGCTGATAGATCCTCGGAGACCATGGCAAAGGCAAAGGCTCTGGCGGAGCCTTCAGCATGGCGTGCAGCGTGCTCATCGGCTTCTATCCAATGGTCATATATGACGTAGAAGGAGGCGCCAATACCGACAAGCATAGCAATGCCCGCAAACATTAAGATCAATTTCGTCCTGACGCTCATGTACCCCTCCGCCCTAAAAAACAAAAACCCCGGCCACCGCTGCTCCGGTGAAACCGAGGTTTTTGAATTTCCAAAATCCGCAACAGACTTGCCGCTAGGGCAAATGTCTGTCTGTCTGTCTGTCTGTCTGTCTGTCTGTCTGTGCAAGGTAGGTGCCATAACTGTTTCTCCAGTTTTACAGAGAAAGCTTAGCACGGGTGCGGAATTTTGCAAAGTGGGTAAGTTGATAAATTTACCCTGAAACAGGAGTACAATTCAGCTCATTTTTCAGTTCATTTTTCTTGACAGAGTATGCTTTATTCTCTAAAGTCTACTTAGAATCGGCGGACGGAAAGCTGTTATTAATATGACTGTCAAGTTTCATAAAAAACCGACGAAGGTATATTTTTGAAAGATATGTTTACCAAGCTCTTCCCATCAGGAAAAAAAGAACCAGATTCCGAGCTTTCCAGGCTCTCATCTGAACTAAGGGTCACTCTGGAAAAGCTTAAAGACGAAAAAGAGCAGAGAGAGGCCATCCTTGCCAGTATGGAAGAGGGGGTCATAGTTACGGACCCCAAAGGGAACGTGACAATGGCCAACAGGAAGGCTGAAGAGCTTTTCGGCAAAGAACTCCTTGAGAAAAGAGTTGTTGAGATATCAAGAAACCCTGAGCTTCACAGGATCATTGAGGAGGGGAGTAAAAAGGGAGAGACGGTAACCGGAGAAATAACTATTGCTGCCCCTAATTCCGTAAGCCTCTCAGTGACAATGACCCCTCTCATTCGCAATACTGAAAGACTCGGTTCGGTCATAGTCTTCCATGAGATAACCCTGCTCAAAAAACTTGAGACAATGAGGATAGACTTTGTGGCCAATGTATCCCACGAGCTAAAGACCCCGCTGACCGCCATTAAAGGGTTTGCTGAGACGTTGAAGGAAGGGGCCATTAACGACAAGGAACACGCCGCCAGGTTTGTTGATATAATAAAGGAGAATGCCGACAGGCTCTCAAGGCTTGTGGAAGACCTCCTGACCCTGTCCAACATCGAACTCGGTAAGGTAAGCTTTGATATAAGGGCTGTGGAGATCGAAGAAGTGGCAAGAATGGTTATTTCAACCCTGGAACCTAAGGCAAAGGCCAAGGGGCTAAACCTTGAACTGGATATTGAAAAAGGGGTCCATGCCCTTTCTGACAAGGACAGGCTGGCTCAGATACTTTTAAATCTCGTAGACAACGGGATAAAGTTCACAGAGAAAGGGTCAGTGAGAATCAACGCACGAATAATAACCTCTCAACCTCTTAACCTCTTAACTTCTGGGGCGTTAGTACAAATCTCCGTCACTGACACCGGGACCGGAATACCGCCAAAGGATATCCCGAGGCTCGGTGAGCGCTTCTACAGGGTTGACCCTGCCCGCTCAAGAGAACTGGGCGGAACCGGCCTGGGACTTGCCATTGTAAAGCATCTTGTAGCATCAATGGGTGGGAAGTTAAGTATCGAAAGTGAATACGGTAAAGGAACAAGGATAAGCTTTATCATACCTCCGGCATAAGCAGCCATCACTCAACTATATTCGCCTTTATAGAAAGCTCATCTAACTGCCTCTTCCCGACCTTTGAAGGTGCATCGGTCATGAGGCACGTCCCTTTCTGTGTCTTGGGGAACGCGATGACATCCCTGATGGAGTCGGAGCCTGTTAGTATCGCAATAAGCCTGTCGAGTCCGAATGCTATTCCTCCATGCGGCGGGGCGCCGTATTCAAGGGCCTCCAGGAGGAAACCGAACTTCTCCCTCCCCTCCTCCTCGGTTATCCCAAGCTTGGTAAAAATCATAGACTGTATGTCCTGGCGGTGTATCCTGATACTCCCTCCACCAATCTCGGTGCCGTTCAGAACAAGATCATAGGCCTTTGCCCTGACCTTTTCAGGCTGGTCCGAAATATGCGGCATGTCCTCGTCCATAGGAGCTGTAAAAGGATGATGAACAGCTACATACCTCTTTTCTGCCTCGTCAAATTCAAGCAGAGGAAACTCAGTCACCCAAACAAAGTTAAAGATAGCCTTGTCTATCAGCCCAAGCTTATGACCGAGATGCACCCTCAGCCTGCCGAGGAGCGTATTTGCAACCTTGTAGCTATCAGCAGCGAACAGGAGGATATCTCCAATTTCGGCGCCTGACTTCTCATTTACCCCCTTTATCTCATCCTCTGTAAGGAACTTTGCGATCGGCGACTGCCAGCCTTCTGCCGTCACCTTGACCCATGCAAGACCCTTTGCGCCGTGGGACCTTGCAAATTCCGTAAGTAGATCTATCTCTGCCCTGGACATGGAACCTCCGCCCCTGACATTAATTACCTTTACAACCCCGCCCTTTGAAAGTGGGTCTGCAAAGACCTTAAATGAGGAGTTCTTCACCACATCCGATATGTCATTTAACTCCATCCCAAACCTTGTATCAGGGGCATCAAGACCGAACCTGTCAATAGCCTCTTTGTATGTGAGCCGTGAGAAGGGGGTGTTTGGTCTGACCCCCCTGGCCTCGTGGAAAACATCTCCGATCATCTCCTCCATCAGACCCATGAGATCATCCATATCAATAAAGGACATCTCAATATCTATCTGGGTGAACTCAGGCTGCCTGTCTGCCCGGAGGTCCTCGTCCCTGAAACACCTTACAACCTGATAATATTTATCAAACCCTGAAACCATCAGGATCTGTTTAAACAGTTGCGGGGACTGCGGGAGTGCATAGAACGCACCAGGGCTGAGTCTGCTCGGGACAAGGAAGTCCCTTGCCCCTTCAGGCGTGCTCTTTGTGAGCATAGGTGTCTCTATCTCAAGAAAACCGTTGTTGCTTAGAAACCCTCTGAACTTCTGCACTACCTTGTGGCGGAGAATGATCTTGCTCTGAATTAATGGCCTCCTCAGATCCAGGTAACGGTACCTGAGCCTCAGGGTCTCAGCAGCATCGAGGTCGTCCTCTATTGCAAAGGGCGGTGTCTTAGATTCGTTAAGCAGCTTAAGTGAATCGGCTATGACCTCTATCTCACCTGTCTTCAGATTGGGGTTCACAGTCCCTTCCGGTCTTTTGGAGACCTTTCCCTTTATGGCAACAACATGCTCGCTTCTAAGGGAATGGGCCTTTGCATGGGATGCAGCCCCGGATTCCGGGTTAAAGACGACCTGTGTAAGCCCTTCCCTGTCCCGAAGGTCTATGAATATAAGACCACCATGGTCCCTTCTTCTCTGTACCCAGCCCATCAGAAGAACATCCTTATCAATATACGAGGAATTAAGCTCTCCGCAACTATTGCTCCTCTTCCATCCTTCCAGCGATTCTGCCAAAACATACCTCCGAAAAATTAGTTATGATTGGAATTTATCAGAAAGAAGGGATTTAGACAATATCTTTTTGAGGTAAAACCTTTAAAAACGCCTCCGCCACCTTAGGATCAAACTGCGTCCCGGAGCATCTCTTCAGTTCCGCAATGATAACATCCATCGCCATCCCCTCCCTGTAAGGCCTGTCCGCACCCATCGCGTCTACGGTATCGGCAACGGTGAGGATTCGTGCGTGTAACGGTATAGCCTCTCCCTTGAGCCCTTCAGGGTAACCCGTCCCGTCATAGAATTCATGGTGGTATTTCACTCCAGGGATAATATCTTTCAATTGTCTAATGTGAGCAAGTATCTCAGCGCCCATTACAGGATGCTGCCTCATCACGGCCTGCTCCTCATCGTTAAGCTTTGCAGGTTTATCGAGTATGGACTCGTAAGTCCCTATCTTCCCGATGTCGTGCAGGAGTCCGGCAAGCTCAAGGTCTTTAAGCTCCTTCTCAGGCAAGCCCATCTGCTTCGCAATATCAAGGGCATATTTCGTGACCCTCTCCGAATGACCGGCTGTCCACGGTGACTTGGCGTCTATGGCGGAGGAGAGGGACTTGACCACTCCTATGAAAAGCCCCTCAAGGTCTGATACAAGACCTGCATTTGAGAGGGCAACGCCTATCTGGGATGCAAGATACTCAAGAGTAGACAGGTTTTCCTTTGTAAATGCGGCGGACCTCTTTGCACCAACGTTTAAGACCGCCACTACCTCACCCTTTACTGCGAGGGGGAGCCTGATATGTGAAAGGAAACCATCTTTGAGGAGCCTCTGCTCAAAAGGCAGCGGTTCATTGACTATCTCAAGATCCTGGATGTATTGAGGCCTACCTGTCGTTACCACCTCTGTTGCCGATGTCTCAGCAAAAAGTACCAGCGCCCCCTTCTGGATAAATATCAACCCAAAACCTGCCTCATAGATAAACCCCTCTCTTTCCTTATCCACAAGGGCAATGGTTGCCCTGTCGCAGGGGATCAACCTACCAATCATCCTGGTAACGGTCTCAAGTATCTCAGTAGATGCCAGGGTCGAGAGGATGCTCCTGTCTATCTCATGCATCACCTTTATGGTCTCAATCTTATGGGAAAGCTCCATGGCCCTGTCGGTGGATTCCTTGTAAAGGCTTGCCTCCTCAAGGGCAACTGAGACCTGGTGGGAGATCCCCTGCATAAGATTTATGTCCCTTTCTGTGAATTCCGTAAGGGCGGATTTCAAACCCTTCCCTGCCTGATAGATGCCTACTATCAGGCCGAGATAATCCTTCTTGCCTGTCAGGGGAATTACGGCAATGGTGTTAATGTCGGCAATCCACTGTAGGGTGGGTTCGCAGACCGCCCCTACCTTTTCTATCACCGGGGCCTTCTTCGTTAGAGCTTGTTTGACAAACTCTGCCTTAATGCCCAACGGTTCCGTCCTGAAGATGGGAAGTAATTCTTTAGGCAGGCCAAACTCCTGGCATGGTTGAAAGGCATTTAAGTCCTTGTCCCATAGGTATGAAAGACAGATATCACAGCCTGTGATCTTGTGCCCGCAGTGAACAACCTGCTCCATGAGCCTGTCTATATCCGTCGTCCCGGCAACGGCGTCCGCGATCATCAGGAGATGGGTCGTCACCTCCATCTCCTGCCTTATCCTTTCAGCCGATCCCTTAACCTCCTCAAACAGCTGGGCATTTCTCAGGGCCGTTCCAGTCTGATTGGCGAAGGTCTGAAGGAAATTTATCTCCTTCTCCGGGAAGGTCTCATTCGAGTTGTATATATTAAGTACGGCAATGACCTTGTTTTCGTGCATGATAGGGAAGGCAGCCGAAGAACCATACCCTCTTTTCAAGGCAGCCTCTCTCCAAGGCCCATACCTCGGATCTGTTGCAATGTGGTTCTGAAATTCAGGCTTCTTACTCTTAATCGCTATCCCCGTTGGCCCCTGCCCTAAAGGTGAGTCGTCATATCTTACCCTGACGGTGGATATGTACCCCTCCTCAAATCCAGCCTGGGACCTGGGGACCACCTCTTTGGTATCATCTCTCAAGGTGCCTATCCAGGCCATTCTATAACCGAAATCAACTATCGTTGAACAGATGTGGTTCAACCTGTAATCAAGGTCCATACTGGCGATCATTCTATTGCTAAACTCATACAGTATCTTACGCTTCTCCTCTTCCCTCTTTGAATCGGTTATGTCCTCCATGACATGAATGGAGTAAAGGGATTCTTTGGCCGGACCTTGGACTGGATAAAACCTTACCCTGAAAACCTTGCCTGTAGCTGGAAGAGAAACCTCCTCCACCTCCTCCCGCAATTCCAATGACTTCGAGCACATCCTGAAAGGACCATCCCTCTTGGGGAAGACCTCGTAATACGGTCTGCCGATTATATGCTCGAACCCGCCCTCGCCGGATGCACTAAGATATGCCTTGTTCGCCCTGATTATCCTCATCTCTTTATCATGGATGAAGAGTGGCTCTGAGATGGCATCAAAGGTCGCCTCCCACTCCCGCTTTCCCTTCTCTATGTTTTCGGCAGACTCATTCACCTCCTCCATCATGTTGAGGATAATCCTTCGGGACACCTCGGCAAGCTCCTCACGTTCTTGGGCCTTTTCAAGGTCCAATTTGAGCCTGCTTACCTCAACTTCGAGTCTTTCGATTTCGGGGTTGTTTCCCATAAGCCTTACCGTTGGACCTTCTTCACGGTCTTTCTCCTGCCCTGATTTTGCTTTCCAGTTCCTCAACCAACTCCTTCAACCTCTCATTTTTCTTCTTAAGCTCCTCCATCTTTAATTCCCGTCCTATCATCAGCTTATTCATCCTTTCCAGATCGGCGGTATATTTTTCACGCTCTTCTGAAATCTCCCTAAACTTCTTCTCCATCTTATGCCTATAAAGGGCTATCTCTATCGCAACATGCAATTCCCTTTCCTGAAAAGGTTTCAGGATATATCCGAAAGGTTCTGTTGTTTTTGCCCTCTCCGTTATCTGGTCACCTGTAAGACCGGTAAGATATATGACAGGTATATCGAGACGTTCATGGATCTGTTCAGCAGCTGTAACACCATCCATTTCCCCTTTAAGGACAATATCCATGAGGACCAGATCAGGGTGGGTCTCTTCCGTCATCTTAACGGCATCCTCTCCAGTCGAAGCGATACCTAAGACATCGTATCCTAGCTTATTCAATATATCTTGGACTTCGCTTGCAAAAAACTCCTCATCTTCAACAATTAATACACTGATATTAGCCAAAAAATACCTCCTTAGATATTGATTATCTGTTAAATTTTACCAGCAAGTAGAATGTATGCAAGGGACCTATGTTCCAATCACTTCCAGAAACGCCTCCGCCACCTTAGGATCAAACTGCGTCCCGGAGCATCTCTTCAGCTCTGCAATGATAACATCCATTGTCATCCCCTCCCTGTAAGGCCTGTCCGCACCCATCGCGTCTACGGTATCGGCAACGGTGAGGATTCGTGCGTGTAACGGTATAGCCTCTCCCTTGAGCCCTTCAGGGTAACCCGTCCCGTCATAGAATTCATGGTGGTATTTCACTCCAGGGATAATATCTTTCAATTGTCTAATGTGAGCAAGTATCTCAGCGCCCATTACAGGATGCTGCCTCATCACGGCCTGCTCCTCATCGTTAAGCTTTGCAGGTTTATCGAGTATGGACTCGTAAGTCCCTATCTTCCCGATGTCGTGCAGGAGTCCGGCAAGCTCAAGGTCTTTAAGCTCCTTCTCAGGCAAGCCCATCTGCTTCGCAATATCAAGGGCATATTTCGTGACCCTCTCCGAATGACCGGCTGTCCACGGTGACTTGGCGTCTATGGCGGAGGACAGTGACTTTACCACACCGACAAAAAGCTCCTCAAGGTCTGATATAAGCCCTGCATTGGACAGGGCAACGCCTATCTGGGAGCAGAGATATTCGAGGGTCGAGAGATTTTCCTTTGTAAAGGCCGCAACCCTCTTTGCGCCAACCGTCAATATCCCGGCCACATTCCCCTTTATCGTTATGGGGACCCTTATGTGGGATAGAAACCCTTCATCAAGAAATCTCTTCTCTATGGGTAGAAGCGGCGTCATCTCCGAGAGGTTGTTAACGCACTCCGTTCTGCCTGTCTCAACAATTCCCCTGGCAGACATATCGGCAAAGGAGACAAAGGCACCCTTTTGGACCACTGCTGTCCCAAAACCGGCCTTGTATATGAACCCGCCCCTCTCCCTGTCAACAAGTGAGACTGTCGCCCGGTCACAGGGGATCACCTTTGAAATAAGTCTCGTCACAGTCTCAAGCAGTTCATCCGCCTTCAGGGTCGAGAGGATAGACCTGTCTATCTCGTTCATCACCCTTATCGTCTCTATCTTGTGGGAAAGCTCCAGAGTTTTGTCTATAGACTCCTTGTAAAGCCTTGCCTGCTCGAGAGCAACAGAGACCTGCTGTGATATCCCCACCATTATCTTTTTATCCCTTTCCGTAGTCTCGGTTGGCCTTTTGTAAATACCGACAATGAGGCCGAGGGGGCCGGTCTTGCCAATAAGTGGAATGACAGCGAGGGTTTTGAAGTCGGGCAACCATTGTAGGTGCGATTCATGAATCGCACCTACCTGATCTACCGCCGGCTCCTTCCCCTTTACCGCCTTTCTGACAAACTCCATCTCTTCATCTATCGGCTCTGTCCTGAAAACCGGGATCAATTCATGAGAAAGACCAAACTCCTGACATGGCTGGAATACCCTTGAGTCCTCATCATAGAGATATGACAGGCATATACCGCACCTCATTATCTCGTGGCCGCAGTGGACGACCTGCTGCATGAGCTTGTCTATATCTGTTGTATGGGCGGTGGCCTCGGAGATCATAAGGAGATGGGTGGTGACCTCCATCTCCTCTTTTATCCTCTCCTCCGCCCTCTTCGCCTCTGTTATGTCTTCAAGGATATGGATGGAATAAAGGAGACTGCCGTTTTCATCCTTTATGGGGTAGAACCTGACCTTAAAGGCCTTGTTTATAGAGGGCAGTAAAACCTCCTGCTGCTCCTCCTCCTGCAATTCAAATGCCTTCAGACATGTCTTGAACGGCCCGTCTATCTTCGGAAAGACCTCGTAATATGGCCTTCCGATTATCTTCTTGAACTTTTCCTCGCCGGAAACCAATAGGTATGCCCTGTTCACTCTTATAAGTCTCATCTCTTTATCATGGATGAAAAGAGGATCAGAAATGCTGTCAAATGTCGCCTCCCACTCCTTCTTACTCCTCTCTATCTCGTCACGTGACCTTCCAATATCTTCCAGCATAAAGAGCGTAGCCGTACTGCTTTTCTCAGCATCCTGCTCCTTCTCATGGGCCTTCTCAAGTTCGGCCCTGAGCTTTTTGTTTTCGGCCTCTAATTCTGATATAAGAACCTCATTAGACATACTTTCCCTCACCCGGTTCCAGTTCAATACTTGACTTTATCCGGCAAAATGCTATCCTCTGAAACAGGAGGTCTTTATGACAACGATAAAAATCACTGCGGAGCTCACCCCCGCTGAAGAAGGCGGTTACGTTGTATATTGCCCGGAACTTGACATCACCACAGAAGGCGAAACCGTTGAAGAGGCTGTTTATATGCTCAAAGACGCCGCAAATGGATACGTAGATGTTGTCGGCCTTGAAAATATACCGCATTTCGCCAAGGGGCATCAGGTTAAGGAACTGGAACTTGTCATAAATGGGTAAGTTGCCGCAAATCAGCGGACAAGAACTGTGCAGGGCTCTTGAAAAAGAAGGCTTTGTCTTTGTGAGACAGACAGGCAGCCACCGCATATACCAGAAACAGACTGAAGAAGGCGCTTTAACCATTCCCATCCCTGTTCACTCCAATAAGTCCCTTAAGAAAGGGACCCTCCATAACATCCTCAAAAAAGCAGGCATCTCAAGAGAAAAACTTGCATTCCTTTTTGCCTTACTTATGCATTAGTTTTGAATCTTTTCTCCATCTCCCCAATCCTCTTTTTCAGCAAATCGTTCTCATCCCGGAGTTCCTTTATCCTGAACTCCCTGTCTATCGCCACCTTCTCAAACCGTTTAAGGAGATCCAGCTGCTCCTTTATCTTATCCTCCGCCTTCTTCCTTTCGGTGATGTCCCTGATGATGCCTGTGGTCTGCCACTCTTCCTGTATCTTCATTGCCGAGATGGAAAGGGCGATAGGGAACTCCGTCCCATCCTTACGAAGGGCTGTAAGCTCGACGGTCTTGCCGACAACAGGCCCTGCGCCTGTCTGGAAAAATCCCTTCAAACCCTCGCGGGCCTTTTCACGGTATTTTTCAGGGACAATGAGGTCATGCATATCCCTTCCCATCACCTCATCTGCCGTGTATCCGAACATCTCCTCTGCCTTTTTATTCCATAAATTAATATTACCGGGAGCCTCCAGACAGATAATGGCATCGCCAGCGGTATTTGTAATGGTGCGGAACCGCTCCTCGCTCGCCTTTAACATTTCCTCGTTCTTTTTTATCGCTGTAAGGTCAACTATGACCGCAAAACCCTTCTGGCGTCCATTGGATAAAAAGGTCCCCATGAATATTTCAATAGGGAAGACCGTCCCGTCCTTCTTCTTATGATACCGTACAGGGACATGGGCAAACTTCTCGGCAAGGCCGTCTTGTACGGCTTTCCTGGTCTTTTCCACCTCCGCCGAGACGTCCGGTGGGGTCAGGGAGCGGAACTCTTCTTCTGTGTACCCATAAAGGTCTACTGCACCGCGGTTGACCTTTTCAAAGTGCAATGTCTCTGCGTCAAAAATCACAATCGCATTTGGCGTTTTTTCAAAAACACCCCGGTAATGCTCCTCACTCTCCCTCAGCTCCGCCGTCCTCTCCTCAATCATACCCTGAAGGTTTGAGGTAAAAGAGTCAAGCTGGGCGGCCATCTCGTTCACGGCGTTTGCAAGCTGCTCAATCTCATCATCTGTCTTTATATCTAGCCTCGTCTTGAAATCCCCTCCGGCTATGGCGTCTACCCTTTCATGAATGGTCTCTATCGGCCTGACGAACATCCTGGAATAGAAAATAGCAAAGAAGCCGCCGATGAAGGCCAATATGACTCCGCCCGCAATCATGATTATCACTACCAGCCTCAACGCCCTCTCAGACTCTTCATGGGCCTCCCTGTATTCCTCCTTATCAATCTCCTGCCATCTCCTGAGCCTTTCTATGGCAGGGTAAGCCAATTTATAGTCCATATCCTCCATAAGCCTTGCGGCGTCACTATTGCCGACCGGGTTTGGGATCGCAAATATCTCAAGCGACATCTCCTTTACCTTCTGCCATGAGGCCCTGATGTCATTCAGTATCTCCTTCTCCTCCTTTACCTCGGCAGGGAACAACCCCTCCAGACCGGCCAGTTCCCCTTCCAACTCCTTCAGCCACCTCTCTACTTCCAGAGATGTCTTCCGAAACTCTTCCATATACCTCTTCTCGCCTGTGATTATGTAGTCGTTGATAGGCATCAATGCCATATCCAGGGCAAGCTGAAGGTTATAGCTCTTCTTCATCTCTCCGGCGACGGCCTCAACCTTGTTGACCCCCTTGTAGATAATATTCATGTTATAAAGGAAGATTGTTCCTGAAATAACCATGTACGGGATTATTATTGCAAGGAATGCAAAGATGAGTTTTGTCCGTATCTTGAATGGCATAAAACTTCCGTTTGTTATTGCTTGACTTGCCGGACCATTTGCTCTATAAATTCATTATGCAGCTTACAAATGAAATAAAAACCTCCCTGAAGAGAGAATACAGCCTCTATTCAAGCGCTATGGCCTTTTACAAAAAGGCTGTAAAAGAGTTTGAGCAAAAATACCATCTCACCACCCCTTCATTCCTGAAGAAGTTTGAATCAGGCCAAATGGGTGATGAAGCAGATTTCTTTGACTGGTATGCCTTCGCAAAACTCCTTTCTGAATGGCAGGAAACCCGTTCCGCCATTCAATCGGCAATACGGTGATTGAAAAGCTCGCAGAAGAAATAGATAAAACCATTGCATCCTCCTCTATCGTCTTATCCTCAAACATCCAAAAACACTTCGGACCTCGAAACACCGTATACCTAAAAGGGAACCTCATATTTATCGATTCTTCTTCCCTTGAGATATCCATATTTGCCACTAATTTTCGCAATGCCCTGGTCATCACTAAATACCGCCTGCACTACATGAATTCGAACAAAGAGATGATTTTCCGCTATGACAATGCCTCACATCATCCTGAAGTCAGCTCATTCCCACACCATAAACACATTCAGAACAAAGTGATAGATGCAACCATGCCATCTATAAAAGATGTTCTAAATGAAATAAGCTCTATAATAATCGAAAGCCGGTAGGAACCAACTCCTGTTGGTGATTCTTCATCCCTTCGCCTCCATCTCCTCAATCCTCTCCTTCAGCTTCTCATTCTCCTTCCTCAGCTCTTCTATCCTGAACTCCCTCTTCACCATTCACCATCAGCCTGTTGAGCCTTTCCACCTCATCGAGGCTTTTGCGGAGCTCCTCGTCGCTCTTCTTCAGGGACTCCTCAGTGGCCTTACGCTGCTCGATCTCCGCCTTCAGCGCCGCAGTCCTCTCCTTCACCTTCTCCTCAAGCTTTGTATTGAGGTCATAGAGTTGCGCCTGTGTTAATACCAGCTCCTTGAAGTAGATAAATACATTCCTGCACATGATCAGGTCCATATTGCATATCTCATGATTAGGAAAAGCCTCTTCTATCAAGTTCCCATAACTGAAGGTCACCATATTCCTTATCCTTTCATCAATCTCCCATTCATCCCTGCGTCTCTTGAAATAACGCCCCTGCACCTCCTGCTCCACCATACGAAAAGACCATTGTGTATATGCTCCGAGTCTCGCCTTCCCCAAGGTATCCTCGTTTATATCGGTTCCTACGATGGATATGTTCCAGTCTCTCCTGTCTGGTAAAAGCCCATCCAGCAGGATGGCCAACGAATACGGCTCCTCCCCGCGGGAACATCCTGCGCTCCATATCCGCAGAGAGCGGACATCCTTTCTCTTCTCTATCAACTCAGGGAGTATCCTCTCCTTAAGAACCTCAAACTGCCCCTTGTCCGGGAAGAAGAATGACTCCCCGATTGTCAGGGGGATTATAAGCTCCTTCCACTCGCACCTGCTCACATATGTATCGCCGGATAGGAGGCGGAGATAGTCTACCGGCTCTAAAAGTCTCAACAGTGCAATCCGGGCGGAGATGCATTTCTCCAATGCCGTTAAGTCTTCCGTCCTTACCACTATCCCGGTCTTCCTCGATATGAGCCGCCTGAACAGGTGTAGTAGTTTATCATCCATACATCCTCTTGCGGCGCACGTAGGGGCTGGTTTCAAACCCGCCCCTACATTATACCTGCACCAACAAATTAGCAACCGTAAAGAGTACCGCTACTATGATCTTCGATATTCCCCTGTTTGGAAAAGAGTTTATGCCCGGAGGGTAAGGTCAGGGGAGATATAGAAAAACATATTTCTTTTCTTCGTGCCATTCGTGAATATAATTACTTTTCGATTCATTATGAATAAGGAGTGGATTTTATGAGTGAGTGAGTGAGTGAGTGAGTGAGTGAGTGAGTGAGTGAGTGAGTTCAAAATGCGTGCCATTGTTGACCTCGTTAGAAGATGACAAAACTTACCACGGATTTTGAGTTTGTCAAGGAAGGCGAGAGGCTACCCCTGTTCAACCAGCTCCCGGAACCTCTTTGCTATCTCCGGGGGGACATCGTACTTTTCCATATACTGCCTCTCTATATCCTCTACGTAGAACCTGTCAAACCCGCTGTTATGAAGGAAATCCCCCCTCGGCTTCATGTCAAATGTATCCATTATCTTCGGCAATATATCATTGACATAGAATATCTCCATTTTAAGCGCTATGAAGACCCTCTTCATTATCTCCCTTGGTATTCTTTTTATAGGGCCTTCATGAAGAAGATTTTTCAGTACCTCCTTTAGAAGCTTGTCAGAATCTCCTTTCCCCTCCATAGCGCCTGGTATCTTTTTCAGCTTCTCCCTTGCGGTGCTGTATAGAAGATGGTATATCCTGTCCTCTTCATTAATATGAGCGATAGTGCTGGTAATTTCATTCAGGGATTTATACCCCTTCTCGACATCATCAAGCCCCTTGCTCAGAATTAAGACCTTCCTCCTGCCTGAAGAGGAAATATATTTATTTTTAAGTAGGTCCGAGATAAAAAGGGACTCGAAGAGCCCTTCCTGTATTTCCTCAATGGCCCTTTTGTTCCCAAGTATACTCCTCAGTTTTTCTATCGGCATATCCTCATCCATAAAGGCCATCATGCTGATCATGGAAGATGTAGTATCAAATCTATCGAAATATGTGATGAGCTCACTGAACCTCTCCATGGCCCTCGAGTCGCCCTTCTGAAAGCTGTCGTCACAGGCCTTTCCTATATCCAGCAAAAGACTGTCAAACGCCAGGTCCCTGTTTTCCAGGGAACGCTTCTTGTCAAAGAGGAGTTTTACAAGGTCCTGCTTGCTCAGGATTGCTCCAAACCCGCCTTCTATTATGAACAGCCCGTCCAGCAATGCCCTGCTGTGCTTGATATAGTCAGGCTCCTCACCCTGGAGAAGTTTCTTGTCTTTAAGCAGAAGCTCATCCAGGAGATCAAACAGGGAGAGAGGGATATTGTTCTTCATGGCCAGCGATCTTAGCCTGTTTAGGGAGGTTATATAGGAATGGTCTATCTCCTCCATTTTTTCCAGAGAGATGAGGATATCCTTGTACTCATCCAGAACGCGCCTGTTCTCCGGATGGTTGTATATGACATCAATCTTTATCCTCTCCTGCTGATACTGGTCTATATTGAACTCTTCCACAAGAGAAGACAGCACCTTCTCACCTTTCGGAGATATCTCCTTCTTCTCAGCATAAAGGTCCCTGAAAAGGTCGTAGTACTTCTTGTGGTAGCGGTTCACAAGCCGGAAGAGAAATATGACAGGGTTATAGCCGTCTAAGTCTGTGGTCAATTCCCTCATAAGAGAAACATCGTCCCCCTTCCCTACTGCAGGGGAGTATTTGAGGGTCTTTCCGACAAGTTTAAGTATCTGTTCCTGCTGGGAGCCAATATCTCCGCGCAGGTCAATATCTATGAAGAAGTAGTAGTTGCTTACGGCATTCCCCTCCAGAAAAACCCTGTCATACATGCAATACCCGTCTGTCTTGTCTGTGAATATCACCTTTCCTGTTTCGTCATCAAACAAGGCCCCATACATGGCAAGCCGGTTCAATACGTCCCTTCTTACCATGTCTTTCAACGGCTGCTCAACGCCGAACATATATTCGCAAACGCTGCCGCCGTTACCTTTGTGCCTTATCCCCTCCTTATCGATAACAAACTCTCTCCCTCCGAAAAAGAACCTGTCTGAAGAGCCTTCTGAGGGTTCATAAAAATAGCTGTACACCAGTCCGCGTCCGGCGATAGTGGCATAGAACTCTATACTGTTTTCAACCCTCCCGTGAAGGGTTATCTCCTGAATCATAACTGCCCTTGGCTTTGCCTTTTACTCTTTTGCCATAGAAATACCTTATTTACCCCATCCCCACCCTAACCCTCTACCCACAGGGCATAAACCCTTGAAGGGGAGAAAAGACTTTCCTCTCCCTCAGGGAGAGGATTAAGGTGAGGGTGGGTTTATTGTGTTTTGCACATTGCCACTATCCCCTTTGCAATTCCCTGGAGTGGCAATACCACGTCTACCATACCTGTTGCAATTGCCTCCCTCGGCATCCCGAAGATAACCGATGTATCCTCTGACTGGGCAATGATCTTTCCCCCTGCACTCTTTATCTTTACTACACCTTCCTTTCCATCGTTTCCCATCCCTGTCATGACAACAGCTACTGCCCTGCTGCCGAATAACTCAGAGGCTGACACAAACATCCTGTTTATGGACGGGATATACCTGTCCATATCCTCACCAGGCAGAAGGCAGGCTGCCACAGATGCCCCCTTTTTAATAAAGGTCATATTGAATCCTCCGGGAGATATAAGCACCCTTCCAGGACGGATGATATCCCCATTCTCGGCCTCCTTCACCTCAAATGGAGACAACTTGTTGAGCCTCTCTGCAAAGGTCTTTGTAAACCCCGGAGGCATATGCTGGGAGATGGCGACAGCAGACGGTATATCCGGCGGGAGCATCGATAAGACAGCCTGAAGCGCCGACGGACCCCCGGTAGATGCCCCTATAAGTACCACGGGAAACCCTGTTCCCGCAGTGGACGGAACAATCCCTTTCGCAGGTGACTTGGCGACGGCAGGTACCTGCAAAGTCTTTATCCTGTCTATGCTCACTTGGCCGGCCATCCCGACCTTATAAATAAGTTCATCCCTGATCTTCAAAAGCTCGCGGGATGCCTGGTGGATCGGCTTTGCGATAAAATCCACTGCGCCAAGTTCAAGGGCCTTGAACACGTTCGGATCGTCGCTCCGAGAACTGACCACTATGGTCGGAATAGGAAAGTTGCTTGCCATTATCCTGAGGAAGGTAAAACCGTCCATCCTTGGCATCTCCAAGTCCAGCGTAATTATGTCAGGCTTGAGGTTAATGGCCTTCTTTATGGCGTCTTCGCCATCCAATGCCACCCCCACCACCTTAACAACAGGGGATGACTCCAACATGTCCGTTATTATCATCCTGTTGTAGGCAGAGTCGTCTACGACAAGTACCTTTATTATCTTTTCCACCTGAAAAACCTCCGTATAGATGGGTCGGTGACCCGTCTTAGACGCCCAACCGGGGCATCTCTACATAATTTCATCCTTCTATCGTTTTACACAGCAAAGGGCTTTTGGTACACCATGTCATTTTTCAGGTGCTTCAGGTCAAATAGTGCAGATATGTTCATCAATGACTCCGAATGTCCAAGCAGCAGATAACCTCCTTTATCAAGTCTATCATAAAACTCTTGCATAACTCTCTTTTTTGCCTTGATGTCGAAATATATTATGACATTTCGGCAAAATATTACGTCCATTGTCTTCAGCAGACTTATCTTACTTGAATCCAGAAGGTTCAGGTGAGTAAAAGTTACCAGCTTTCTGACTTCATCCTTTATCCTCTTTTTCCCATCATCCTCTTCAAAATATGACATATACCTTTTATCCGTCTCCCTGAATGAAGAGGGACTGTATGCCCCCTTCCTGGCTACTCCCAAGACCCTCTGGGAGATATCACTTCCAAGTATCTCTATATGCCATCCGTTAAGGACCCCGTTTTTCATAAGATCAACAAGCATCATGGCTATTGTATATGGCTCCTCCCCGGTAGAACAGCCGGCGCTCCATATCCTCAGCACCTTCTCTCTCTTCCTGCCGGTTATCTCCGGGACTATTTCTTCAGTAAAGGCCTTCAGTTGATACCCTTCCCTGAAAAAATAGGTCTCGTTAGTTGTGAGGAGGTCTAAAACAGTACTGAGTTCTTCATCTCTGAGCCTGTCGTATTTCAGGTATAGATAGTAGTCCCTGTAGCTGGAGATCTGGTGCAGGGCAATCCTCCCGGAAAGCCTCTTTTCCAGAAGGTATTTGCTGTCGGTCTCAAAGAAGAGTCCGCAGTGGTCGTAGATAAAGTCTCTTATAAGAAGAAACTCCTCATCATGCATCTCTACCATATTTTTGTTTTCAAACATTCTATGCGCCACATATAAGAGTTTTATTGTACCTAAATCCTGCAATCTAACCACAGACACGCGGAGAAAACCCTTTAATAACAAAAGAATAAACTTGTTTTCAATCTTTTCTCTGTGCACTCAAAGGGGGACTTTTAAAAACCCGATATTTTTTTAAATCAACCTCACGAGAACACAGAGAAGAAAATGGTATTGAAAAGTTATACCCAAAATTTATCTCTGTGGCCTCTGTGGTTTGCAGTTATTAGGTTGTATATTATTTTGCAGTCTTGCTTAATGTCTTTTCTGCAGCCCATGCCACATCGGGGTTGTTGTGACGGAGTCCTTTCTTGATAGTTTCGACAGCTTCCACCCCCTTCATTGCAAAAAGGGATTCTATGGCAGTAATGGCAACGACTCCCACTTCATCCATTACCGCTCTGCTCAGTATCTTTTCGGCATTTTCGTCGCCTATCTTTGAAAGGCCTTTCAGGGCGGCGCACCTTACCCATATATCCGTGTCATCAGAAGCAAGAGCCAGGAGCCTGCCTGCCTCAATGCTCTGGAATCTGCTCAGGGCATTGACCCCAGCTACCCTCACCTGACTGTCCTCGTCTGCCAGAGCAATGGCCAGATGGTCAATCCCCTCCTTCAGCATGAGGTTTCCTATGGCTGTCGCCGCAGCCTTTCGCACATCGCTATCCTCATCCTTGAGTGATGATATGATTGCAGGCAATGCATCTTTACTCCCTATCCCACCTATGATCGCCGTTATGTTTCTCCTTAGATGGGGCTCCCTTGAAGCCATGCCATCCAGTAAACTACTTATGGCCTTTCCCTGAGACTCTTTGGATAACCTGATGATGGCCTGGACTGCGGCCTCTTCAACGTCCTCATATTCATCAAGCAGCAGAGGAACCAGTAATGGAAGGGTTTCTATAGCCCCGATTTCCGCTATTGCCAAGGCTGCCGACTGTCTTGTATGTCCGTAAGGGTCTGAGAGGGCGCTCGTAAGGGTGCCTACTCCTTTTTTATCGCCAAGCTTCCCAATGAGCCTGCATATATACGACCTCATTTTATCATCTGCCTCTGAAAAGGTCTCTGTCAGGACTTCCAGGCCTTTCTCACCCATCTTGATAAATGCGTCCGTAACGGCATCCTGCATCCTTTCATCTGAAGCAAGGTCCAGTATCATGGATGGATCTGCACCTCCTCCCATAATCCCGAGGACAACAACAGCGCCTTGCTTTATATCTATAGACGGGGAGTCCAGAAGCCCTGTCAATAAACCGGGCTCGACATTGCCTCTTATCTCTTCATCAACCGCCAACCTCTCCTGAAAAGGCAGGGACTTGTATATATTGTTCAAACCTGTCACCGCTGCCTCCCGGCAGCCCCTGCTTTTATCGTGCAGGCCTGCAAGCAGGTGAGGGACCGCCTGCGGATCGCGGCTTTTGGCAAGGGCATCCATTGCCGCTTTCCTTAAAAGTTTTTCATCCAGCAAGGTGACAATGGGCCCAATAGGCATCCTGCTTCCGGTTTTTCCCAGCGCCTCCAGGGCGGAATAGCGGAGCCAGATGTCATCCTCCGTATTCGTCAGGACATAGACAAGGGAGTTAACAACCTCATCACCCCCTATCTTTCCAAGCGCCTCTGCGGCGGAAGACCTGACATTATCATCACTATCCCTGAGGGCGTTAATAAGAGGAGAGATTGCCTTCCTGTCTCCTATCTCTCCCAGTATGTCTGCTGCATACTTCCTTATATCTTTGTCAGCATCCTTCAATGTCTCTATCAGATATGGAATTGCAGACCACCCTATTCTCACCAGAACAGAGGCAGCGGAGTTTCTCATCCCTGCATTGTCTTCGGACCTGAGGGACCCTATAAGGGCCGGGACCAGACTCTCTTCCTCTGTAAAACCCTCCAGTATTTCTTCAGCGGTCTTCCTGACCCTCCAGCTCTGGTCTCCAAGTGCTGAGACAAGAAGTAGAACAGCCTCCCTATCTCTCACTCCGCCGAGGGCCTCCACCGCCACCCTCCTTTCTTCCTCGTCACCTTCCAGAAGCCTTTTCTTCATATCTTCAATCATCGTCCTACCTCTTCACAAATAAGGCAGCCACAGAGGGCTGCCCTTGGTTATTTTGAGTCTCACATCTCACATCTCACACAGCCTTAAAGCCCCATCTCCAGCTTCCTCTTGGAGATAAAATCCTGAAAGGCCTCCTTGAGGTAAGTCTCCGCAGATATGGATGGGGAAACCTTTTTCTTAAAATGCTCCAGCCCCTCTTTTATATCGTCCTTCAGGAGCTTATATAAGTTGCTGTTCCTTACCCCTTCAGATACCAGGTCTTCATTATAAAGGGCAATGTCCGATACAATTATCCTGGCCAGACGTCTCGCCTTTTCCTGGACATCCCTGTCCTTATCGTCAATCACCTTCTCTCCGGCCCTCAATGTCTCTAAATCTTTTCCGCTAGGCGCCTCTGGTTTTACCTCCCGGGTTACCACCTCTTCCGCCTCCTTCGCAGGCGCTCCAGCCGCGGCAGGCTCATGCTCTGAAGACAATATGAGCCTGTTTATCTTCGGGACAATGTCATCGTGAAGGTGGTGTATCTCTATAAAATCATCTGCCCCATAAAGCGACGTGGGATTCCTCTTATACCTTGTCTTGTCGTAAATGGCTGCCATGAGGATGACCTTGACAGCCTCCTTTAGTTCCACGTGACCCTTGATATGCTCACAAACCTCAAAACCGTACTTCATCGGAAGGGCCACATCGAGTATGGCTACATTGGGCCTGTTTTTCTCAATTATGGCAAGGGCGTCAACGCCATCATAGGCCTTGAAGACTTCAAAATGCTCATTCTTAAGGATCTCCTCTACTCTGCTGCAGATGTCTTCATCGCTGTTTGCTATGAGTACCTTGTAAGACTTGGCGGCTGCAGAAGGCGCTCTGGTCTCACGATCAGCTGCCTTCTTCCTTACAGTAAATACCGTCCTGCACTTGGAGCACCTCAGCTTTACCCCTGCCCCAGCCATCTTCGACTCATCTATTTTAAACCTCGTCTTGCACTTAGGACATACCGCAATCATAATTCATTTACCCCCTGAAATCAGCAAATAGTCGTTACTATTCACTGAACTCCCCGAGCCGGACCTTTTCAATAGTGGTCAACACACGTTCCATATCAAGGATAAGTATCAACTCATCCCCGTCTCTAACTATTCCTGACAGATATTCCGACTCTATCCCTTTTATTATCCTGGGCGGAGGCTGGATATCTCCCTTCCCTACTCTCAGTATACCAAGAACAGAATCGACAATTAAACCTATATTCTTCCCCTCAACCTTGGTTATTATGATCCTTGTTGCAGCGGTCGGCTCTGTTGCATGTAACCCAAGCCTCTTCCTCATATTTATCACAGGGATGACCTTCTCCCTCAGGTTAATGATCCCCTCTATGAATTCCGGGGCCTTTTGGATATGAGTCGCCTTGTGGTAAAGGATTATCTCCTTTATCATCATTATGTCTGCCGCATATCTCTCTTCCCCGACCTTAAAACAGGCAAGCTGTATCTCGTTACTCATTTTAACTCCAGCATCTTCTGCATATCTAACAGTATAAACATCCCGCCCTTATGCCTTCCTATCCCTCTGATGAATTCCCCATCTATGGTGTTAATCGAAGGTGCAGGCTCTATGCTCTTTTCAGGGACCCTTACCACATGCCTGACGGTATCAACGAGGAGGCCAAGGAGACCTGTTCCGTCCCTGACTATGATAATCCGCTCACCGCTGCTCTTTATCGGCATGCCAAATCTTCCTCTGAGGTTCATCACAGGTATCACAACACCTCGAAGAGATATTACACCCATGATATATCTCGGGGCCTTTGGGACCTCGGTCAGGTCCCTGACCTTTATCACCTCCTTCACCTGACGTATGTCGACACCGTAATCCTCATTGTCAAGGGAAAAGACAATGGCATCTACCTCCCCTTCAGCAGCTCCTTCGTTGTCGCTCTCGTCTACCTCTTCATCAGCAGAAGGCACAGGCTTCAGAGGATCAGGAACCATAGGCGCAAAATTTTCCGGCGCCGCATGAACGAGTTTCTGTTCCCAAGATTCCAAGATCTGCTCCCCTGCCCTATTCTCTTCTTCAAGATCAAAAAACGTCTTATTAGACCGCACCTCAACCTCAGGAGCATCGTCAGTTGAAGGCTGTGCCTCATTATCTTCCGGCAACTCCACCTGTGGCACCGGTTCAGGCTGGATTTCGACCTCCTTGATGGAAAGAGCCTCTTCATTTCTTAAAGCAGGTTCTTCTCCACTGTCCTTAAGCTGCTTCGCCTTCTCTCTTATCTCTGCTATATCCATAACAGCTCCTTACCCCTTCGCTATCCTTTGGCCAGTCTGGAGCCCCCCTGACCCTTCATGCATTCATCCATTATGTCTCCGACATCCAGCACCAGGATGGTCTTCTGCCCAATGTCAGTGGCGCCGGCTATTCCTTTTACCTCTTCTAACCTCTTTCCCACCGACTTCATAACGATATCCTGCTGCCCACGGAGCCCGTCCACCACAAGTCCCAGTTTCTTTTCTGCAAGTCCTACCACAACCACGTAATTTCCATTTTTACAGTTATCGGAAAGCTGAAAAAACTTGCAAAGCCTGATGAGGGGCAGGGTTGTGTCCCGGAGATAGACGAATTCACTGGTCTCAATCGTTTCGATTTTAGATGGTTCAAGGACAAAATTCTCAAGTATAGCATTCAGCGGAATTGCGTATACAGAGCCCGCCTCCTCCACGATCAGCGCCTTAACAATGGCCAGGGTCAGAGGAAGTATCAACATAACTGTAGTCCCTCTCCCTTTTTCCGTCTCTATCTCTACCATTCCCGACAGGTCTGTGATGTTCTTCTTGACCACATCCATCCCCACGCCTCGGCCTGATATCTCGCTAACCTTCTCCTTTGTACTAAAGCCTGGAAGAAACATGAAATCAAGGATCTGCTCCCTCTTCAGAACGGCCCCTTTCTCGGCCAGACCCAGTTCTACAGCTTTACGCAACACCATATCATGGTCTATTCCCCTGCCGTCATCTTCCACCGTAATAACAACATGACTTCCTTTCTGAGAGGCGCTGACCTTTATCAGCCCCTTTTCCTTCTTACCCGCCCTCCTTCTTTCCTCCGCAGCTTCAATGCCGTGATCAAGAGAGTTCCTTATTATGTGGATGAGGGGGTTTGCCAGCTCTTCAACTATATGCTTGTCAAGTTCTGTTTCTGCTCCATTCAGAACTATATCAACCTCTTTCCCCATCTCCCTTCCAAGCTTCCTTACCGTCCTCGATAGTTTCTCGAAGACCTGGCCGAGCGGGACCATCCTTGACTCAAGCACTCCCTGTTGCAGCTCATAGAGCCTCTTCTCCAAAATCTTTACGGTCTTTGACAGTTCACTGGCAATTCCGGCAGAGCCATCTCTGGTCTTTAGGGTTTCGGCAATTCCTCCGATTGAGGCCTTCAGCATAACAACCTCACCAACGATATTCATGAGGTTGTCGAGTTTGGATATATCTACCCTTACGGAATGGGTTATGCTCTTGATCCCTTCTTCAGTGCTCTTTTCTTCGACCTTTAATGCCCGTTCATCCAGAGACGGCGATTTAATCCCGGTCATTACCTTTTCAACCTCAGCGCCCGGCATCTCTCTCGCCGACTTGACAGCCAGGGAAACCTTAATCTCCTGGTTATCTATGGCCTTTTCAAGGGTTTCTTTGGCTATCTGTGTTGCTACGATTATATCGAAGTTGATTGTGTCTCCAGACGAAAAACCCGGTGTGGGGAGGGTTGTGATTATCTCGCCTTTATCCTTCAGGATGGCCGTAAGTTCTGCAAGACCCTGGTCAAAACTCATTATAGAGAAAGAGGACTGTACCTTAAAGATATTCAGGCCAGCCTTAATGGATTCATTGAGGCGGTGTTCCTCATACTCGGTGAGGACATTCATTATCGCCTTGTCTATCGTAGAAGGGGCGTCCGAAGCCCCCTTCCTTCCCTGATCTGATACAAAGGAGTTGATTTTATCGATTATCGCATCGATGCTGATATCCTCTTTCCCCGTGTTCCGAATCTCCAGCAGGGTATGAATAATCGAGATGGCCTCAAGAAGGAGATCTATAAGGGAGGGTGACAGCTCAATCTTGCCGAGCCTAAGGCTGTCGAGGAGGTTTTCCAGATTATGACTTAGGCTTGTCATGGCTGTAAAGCCGAACATCCCGGAAAGCCCCTTGAGTGTGTGGGCTTCCCTGAAGATGTTGTTCAGGAGGGTCGGGTCAGCCTTTCCGCTTCCAGCAAGGCGCATAAGGTCGGAGTTAAGGGTCTCGACTATCTCCTCGGCCTCTGCGAGGAACTCCTTTGTATTGGCTTCGGATTCCATATTAAGTTCCTTTTCCCAATCTATAACCTCAATGAAGGTATTTTAAGACGGTCCTCTGGAGCTCTTCTATCTGGAACGGCTTGATAATATATTCATTGGCCCCGAGGGCAAGACCCTTTGCCACGTCCTGCTTGCTGCCTTCCGTGCTAATTATAAACAGAGGGATGTCCTTATAAAGATCGCTCTTTTTGAGAAAGCTTACAAGTTCAAGACCGTTGATGTCCGGCATGTTTATATCGGTCACAATGAGGTCAAATCTCTCCCTCGGAAGGATCTTCAGCGCCTCAAAGCCGCTCCCGGTTTCAACAAACCTGAAATCGCCGACACCTTCAAGGGTGGTTATTATAAGTGACCTGATGGTCGGAGAGTCCTCTGCTATCAATACATTGAATCCCAAAACGCCTCCTGTATTTTTCGATTCCGGTCCACCAATTCGCCAGTTCATCAGTTTTTCTGATCTAAAAGCCTTCTCTCTAACAGAATTCTTTCGAGGGCCATGCTTGCCTGGGCCAGGAATATCTCAAGGGTGGAGGTATCTCCGATCTTGCCGCCGGCCGGGGCATTGTCTCCGTAAAGTATCAACGCTGTTTTACCCTGAACTATTACAGGGACAACAAAAGATTCAACCGGCAGATGCCCGCCAAGCTCCCTGATAATATATTCGTTCCATTGTATCGGGTCAAGCCTTTTCACTATCGCAGTCTTCCTGTATAGGGCCTCCGTCAAGATTGACGGCTCATTTAAGGGAATCGCCATCTTCCTCACCCGTTTATCGGCGACCCCACCCTTTATCTCTATCCCGAACTGCCCCTGGCCCACTATCTTATCATTCTTGACTGCAAATACGACAGCCCTGTTCATTATCTCGCTGCTGAACCTCAGGATAAGGAGTATTACCTCGCTGACAGAAAGGGGCCTGCTCAACTCCACAAGCATCTCCTTAAGTATTCTGAGCCCTTTGCTCTCCTCGACCTTCGGCTCGGCTGGCCCGGCTTCGAGGAACCCCCCCCCTCCTTCCATCTCCTTAAGGAACTCCTGCATGAAAAACTGAGGTTCTCCCAGGGTCTTGTCTCTCCTGATCAGCCTGCTTAATGTCGCTGAAAGGTTTTCTATAAACAGGGAGACCGCAGGGGTCGTGCCATCCTCCTTAAACTGCAACTTCTTTGGCTTCTGGAGATAGGAATAGGCGTTAAGGTCCATCACCTCCTTCTCGGTCTTGCTGTTTGGGTGCTCGGTAATGATTATAACCGGGACATCCTGAAAATCCGTTTTCAGACGGCCAAGTATCTCCAATCCCCCCAGCATACCCTCCCCGTCCATCCTCGGCATAAAAAGGTCCGCAATGACAATGGGGCGCTCCTGTTTACTTATAAGCTCTTCAACCTTACGCAGACCAGCCTCAGATTGACCAAAGGCAGAGGCCTTGAAACCCATCTGAACAAGATGGTTTCTTATGACTCCCCTCGTCAAAGGGTCATCGTCAATAACAAGGATCGTTTCTTCCTGGGTGATAGCAGGAATGACAGCAGGTGCTGCGGTCAACGCAAGAGGCGCAGCCTCCTGTTTATATAGCTCCTCTGGAAAAAGCTCATCTTCAGGGATATTTTCTTCCCTTCCAGCCTCGTCCTGCAGCCTGACCCCTTCCATTGCCATGAATTGGGGATTCAGGCCGTTGGTTAATGTATATTGAAGAGGGTCATTCATTCTCATGTCAGGGGTCTCTATTAAATCCCCTAACTCGAACACGAAACTGCCGTCACGCCAGAGGAATAGTGAAAACACGCTCTTCTCTATCTGCCTTATAGCTGTATCCTCTATCACTTGAGCAGACAAGTTAAGGTTTTTTATCAGGACAGCCTCCAGGCTTTCTCTGAATCCGTCATTTTTCTGTATCAGTAGTGCATTCTTAAGTTGTTCAGCGGTAAGCAGTTTTTCCTTTACCATAATATCGTAGACCCCTTCCTTTATGACGCTGGAAGTGGCCCTTACCACCTGTCCGTTTTTGAAGACCAAACTGCCTTCCCTTTTCCGGCTGTTCAGCTTGAGGGTGCCTGACTTCCTGCTGAAGCAGACGATCTGGAGGATCTCTCCCAGCCCAAGGTCCTCTATGTTTCCGACTAACTGCATATTCTTTTCATCCCGTCTTCCAGCTTCTTCTTTGTAGTTAGAAGCTCGGCCTCTTTCCCCTTCTCCTTGTCTATCACAGATTGCGGGGCCTTATTTACAAATTCAGGATTATTCAATTTCCCCTGAACCTGCGTCAACTCCTTTTCTACCTTTGCCAGCTCTTTTTTCAGCCTCTCAGCCTCTTCCTTTACTGCATCCGGGGACTTTTCAAATACAACAAATAGTTCCATATCAAGGACGATAGCTGTTGCAGCACCCTTCGGCCTGTCACTATCCGCTACAAATTTAAGGCTGCCAACTTTAGCCAGGTTCTTCAGATATCCTTCATTCGAGGAAAGTGTCCCCTTCTTTTCCTCATCGGAACTAGAAATAAGCAGATCCACCATTGCTGAGGGCGGTACGTTCAACTCAGCCCTCAGGTTTCTTACGGCCTTTGTCGCCTCTATTATCAACACCATGGCCTTCTCTGCCGCTGGGTCCTTCAGGAGATCGCTGTACATCGGATAGTCGGCAACCATTATGCTGGCAGGCATCTCTGCATCGTCATCAAGAAAACCTGTCTTTCTATCAATCTTGCCCCCTGCCATCTTCCCTTCATGGGTGAGGGTCTGCCATATCTCCTCGGATATAAACGGCATGAAGGGGTGAAGGAGCCTCAGAGATGTTTCCATGGAACGGAAGAGCACATGCTGGGCAGCTCTTCTTTCGGCCTCACCGCCTGTTTTACCTTGGAGGACAGGCTTTGCGAGTTCTATATACCAGTCGCACAGTTCGTGCCATACAAAATGGTATATGGCATTCGCGGCATCGTTGAACCTATATGACTCAAGCGATTCAAGGGTTTCTTTTATAGCTGCGTTTGTCCTTATCACTATCCAGCGGTCGGCAAGGGAGTATGAGAGGTGAGAAGGTTCAATTTCGGCAGGGTCATAGTCGCTCAGGTTCATCATAGAAAATCTCGCCGCATTCCATATCTTGTTCGCAAAGTTCCTGTAGCCTTCAATCCTGTCCTCGGAGAGCTTTATGTCCCTCCCTTGGGCAGCCATGGCAGATAGGGTAAACCTTAAGGCGTCCGTACCGTACTTTTCCATTATAATAAGGGGATCTATTACGTTCCCCTTGGACTTGGACATCTTCTGTCCATGGGCGTCACGGACGAGGGCATGTATGTAAACAGTCTTGAAGGGCGCATCCCCCATGAACTTGAGCCCCATCATCATCATCCTGGCCACCCAGAAGAAGATGATGTCGAAGCCTGTGACAAGGACAGATGTGGGGTAGTAACGCTTAAGATCTTCCGTCCTGTCCGGCCACCCCATCGTGGAAAAGGGCCAGAGGGCGGAGGAGAACCATGTATCAAGGACATCTTCGTCCTGGATTATCCTGGAGGAACCACATTTGACGCACTTTACAGGGGCAACTTTTGCCACAATGGGGACCAGGTCCTTTTTCTGTATATGTATGTAAACAGGGATGGCGCCTTTATCGCCGAATTGGCCAGGATCCACCCCTCCCCCTGCATCTGTCTTTTTTACAAACTCGATTTTATTGCAGTCAACGCAGTACCATGCGGGGATCTGGTGTCCCCACCATATCTGGCGGGATATGCACCAGTCCTTGATGTTGTTCATCCACTCAAAGTAGGTATTTTCCCAGTTCTTCGGGACAAACCTCGTCCTGTCATCCTCAACTGCCTTAATCGCAGCCTCTGCAAGAGGCTTTACCTTCACATACCACTGAGGAGAGAGGTACGGTTCCACAACAGTCCTGCACCTGTAGCATTTACCTACAGCATGTTTATGCGGCTCGCTCTTTAGGAGCAGGCCCCTTTCCCTCAGTATATGGACAACCTTTTCCCTTGCCTTATGGGCGTGCAGGTCCTTTATCTCTTGGATGACCTCCGGCTCTATCTCCTCAAGCTGAGGCTTGATGTGTGCCCTCTCAGTCAAAATATTGATCCTGTTCAGGCTGTGCCTGATCCCGGCCTCGAAGTCGTTGAAGTCGTGTGCAGGCGTAATCTTCACTGCACCTGTCCCAAACTCCCTGTCCACCATCGTATCTGCTATTATCGGTATCCTGCGTCTTGTGAGGGGAAGAAGGACCTCTTTTCCTATAAAGTGACCGAACCTTTCGTCCTCCGGATGGACCGTAACCGCAGTATCGCCAAGCATGGTCTCAGGCCTTGTGGTGGCAACGGTCAGATAATTCAGTTCGGAGTTCGGAGTTCGGAGTTCGGAGTTAAATTCCGCATTCCGCATTCCGCATTCCGCAATCGGATACTTTATATAAAACAGCGTCCCATCCGTATCCTCATGTTCTACCTCAATATCCGAGAGGGCCGTCAGACAGCGGGGGCACCAATTAATAAGCCTCTCGTCCCTGTAGATCAGGCCCTCTTCATAAAGCCTTACAAAGACCTCCCTTACGGCCTTAGAAAGCCCTTCATCCATTGTGAAGCGCTCGCGGGACCAGTCACACGACGAGCCCAGACGCCTGAGCTGGTTAAATATCGCCCCGCCTGACTCATCCTTCCACTTCCAGACCCGCTCAATGAAGGCATCTCTGCCGACATCATCCCTTGAAACCCCTTCCTTGTGCAACATCTTTTCCACAACGTTCTGGGTTGCAATACCCGCATGGTCCATACCTGGCAACCAGAGGACATCATAACCCTGCATCCTTTTATATCTTGAAAGTATGTCCTGAAGAGTGTTGTTAAGGGCATGCCCCATATGGAGGGAACCGGTGACATTTGGCGGGGGTATAACTATTGAATAAGGCCTTTCCTGGGACTTGTTATCGGCCTTGAAGTAGCCACTTTTCTCCCAGACCTTATACCATTTCTCCTCAACAATCTTCGGGTCGTATATCTTTTCCAGTTCCATTTATCCTCTCAATAAAAAAAGGTAAGGGTAAAGAAAGATCGATTTCTCCACCTCTACCTTATCCTAAACCCGATTTTTATTGTTTCTTCTGCAGCCTCTTTATCTCTTCCTTAATCAGCATCTCTGCCAAGTCAGGGACAACCTCCCACACTATCTTCTCAATGACCTCTCTTGATACCTTGCTCAGTGCCGCCCGTAACTGGTCCTCGGAGAGGGCTGCGGAAGTGGACATCAGTGAGGGTTCAAATTTAGGTGCCAATGGGATCTCCCTGCTCATGGCCTCGGGCTCAAAGGTCTGCTCGTATCCTTGTACGACCCCAGCCGGCTCTTCGACCAACTCTATATGCTCTTCTTCCAGGATATCCGGGGCTTCCTCTATTTCAGCTTCAGCAACCTCTTCAGTCCCAAAGACTAAATCCTCTCCAGTTGTTTCCTGCGGAGTAGCAACTTCCAAAACCTCCTCTTCAACCCCAAGCGCTGCTTCGTCGGCAGGGACGGCCTCCTCAAGAAGCGGAGCCTCCTTAACCTCTTCTTTAACCTCAGCGTCTTCAAATGCAAATGACTCCCATAGCTCCTCTTCGCCTTTTGCAGGAGCAGGGGCAGCCTCTTCAAGCTCTCCCATATCCCAGACATCCGCACCGGAAACAGCTGCCTCATAAGGCTGGACAGGCAACGGTTTTACCTCAGACGTCTTCCCTTCCACTTCTTCCATCATGGTCCCCCAGAAATCTTCTTCCGCCGGAGGTGACGGAGCTTTAGGAGCCGGGACAACAGGCGGGACAACAGGCGGAACAACAGGTGGCTTGACAACCGGGGGGGCCGAAACTCTTGGAACGGCTGGAGCAACTGGTTGAATAGGAGCTGCTGGTGGTGCGGCTGAGGCGGCAGCCCTCCTCGCTATAAGGTCTTTTACCTTCTGGATCAATGCCTGGGATTCAAAAGGCTTTATAATAAAACCGTCCGCCCCGACTTTTTTTGCCTCATCTTCGTCAAAAGGCTCAAAGGTTCCGGCCAGAAGAAGGACAGGGATGTTTTTCAGTTCAGGATCATTCTTTATCTCCGTAGAGACCTCATATCCGTTCTTCTGCGGCATTACCACATCGGCAAGGATTATATCCGGCCTTACCTCTCTGGCTTTTGCGAGAGCATCAACGCCATTATCCACTGCCGTTATCTTATAATCCTCACCGGCAAAGGTCAGTGTAATTACCTTCTGGATCGTTATACTGTCATCCGCCAGCAGTATCTGCTTTGGCATTGGTGTCCCTCCTCGCCTTCCCTATATTTTGAAATCCAGGAGAAAAAAATCAGTCCCGTTAAATTCGCCATTTCCCTGAATGAAAGGGTTTTCTCTTTCCTCTGAAGGAATACGTCTCAACTTTAGCTGTTCTACAGACATTATTCCATATATTTGCTCCGAGGAAATGCCAAAATCCTCCGAAAGCCCCCTTACGACCAGCAGCAGGTTCCCGCATCCATCGCTATTTCCATACAACATCTTTAGAAGGTTAAAAACAGGGAGCATCCTGTCCCTGTAAAATATAACACCCTCTGCAGCCGGAGGCGCATTAGGAACAGGAGTAACCGATTTTTTTTCAACGATGCTGTCGACCCGGTCCAACTCCAGACCGAAAGCCTTTTTGCCGCTCTCAAATATCAATATATGCTCGGTCTCACGCTCCAACACGTCAGGATGCCCTCAATTCAGCTAATTCATCGTCCTTCAGTATCGAAGCAGGTCCAAGAACAAAGTACAATGTATCATTGAGCCTGTATATGGCCTTTATATAACTGTTCTCTTCGGTACTGAGCATCTCCGGGAACCTGTAGACGATTCCTGCTCCCTTTACGACCTCCAAGACCTTATCTACTATCAAGGCAAAGGGACGAGAGTCTATCTCAACCACAAGAAGCTGTAACAGACCTGTCAAAGTCATGTGCATACCGCATACGCGCCTTGCCATATCAACTACAGGGATAGCAGTGCCTCTAAAATCAAATTTATAACTGAATAACCCCTCTTCACAGACGGATATCCTTTCGGCGCTGATTTCAGCGACCTCAAGGAGATCGCCCACCTCGATTGCAAATACAAATCCCTTGACAGAGAAGAGCATCCTGGATGATTCATCACCCATTATATCGCTCCGTCATTAGTCCTGAAAAGACCGTAAGAGGGCATAATTAAAAGATTTTTTAACATACAAGGGTGCCTGTGTCAAGCCTTTTTTGCCTCGGGAAGCCACTGATTCCCTATTTAACATCCTTGATCTTCTCTATAAACTCAAGAGATTTGAGCTCCCTACCTGTATGGAACCTGATAAATCCCCGCAGAGTCTCTCTACTTTCATCCCTGACCTCCCTGCTGAATACCAGCCGGGGGATCTTCAGGGGCTCTATCTTAATGGCCATCTCAAGGGTCTTAAGGGTGCCTATTGAAACCGGGATTGTTATGGATAGGCCGCTGACGCACCTGTTGCAGAGAGCTCCCCCTTTCTCAGGGCTAAAACGCACCTTTGTCCCACTGATGAAAGGGGTATGGCAGATTACACAATCAGAGACATGCGGCCTGAGACCCAGGTCATCGAGAAGCCTTACCTCAAAGACCCTTAACAGGTCTTCCGTTACACCCCTGGCCTCCAGAATCCCCAGGAAATCGGTCAACAGTATAAACAGTTCAGTATGCCTTACCCTTTCAGGGGCCAGCTTTTCCACAACCTCAATCATGTAACTGCCGTAGGCAATCTTGAAAAGATCATCCCTTATCCCCTGAAAGGGGTTGATGAGGTCGCATGCCGAGACCCTGACAAGGGAGTCCTCCTTTTTTTCAAAGAAATGAAGCCTGACGAGGGAAAAAGGCTCAAGGTTTATCCCGAACCTCTTTTTGCTCCTCTTTGCACCCTTGGCGATCCCTTTCAGCTTCCCGAAGGAGATGGTATAGAATGTTATTATCTTATCCGATTCTCCGAAGTCCATGGAGCTAAGTACCACGGCCTCAGTTAGGTAAAGCGGCATGATAAATAATAATAGGCGACGTTCAATTGCAAATCAAGGGGAAAAAGAAGAGCAATAGTAAAGCCTCAGCCCCTAAAGACTGATCTTCCCCAAAACCACTGCCTTCTTTGCCCCGGTTGCCTTCGGCAGGTTTGCAGGATTCCCTGATATGGTTTCGTTTCCGAGTATGGCGAATGACAGGGCCTCTTTTGCCGATGATGGGATACCAAGGTCATCAATAAGTTCCACTGTAGGGTGGGCTTTACCCACCTTCATGAACAGTTTTCTCAAATACCCGACCATTACGGGGTTCTTGCTTCCTCCCCCGGTAAGGACGATCTGGTCAACATTGTATTTTGGAAATACAAACCTCTTGTAGGCATCATAGATAGACTCTGCAGTAAATCTTGTCAGCGTCGCAATGAGGTCTTCAGGTTTCCTTTTCTTTTTCCTCGATGCCTCTACAAGCAGGATCGCCATCTCTCTTCCAAACAACTCCCTTCCCGTAGACTTTGGCGGACTCGCCTTAAGGTATGGGTGGTTAATAAGTTCCTCTAACAGGGCCTTATCAACCTTGCCCTTTGATGCCATCCTGCCGTCTTTGTCAAAGGTCTCTTTCTCACCGGTCAATTCCTTTACCGCCTCGTCTATGAGAGAGTTCCCAGGCCCGGAGTCAAAGGCAATAACGTCTTCAAGCCTCTCAGTAACTACTGTTAGATTGGCGATCCCGCCTATATTCTGGACTACCGTACCTTTTCCTTTTTCATGGAAGAGGATGTGGTCGGCAAGAGGAACAAGTGGAGCCCCATGCCCCCCTACAGCCATATCCCGGCTCCTGAAATCAGAAACCGTGAGGATGCCTGTCCTTTCCGCAATTACCGAGGCCTCTCCAATCTGAAGGGTTGAGCCCTTTTCCCCCTCCAACGGAGGGATGTGATAAATGGTCTGGCCATGCGACGCAATTATGTCAATATCCTTTGACTTAAGCCCTGCCTCTTTTATACAGTTGAGAGCAGCATCTGCAAAGGCCTCCCCCAACTCAAAGTTAAGCCTGCATATATCTTCAGTGGTGCCGTTGAATGCCTTCCCGATCCTTTTCTTAACCTCGGCATCATAAGGATATGTGTTGTGATAAAGAAGTTTAACTGCTTCATTTTTTTGCCGACCACCGACCACCGACCACCGGCCACTGATCCTCACAATTGCCGCATCTATCCCGTCATGGGACGTCCCGGACATAAGACCAAGGACAGTTCTACTCGATTTATCGAACACTTCGAGAAGCCTCTTCATTTTATCGTCTCTCTCAATATCCCTTTATGTTCTGCCAGTAATTTCTCTGCGTCTATCCTTTCTACACCTTTTATCTTCATTACTATTGCCATCTTTGGAATATTTCCGGATTCAACGAGGAGTTCTGCTGCCTCGTCCATGCCACATTGCGCGACCTCGGATATTATCCTCACCGCCCTCTCTTTAAGCTTTTTGTTGGTAGGGGTTACATCAACCATAAGATTGCCGTAGACCTTTCCTGTTTTAACCATAGAAATCGTTGTTATCATGTTGAGGACAAGCTTCGTAGCAGTCCCGGCCTTAAGACGCGTTGAACCTGCAATTACCTCCGCTCCGGTGTCAATGGCAATAATGCCGTCAACCATAGATTCGACAAACGGTTCAATATTTTTGTTACATGTAATCAGCCACGTCGTTGCTCCGACCATCATGGCCTCTTCCAGGGCACTACTCACAAAGGCAGCCAACCCGGAAGCAGATATCCCGATAACCATGTCCCCCTGTCTTACCCCATTCTCATGGATGGCCTGTCTGCCGGCCTCTTCGTCATCCTCCGCCCCTTCAACCGCCTTTCTCAAAGCAATATCCCCGCCTGCAATTATACCCTGTACCATCTCAGGAAGAGCGCTGAAGGTTGGCGGACACTCTGAAGCATCAAGCACCCCAAGCCTCCCGCTCGTCCCTGCACCGATATAAAAGAGCCTTCCGCCGTTGTTAAAGGTTCCCACAACGACTTCAACAGCCCTCTCAATCTGGTTCCTGGCCTGATACACAGCCTCAACGGCCCGCCTGTCCTCACTGTTCATGATCTCAATGATCTCAGCGATGGACTTTATGTCCAAGTCCCTGGAGGCCGGGTTTATCCCTTCGGTAAGAGGTATCCCTTTTTGCATAGCAACCTTAAGGTTTATGGATAGATATACGCATTCAGCCCTATAGTCACAGGCTTCCCATCGATTATCGCCTCAGTGGAGACGTTCCCTCTTGTACTGGCCACAACCAGGGTCTTTCCGGACGCCGACGGTGTCGGCTTTTGAAGGTCAATCTCTATGCAGAGCTTGTCCCCTTTGATCTCTACTTTCATTGCCATTTGTGTATCCTCCTTTGTTATTTTATTACTGCTGGACCTAAGATAACACAATTCGTTACGGCAGGACAACCTTATCTCTTAGAAGGGACGCTGGCGGACTTTGCTCCTGACCCGGAAAGATAAGGATGCTTACTATTTTTTATCCGCCTCTTTACCCACTTCATCTCCTCCTCCCTCATCTTCACAACCCCTTCTAATTTGGCGTCAAGAAGGCCGGCCAGTATCTTTTTAAATTCAGGGCCAGGCTTCAATCCAAAGCTCTTTTCCAGGTCGTTTCCGCTCAGTGCTGTCTTCATCTCCATCAGGTGGGTAATATAGTGGGAGACCTCCTTCTTTACCGTCTCCCCCCCTTTGGCAGTGATGTAAAGAAGGGCCTCCATCTGTAACGGCTTCAGTAAGTGATAAAGTTCGCTGTCTTTTAGGCCTCCTCTGGCAAGACGTCTCATGGCAATAACGCCAGTCTTTCTTGCAGTGACAAGCTTCGCCCTGAGCCTTCCCGGGACTGCAAGCCGAATACAGAACTCATCAATCTCCTTCAGCTTCAGTGAGTCCAGAAGACCCATCAAATAGACAAGGGAGGGGTCGCACCTCTCTTTCAGGAAGAGGAGCCTGTACCAGGCAAGGGTCCCTATGATATTCCCTATGACCTCTCTCTCCTTTTCGCCAAACCTGAGCCTTGGATGGATAAACCTGAGAAGGCCGAGTTCAGCCATCCTGTTTATGGCCTTTATAGGCCTCTCTTCCTTAAGTATCAGGACAAGTTCGCTAAACAACCTCTTCCCGCTCAGCTTTTCAAAGAAGTTGAGTTTCACGGCATTGGCTATAAGGGCATGGGTGTGCCTACTCATCTTGAATGAAAATCTCTGCTCAAACCTTATGGCCCTAAAGACCCTCGTTGGGTCCTCAACAAAGCTCAGGTTGTGCAGTACACGGATAGTCCCTTCCTTTATGTCCCTCTGGGCTCCGTAGAAATCAAGAAGATCACCGAATCTGGATTGATTAAGGCTCACAGCGAGGGTGTTTATGGTAAAGTCCCTCCTGTACAGGTCCTGCTGTATGGAGCCTCTCTCCACAGTGGGAAGGACCGCTGGCTTCTCATAATGTTCAAGCCTTGATGAAGCCACGTCAACCTTCAACCCATCTGGGAAGACAATGACCGCGGTCCCAAATTTCTCATGGGTCTTTACCCTGCATCCATATCTTTCTGCAAAGGCATTGGCAAACGCAATCCCGTCGCCTTCTATTACCAGGTCCATATCCAGATTTTCATACTTCAAGATAATGTCCCTTACGAAGCCTCCAACTGTATAAACGGTAAAGCCGAGAGTGTCTGCCACGATTCCGGCATCTTTAAGTATCTCCAAAACCCTTACAGGAAGCCTCTCCTCCATCATCTTTGCAATATTCTTCTTACGGATATGGGGGTAAGGCTCAAGCGAGCTCTTTAATATTTCATAATGGAGGAGCTTTAAGATGTCGTTCTCTGATATGATACCGGATAATCGTCCATTATCTATAACCGGAACTGCCGGCTGGTTGTGTTCAATAATGATCTGCCTCACCATTGAAAGAGGGGCATCAGGGGAAAGGGTCTCTATTCCTGCATTCATGTAATCTGTAACCTTTGAATCTGCAAGACCATGATACCTTGCCTTGCTGACCGACGCCTTGGAGATAATCCCTATAACCGAGCCATCGTCAACAACAGGCAATGCATCCATGTCATACCTGGCCATAAGATCGCCTGCCTCGGCTATGGACTGGGATGCAGAGACGGTCTTTACAGGGAACGACATTATATCCTTAGCGCACTTCCTGATCCTGACCTTGTCTCTCAGGACATTTATCAACCTCTCCTTTGCCTCAACTATAGGGATCTTCTTTATGGATGCGGAGGCGGCCTCATGATGCCCTCCTCCGCCAAACTCAGCGACAATCTCCCCTGCATCCACCTCATTAATCCTGCTCCTCGCTATTATATGGAGCCTCCCTTCCACAGCCGCAAGGACAAAGAGGACGTCCATACCCTCCATGTCCCTTAATTTATGGGCAAGGATGGCTATGTCCCCCTTATACTCCTCGACCAGGACATGAGTGATTCCTATATCAACACCGCCTATATTGACAATAGCCAGGGACTGGAGCATCTCGTTCAAGAGGGATATCTGATCAGAGGTCATCTCCTTGACTATGTAATCCGTGACGATATTTAGATTGGCACCTTTTGAAAGGAGATATGCCGCAGCCTGCAAGTCTTCCCCAGTGGTTGATATAAAGGTAAAACAGCCGGTCTCCTCGTACAACCCCATCATCATGACTGTGGCCTCTTCAGAGGTTATATCAATCCCTCTATCTTTGAGCAGACCCACCATTACCGTAGTTGTAGCCCCTACCTTCCTGTGAACGTCGATGGTACCGACTATATCCCCGGTCATAGGCGGATGGTGGTCGTATATATGCACCTCAAGACCTGGCCTTTCCAGGGCCTCCGCAAGCCTGCCGATCCTTCCCGGCTGGCGGGTATCGACAATGATAAGCCTTTCGACCTTGTCCAGGTCTATATCCTTGGCTGCCATAGTCTCAAACCGGAAAAAGGAGTTCTGGGTAAGAAAGTCCCGGAGGACCCTCTCCTGAGAGCCTGGGAATACTGGAACTGCATCTGGGTAGAGTTTTTTTGCGGCAAGCATGGATGCGAGGGCATCGAAGTCGGAGTTATGATGGCAGGTAATGACTTCCATAGGGCAGACGGTAACACAGTAAGGGTGGATTGGCAAGACTTGTCAGTTTACCGCAACTAACTCGTAACTCCTGCTCCCAAGCCCCATCTTCTCTGCGTGGGCAAGCTGCATCTCCCAGTCTACTTCTGGATGCACACCCCGGAACTTGTCTCCGCCGGGCTCGTGTCCTTTTTTAAGGGCTGAATTCTTAAAACCCTCCTGCTGATTGACTAGGTCTGCACAGGCCTGGTCAAGGGCCACAGGGTTATCGGATACAAGTATCCCGATATCCGGGACTATGGGGGCATCGGTGTGGCCGTAACAGTCGCATGAAGGGGAGACCTGCGTAATAAAGCTGATGAATACCGCCCTTCCCTCTTTACCTTTAAGGGCACCGGCAGCATACTCAGCCATCTTCTCCTGGAGCCTTGCAGTGGTCTCATCCCATTGGATATGGATGGTCTTTTCAGGACAGACTATTATGCACTTCCCGCAGCCGATACAAATCTTTGCGTCTATAAAGGCCTTTTCTTCAACTATTATAGCCCCTGCGGGACACCACTTGTAACACATTTTACAACCAGTGCAATTAGACTGGTCGACAACAGGCGCCACATTGGAGTGCTGGGCAAGCTTCCCCTCCCGGCTGGCGCAACCCATCCCTACATTCTTCAGCGCCCCGCCGAACCCGGTCATCTCATGGCATTTGAAATGGGTCATAACAACCATCCCGTCTGCAGCCACAATCTCTGAGCCTATGCTCACTTCCTTAAAGATATCTCCATTTATCTGTATCTTGTGGGCAGACTCTCCCCTCAAGCCGTCGGCTATTATCAAAGGAGCGCCAGCCACTGCATAATCAAAACCGTTCTCTATGGCGGTAATCAGATGGGAGACAGACTCCCCCCTTTGTCCCACGTAGAGAGTATTTGCATCGGTGAGAAAAGGCCTTGCGCCTGTCTCCTTAATCCTGTCCACTACTCGCCTGACAAAGTTAGGCCTTATGTAAGAAGTATTCCCCTTCTCGCCAAAGTGCAGCTTTACGGCCACAAGCTGGCCTTTTGAGAATTTATCTTTAAGCTCTACCTTTGCAAGCAGGGCATCCAGCTTGTCGAAGAGGTTTCTCTTGACGTTTGCCCTCATATCCGCAAAATAGACCTTGCTCTTCACAGTCTCTTCCATGCTGATAAACTATTATTAAATACACTGTATGTCAACATCGTTCGTGATGACTCAAAGGAGCTATTTGTTTTTTGCCTTCACCAGTTAATTGACAATCAGTACTGCAAGAAATGTAACTCTTCTTTATATTCCTTTTTTGAATGAGATATTCCTGAAAGCCTTTCAGCATAATTTTCCTGTAAATTCTGCGCCTGACGTATAGTACTTAAATTGAAAATGTTATATGTTAATATATAGAGTTTTTCAAAAATGATATAATATATTTTTTGACTATAAGCTCAGCCAAAATATATATTAACTGCAAATGCGTCTGGCGCATAAAAAACACTGTTATACGAGCTACACCATGAATGAATACATATTCAAGTGCGAAGAGGACCTCGAAGCAGTAATTCTCAACGAAAATAAAGATGCTTTTGCTGCAATAATCAACAAAGATTTGTATGGAGTAGCAGGAACACCTCCAGATCAAAACGTCTACTTCCATTCCGATTCCTGCTTTGATTTGTTCTGCATACATGTTTTTGAGCTGTTGGCCGAAAGCACCGTCGAGTTATCGGGTAGAACATATCAACTGTCCCTGTTCACAGGAGCAAGGTGGTTGGTCGAAAGACATAAGGACGCTTGGGATTCTTCAAGATTCATTAGTGCCTATGAGAGGCTTGACGCATGGCTCAAAGAGAAGCCCATGTTCTCTTTTTGGTGCGGTGATATTTCTAAACAAATAGAGTTTAGTCTCTCACGGCGGAAAATGTTGAGGTTCGCGCAGCTACTGTCTAAACACAACCTCTTTCGGCTAACTGGGGTGCTGGACGAGCTCTTCCAAATCTGCAACAAAACAGGACATGACATTAAAGAATCCGAGGTACTGCATTTGTTGGAGCCATTCCGAGAGGAGCTGAAGACGAACCGCATTGTTTATCACTCATCTTACCTAATAGAAATGCTATATGACTATTTCACCGCCTTGAATGATTTCGTTATTCTCTTCTACACGCCGTCACCGAGAATCTCCGATTGGAAGTATCTAGAAAATATGTCATCGGATACGTTCAAAGATCTTTTCTATTGGGCCATAAGCTTTGCATCGGGATACAGGAAGGACCGCTATGACGCTTTGAGGCCAGAAACAACGAGGTATTTGAAAGGACCTTTTTAAGACCGTATAACGTTATATTACGCTCGGCCACGAGCACATTCGGTAGCTGATCAACTTTTTGGGGCAAAAGGGGACATCTTTCCCCTTTATTAAGTACTTTATTAAGTATAAAATCAATAATTCAATATATAAGTTAAGGGAGGCAGAGATCATGAAACAAATACGTTCTAATATCTTTCAATATGCAGGGCTGTTCCTTTCCGCAGCAATAGCCATCCTTGTGCTCTCAATGCACCTACAGGCTGCGGAACTCTCTTTTCGGGAGCAGTTCATAATAAATAACAGAGATCACAATGTCGAAGCACAGACAATACTCGTAAGAAGAAATAAAGGTATTATTCAAGGCGAGATTAAAAAACTTATTGAAGACGCCATGGTAGAGGATGTTTCTGAGAAAAGGCTATTCCTCCTGAATGTTGCAAAGACAATGGCATACATGGATATGCATTGGCATAATGGCGATGAAGGGGTCATTAAGGAAATAGAGACACTCATAAATAAAGAGGTCAAGAAGGAAAATGAAAGGGCTGCCGTGCAGATGGAATGGAAGAAGGAGGAGGTGCTGGGCAACTTTGTAATGAAAGAACATCTGAAGCAAATGGAAACGGCGGGCCTCAGCCCGGTGCTCTTTCCTCACTGGCTCCACCGGATATGGTTTCAGTGTAAAGTATGCCACGATGAGACCTTTGCCATGAAACTAGCTGCCAACAACATCTCTCAGGAACAGATAGTTCAAGGAAAACAGTGTGGCATCTGTCACAATGGGAAAATGGCCTTTAGCGCTAACGAACAGTGCGAAAAGTGCCATATTGCAGGGAAACCTGAGGGAAGGACGCTGTACGATGCCGGAAGCATTGACTATGAGAAGATCAAGGTGGTTTCCTCAAGTCTTGGGAGCGTATGGAACAGCGAAAACCTTCCTGGAAAGATAATCCCTCTGGATAAGTTCAAATTTATTGACTGGCTCGAATTGAAGAAGAGAAATGTCTTCATTCCCGCAGCTCCTTTGGTTAAAAACATTGATGATGTTGTGAGAGATAATCAAATCCTTTTTGAACCTGATGCAGACGTCAACAATGCCCTGTTTGACCATAAATCCCATTCGTCATTAATAAAGTGCGCCACATGTCATCCTGCTGTCTTTAAGGAGGAGTTGGGCGGCAACGAGGTGAAGATGGTAAGTATGTCAAGAAAGGAGAGTTGTGGCCTTTGCCATAGTCATGGCGGAGTGTCCTTCGGCTTTTCTATCTGTAATCGGTGTCACACCCAGCCCAAGGGGGAGGCCGTCAAAGGAGCATTGATACGCAAGAAAAATAATTAACCTTGCTACTTTATTTTTAAAAACCTTCTGTCTTGAAGCCTCCGGCAAAGCCGGAGGCGGCTCACTCTAATGGCCGGGGGAAACTCCACTTAAGAACGCGCTATAGCCGTTATCACAAACCCAAATACAATTCCAAATAACGCACTGGCAAGATTCACTGAGAGTAGCACCACGACGTCTTGTAGCGAAGTACTCCCCGCCTCTATTGCCGTCTCGATCTTCTCCTCTCTTTCTGCGTACCCATGAGATAAAAAATGCACAGCTGAATCCATGAAACCCACCCCCTTTCTTTTTCAAATAATTCCAACTTCGATGATATTAACTATAGATCATGTTGAAAAGGGTGTAAATTCCCCACAAGTATGATTTTTTCATAGTATTATGTGGTGAGAGCCCCCCCCAAAAGGAGTAGAAGAGTCAGCGAGCTCTAAAAAAGCAGATTCTTACGATCCAAGATGTACATTAAATGGGGAAAGATAACTTGGTCGGAATGTCTATAGATAAAGGCAGACCAGGCTAATGCTTTTCTTTTAAAAAGAGGGCGACCACTTCCAATCTGCTCTTTACGCCTAGCTTCTTATAGATATTCTGTAGGTGGGACTTGACCGTGTCAGTAGATACGTAGGTGAGGGCTGATATCTCTTTATTGCTTTTTCCCTGGAGGAGCAAACGCAGCATTTCCTTCTCGCGTTCCGTCAGTGAGGTCCTTTCGGCAATCTCCTTTTCCATGTCCTCATCGGTCTCCGGTGCGCCCTGTATTCTTGGTGCCGTGGGCGCAAGATTTGCTAGAAATGGCGAAGTTATCTTCTCACCGGCATGTGTACTGCGTATGATCCTGACAAATTCACTGTGGTCGGCATCCTTGAGAATATAGCCGGACGCTCCTGCCCTAAGGGCGGCAATAACTCTTTCGTCTTCATTATGCACGGAAAGCATTAGTATTTTGATATTCTGGTTCCGCTCAAGGATCATCTGTGTGGCGCTTATGCCGTCGAGTTTCGGCATCTCGACATCCATGAGGATAATGTCGGGAGTCTGCTTCTGGGCCAGGGTAAAAGCGTCCTGGCCATCGGCAGCTTCTCCGATTACGACGAGGTCATCTTCCTGCTCCAGGAGGCTTTTCAGCCCCTGCCGAAAGAGCCGTTGATCGTCTGCTATAAGAATCTTAATTGACATAAACTTCTTCCTCTGACGGCAGTGTGACATAAAAAGCAGCGCCTTGTCCCACCCTGTTTTCAGCCCATATCTTTCCACCGTGGGCATCGACGATAACTTTGCAGAAGTAAAGACCCAGTCCGGTCCCGCGCTTGACCTCATTCTTGCCGATCTTATAGAGCGGTTCGAAAATACTGGAAAGCTTCGATGGGGAGATACCTATGCCTTCATCCTCTATTTTAAACAAGAGATAACCTGCTTTTTCTCCGGCAAGCCCGCATGTGATCTCTATTCTGCCGCCCGAATCTGAATACTGTATAGCGTTATCAAGAAGGTTGATAAAGACCCTTTTTAAGCGACGCTTGTCGGCGTGTATCGCTGTAGACTTGTCTTTAAAATTCAGATGTACCTGTACCTTTTTTTCCTCCGCCTCTATCTGCAGAAGCTTGATTGCCTCTTCAACAGCCTCAGCAAGGGGGAAGGTGGAAAATATCAACGGAAGGTCGGCGTAGCTGTTCTGATAGACATCCAGTACGTCGTTGATCAAGCCCAGAAGGAGTTCGCTGCTGGATACGATATCTGACAATACACGGTCTGTGGTCTCAGGGCTTGATGAACCAAGGGTACCCTGGAGGCTCTTCAGGCGCTGCCTGATGCCGATGATTGGATTCCGGAGGTCGTGGGCAAGCATGGACGAGAAGTGGCTCAGGGCGTTGAACCTCTCGGCTCTCAGTAATTGCCCCTCAAGCTCCTTCTTATTGGTAACGTCTCGCAGATGGACCACCAGGAAATCCGTCTTCCCATTCTTCCTGATGCCGATAATATCCATCTCCATTATTAGAAGTTCCTCATTATGATTCAGTACTCCTACTTCTGTTGTCGGTGCGGTTTCTCCGCGAAGAGTCCGTTCAAGGATGTCAGCAAATGTCATCCTGTCCTTTTCCGCCAGGATGATTGTAAACTCGCGGTACAGAATGTTGTCCTTTGAATAGCCCAGGACCTCTTCCTGTTTTCTGTTGACTGCCCTCACCCGTCCTTCCGTATCCAGCATGAAGAGCGAGTCTGTCAGACTGTCGAACAGGTTCTTGTATTTCTCTTCAGACTCCCTGATTACACCTTCCAGTTTTTTTCTTTCTGTAATGTCCCTGACAAAAGCCCTTGTTCTGACAAAGTCGCCGCTGGCCGGGTCAAAGAAGGCAGTAGCCGTAACCTCAACATCGATCCGCCTGCCGTCCTTGGTTATAAACTGGGCCTCGACTGTACTGATGCCTTTCTCTCTCGCCAGCGCTATGTGCTCTCTCATCCTTTCTTTATATTCCTCGGGCACAATGTCGTCTATCCTCTTCCGCCTCATTTCATCGAGGGTATAACCAACGGTATAGAGCTCCGTCTTGTTAACGTTGACAAAAAATCTGTCGGCATTGACAGAATGTATCATTTCTGGAGAGTTCTCAATAAGATCCTTATATCGCTCCTCGGATATTTCAAGTTCTTTTGTCTGTTTCTGAAGGTTAGAATAGGTTTCCTGAAGAACACCGGCCATCCTGTTAAATTCGTCTGCCAGTTTTTCTATCTCATCGTTAGTCCTGATGTTAAGACGATACCCCAGGTCTCCCCGTTCAAAGTGTTCGACGCCTTTATAGAGTTCGTCCACAGGTTTTACGATCTTCCTGGCAGCGTAGACGCCAGTGAGAGAAAGAAGGGCTATCAAGGCGGTGCCGAATACGGATATGCGCGTAAGAAGGAAATAAATCGGCGCGTAGGCCTCTTCAGGGCTCTGTCGTGTGAAGATATACCATTTATTTCCGTCGAACCACCCGTTCTCCGATATAAGGGTGGAGCGTACCGGTGCAAATCCTATTATGGAACCATGTCCGCCATGGGCGTCGTCTTTGACCATACCCCATCCTGGCTGGGCCTGCGAAATCATTGCGATGAGGTCGGGACTCACCAGGTGGCTGCGGAGAGGAAATATGGGGCACATAATGATTGTTCCCGAAGAGTCTACAAGGTTAGCATGACCGGTTTCTTCAATACGCACATTATTAATGACTGAAAGGAGTTTGTCCACGCTGTACCTGATCACAAGCAAGCCGACGACTGTGCCGCCATCCGTGATGGGCACCGCGATATTTATCAGATACACATCTGTCCCTGCTTCAAGCTTTAAATCTCCTACATAAACCCTTCCCTTATCGCCATTATACGCGCCTGTGAACCAATTTTCGTTCCTGTAGTTCCCTTTATTGTTTTCATTAATTCCGGCAATAAACTTTCCTTCAGAATCAACAATTAGAAGGCTGTAAACCGCTTTGTCATCGTATTTTTTGAATTCCGTAAGATATTTTATCAGCGCTTGATCATTATTCTTCTTATTTTTTATTGCAGCACTTATGTTGGGGGAGAGAGCAAGCCGTTGGGTATCAATGACCTCTCGACCGATGACCATGTCGATTTTGTCAGCGGTTTCCTTCGCCAGCTCCTGGAAGCTTGTCCCAATAGAGTTTCTACGAGTGGTCTTCCCGTCGAGATAAGTAAGATAAAGCCCCACCAGTAGAGGCAATATACCTACAATAACTATGGAGATGACAACCTTCTTCTGTATACCCAGCTTCATGATCTATGCCATAAAATCTTGGTAGTGTAAAAAAAGAACCGTGATAAAGCAATTACCTATTATGGTATCGTTATCACAGTGAAATTCAATTGTCAATTTGACAATCCGACAATTAAAATCCGGCTTCACGCGGAAACGCAAAGGAGGCGCAACCATACATTTTCCCACGCCCTCACGGATTTATACCCGGAGCGGTAGAGGGGCAGGGTGAGGGTGGGGTTGGTGGGCTGCGCCCACCGGAAATACCGTGTCATTCCCGCAGTGTTTAAACAGAAAACCAGATTTAAAGATGTGATATGGCGGGGAGAGGAAAGGGGAGGTAAATTAAATTATCCACAAGGTTGAGTTTACCTGCGAATGATTTCGACAACCTTATCGACAGCTTCAATGAGCTTAGCTGTCCTGAGCTTTCCAACGCGGTATAAGATGATGTGGCTGTCCGCTGTAAATATGCGGTTAGGTCTCAGGTTGCTCGACTGATTTAGGCTGCCTGTTTCAAAGTCTTTGTCTTCAAGGGAAAGGGCGTAACTGTCTTTAACAGCTTTGCTTGTTATCTGGCAAAGAATCCATCATCGCCTTCCAGGGTTGAGACAACTAAGGCGGGGCGTCTTTTGGACTGGGTGAGGTCGGAAAATGGAAAAGGGACAACGACCACGTCTCCTTTTATAAATTTTGCCACGCCTCGTCCTCCTCTGGTTTCAGCCAATCCTTTTCCAGGGAGGATTCGCTTGCAATGGCGGTATCAATCCGTTCTTTTGTTATCTTTGATTTTAAAAAATGGATAAAGTCCATCACCTCTTCAAGAAACGGCTCCGGGACTTGTTCGATCTCGTGTATCAGGGCTTCTCTTTTTACCATAGCACACCTCGCTACTTTACTTTCAAAATCACAACTAATGATAATTTTATGAGAACGAACCTTTGAAGTCAAGGAAACTTAAGGAAACCCGCTTCACCTTTTACGAAAGAAGAGTCCGGGGTTGGTTATGCAGGGAAGTTCCGTAGGGTGGGCTGCGCCCACAAAAATACAGTGTCATTCCCGCAGTGTTTTAGCGGGAATCCAGATTGAGAGATGTTGACATGGCGGGGAGGGGAAAGGGGAGGTAAAATAAACTAAAAGGCGGGCATTGAGACAATATGACCCCATCCCTAATTATTTCTCCGTTGACTAATATTCCTTTTTGGGGTGATATATGGTCTATATAATAACTGGTTGGGCAAAAGGAAAGTGAGATCGGTGCCGATGAATCGAAGTCTCGATGAAGCCAACTTTAGTGATTTCATTCGTGAGTCGTTTGATGCCTTGCCATGGGATCCCGAACCAGATTCTGACTTTTCTATACTGAGTCTATTCCATCTCGCAAAAGAACACTGTGAGAGGAGAGGCATCTACGTGGGTGCAATCGACATCGACGACCTAAATGCTGTTGCGTTTGAGCATAAAGGGTCGGAATGTATTGGTATTACGCGTGGAACAATCGAGCAGCTCCACCATGCACTTGGATTAGTGGCTTCTTGCATGAAGGAGCCATTCTTCGATGCTGAACAACCATGGGACGATGAAAAGCGGCTCGATGCGACACGCTTTCGGAAAGGACGCCAAGACGAGCTTCACTTGTCCAACGGTCAACGCGCATTGTGGCAAGCACTAATGGACGTCTCGGTTGTTTTTATATTGCATCACGAACTAGGGCATTTAGAGTCGGGCCATATCTATTGGTTGCAACAAGGCTTGAGGAAGAATCGCGCTGCTCTGTTTGAACGCCCGCTAGACCATAAATCCAACGCCGAGCTATTGGGGGTAGATGCCGATAATATAACCGCGCTTGAAGTTGATGCCGATACAGATGCAGTGACGGCAACTCTCGAGTTATTGGATGGTATATCTTACACATCAGATAGAGAAGGAAATCTTTGGCTAAATTTACTTGAGAACAATGACACTCGGTATCCAATCGTTGATATCGCGTTCAACATAGTCTTTGTGCTGTTTTCGCATCAAACGGCTTCCGTAGAGAGCTATCATGGTTCGCACCCACATCCCGATATTCGGGGAGCCTATTGCAATGCCGGAGCATTAGTTTATTGCAGTCAGCCTAACCAAGAGGAAGCACTCCAAGCATATAGGCGTTGGCGGACGTCACCTCATCTATCGAATTTCTACTGGGAGATGCACTACGTTCTTAAGGGGCCCTACCACTTGCAAGATTATCTTGCTAACGCTAAATCCCTTAGTGGAAAGATAAACAAAGTGACTCAGGAACTGTGGGAGCACTCAAAACCTATTTGGAATAATGTCGCGGAGTATGCGGATGAACGCCGAAAGAAGCGCGATTCTGCAAGAGAACGCAAGTAGTAGAGAATTTGCCCAGGGGCACGAAACAACCGCTTCGCGGTGGCTGAGCCACCGCATTAGGTGATAAATATGGCAAAGTCACGCACAAATGAATTTGACTCTCCATTTGACTGGAAGAATTTTACAGTTTATTTGAATGAGAAAAATAGATTCGTTCTAATCCCGCAATGGACGGAGTTTATAAATCGAGTATTAAAGACAGCTCAGAAACGAACTACGATAATCAAAAAAGACACCAAGCTATTGCGTGCTAGGATGGGTACAACTTGGGTAGAATTTGAAGATGGAGATACTCAACCTACACCATTGCCTCCTGAGCAAATGGGGGCTCCTCCTAAGCAACTTGCTACTGAGGGGCGTTTGAATCCATTTGGAATTCCCTACTTATATCTGACTACAGATACCGATACAGCTGTGGCTGAATTACGTCCATGGATTGGGTCTGATGTAACTGTAGGATTATTTAATATTCTGAAAGATTTAAAAGCCATAGATACAACAAAAGATAAGTCTAATCTTTTGATTGATTTAAGATTTGTAGTAAAAGATGGTAAATTCACGGACATCAAACATAGATCTCCAGATAGTTATACTGCTAAAGAAAAAGAAACACAAGTTTGGGGTGATATTAGCTCATCATTTTCCATCCCTGTTTCTCCAAACGATATAAAGGCTAGGTACCTACCTACTCAGTACTTATCGGAGGTTCTGAAAGTAGCAGGATATGACGGAGTTATATACAAAAGCTCTTTAAACAGCAAGGGCAAAAATATTGTTCTTTTTGATCCGACTACTGCAGAGTGCACTGCATGTAGAATGTTCGATGTTAAGGGTGTAAAGTACGTATATAATGAGTCTGGTAATCCAGTTCAGAGGTCTCCCAGAGGCGGGACACTGTATCAACGTGTTGAGATAATTGGCCCGGCAGATAAGACTATATCAACTGATACAAAAACTAAAAAAGAAAGTAAAGCAAAAAGAAGCCAACTTAGTAATAAACAGTAATGAACACCTAAAGGAGTAAACTTTTCCTAATATTAGATAAGGAGAGCCCCTATGTCTAATTACATCGGCACCACCGGCCTTGTCATGAACGAACCGCTTATATTCGAGAGGTCTTCGGAAGGAAAGAGGGGGATTGATGTCCCGAAATCCGATGTCGGAGATGTAAGGCCGGAGGAGGTTATTCCTACTGATCTTCTAAGGACCAATATCGAGGGCTTCCCTGAGGTCTCTGAAGTAGATGTAGTGCGGCACTTTGTGCGCATCTCCCAGTGGAACTACGGGGTTGACACGGGGATGTATCCACTTGGTTCCTGCACAATGAAGTACAACCCGAAGGTGAATGAGGATATCGCAAGGCTTCCCGGCTTTGCCAGGACTCACCCATACCAGCCAGAGGGGCTTTCCCAAGGCGCGCTTCAGCTAATGTATGAGCTTGAAAGATATCTTGCCGAGATAAGCGGGATGGATTCCGTGACGCTTCAACCTGCCGCAGGGGCCCAGGGGGAGCTATGCGGGATGCTGATGATGGCGGCATATTTCTCAAAGACCGGAAAGCCGAGGAGGAAGGTAATAATCCCTGATACGGCCCACGGGACAAACCCGGCATCCGTAACCCTGGCCGGTCTTACAGCAGTACCCGTAAAAACGGGGCATGAAGGAATATTGACGCCCGATGCAGTAATGGCGGTGATGGATGAGGATACCGCAGGAATAATGATAACCAACCCTAATACCCTCGGCCTCTTTGAGAGGCATATAAAAGAAATTTCTGATATAGTTCATAAAAAAGGAGGGTTTGTATACTGCGACGGGGCCAACATGAACGCCCTCCTTGGGATTGCAAGGCTTGGAGATATGGGGGTTGATGTAGTCCATATGAACCTTCACAAGACATTCTCCACACCGCACGGCGGCGGCGGCCCGGGCGCAGGGCCTGTAGGGGTAAAGAAGGAGCTTGAGCCTTTTCTGCCCATTCCGCGTATAGTCAAGAAAAATATTAATCCTGTAACATTCCCCCATCCCCACCCCACCCCTCCCCTTGAAGGTGAGGGAGCAAAAGAGGCTCCTCTCCCTCAGGGAGAGGATGAAGGTGAGGGTGGGTCATCATGTATTTATAAATTCATCTATGATAGCCCTGACTCTATCGGCAGGCTCCGGGCCTTCTACGGCAACTTCGGAGTCCTTGTCAGGGCATACGCATATATAAGGGCAATGGGGCCGGAAGGCCTTAGGAAGGCAGGAGAGATGGCTGTCCTTAATGCCAATTATGTAAAAGAAGGCCTGAAATCCCATTACCATCTCCCCTACAACCAGCCGTGTATGCACGAGTGCGTATTCTCAGACAAGCTTCAGCTTGAGAAAGGATTCAATACCTTGGACATAGCAAAGAGGCTCATGGATTACGGTTTCCATCCGCCAACTGTATACTTCCCCCTTGTCGTACATGACGCCATAATGATAGAGCCGACGGAGAGCGAGGACAAGGCAGGCCTGGACGGATTCATTGATGCCATGAAAAGGATAGCAGAGGAAGAACCTGAACTGGTCAGAAGCGCTCCGCATAAAACCAGGGTTGGCCGCCTTGATGAGGCCAAGGCTGCGAGGAAGCCGGTATTACGGTGGAGGCCGAGTGTTAAGGGTTAGATTCCACGGCAGGGGTGGTCAGGGGGCGAAGGTTGCAAGCAGGGTGCTTGGGACTGCTGCATTTATTGAAGGGTACTATGCCCAGGACTTCCCACTTTACGGTGCCGAGAGGAGAGGGGCCCCCATTGCTGCATTTACACGCATTTCCAGAGAGCCGGTTTTAGAACGTGGAATAATTGCGGAGCCGGATATAGTGATAGTTATGGACGAGACCCTTCTGGACGATAAGATGGCCAGTCCTCTCACTGGAGTTAAAGAAGGAGGCATTGTCTTTATAAACACCACCCATTCTGCGAGTGAGGCAAAGGGCAGGTATAAGATACCAGCATCAGTGACAACCATGGATTTAACTAAGATTGGGATGGAGAAGCTTGGAAAGACGGTGCTAAGCACCCTGGCCGGTGGTGTAGCTGCAAAACTTGCAGGGCTGAACGAGGAGTCTTTAAGAAAAGCGGTTGAAGCAGAGACCTCTGATATTGTCACTGACAGAATTCTTTTAGAGAAGAACATCGGGGCAGCTGTATACTGTTTCAATTCAGTGGAACCTGTAGGGGTGGGTTTGAAACCCGCCCCTACAATTTATCAAGGCAGTCCTGTAATCGCCGTTCCGTTTGAACCGGCCAATATATCCGCTCCTTCCGTCAACTCGGCCGCCAATACCCCGTTGCGGAAGACAGGGAACATGAGGACTTTCAGGCCTGTATGGGATTATGAAAAATGCACAAAGTGCATGACCTGTGTCGCACGATGCCCGGACGGCTGCATAAAAGTGAATGACGAGGGCTTCCCATTTACTGATTATGAAAACTGCAAGGGGTGCATGATCTGCGCCGAAGAGTGTCCTGCTGATGCTATTGCTGAGGAAAGGGAGGTGCATGCTTGGTAGAACTCACCTTCATTTTGGTCCAAAAATACGAGAGCTCTGCCTACGATTGTGCCTATCTCTTCACTGACATAGAAGGGAGAGATGCTCTTAAAACGTCAGCTGCATCCTTACTGAGTATATGAATAGCGGGTCCTTTTCCTTGTCCCCGCCGGGGTTTATCACGTATTGAAAATCAGGAGATATGGAGAGGTTGGCGTTGGCCCAATATTTGTAGTATGCCTCTATGTAATTCTCGTTCCCTTTCGCCTCATATTCGTCCACGGAGAGTGAGACGTCCTCGTATTTGCTGCTGGTCTTTAAGAGACCGGAGGCGACCCCTATGACATCGTTTTTCCTCCTCCATCCGGTCCCTATGATCTGGCCGCCGAGGGTGAATACCTGGTCGAATTTGGAAACATCCGCCTCCTGAAAACCGTAACGGGCAAACAGGGTTATATCGTTTGATACCCTCTGGTCCAAGCTCAGACCTAAACCCTGGTTAGTGAGGTTATTATCGGTGCCTTCCCAGTTCGCATGGTCGTTCTGGTTTACCCAAGCGTATATCCTGTAGTTTCCGTCAAAACCGTAGCTGCTCCTCTTTATGTCGACCTCGCCTATGACAAACGGCCTGTCAAAGACCCTTTTGAAGATCCCCTCGCCATTTATACTCCCTTCAAAGAGGCCTACCCTTCCCATAACCTTCAGGTCCTTCCTGTCTATGGAGGTGAGCCTGTACCCCAAGACAACACCCGGCCCGCATCCGTTCTCATCCCCGGCGAACTCCACTGACAGGTTGTTGACGAATATGTTCGCCATAAACTGGGTCGTCTCAGAGTTGGCTACGGCGTTGGCGTCGAATATGCCTGTTGCGCCCATCTTCCCAATGGTAAGGTCAAGCCTCTGATCCTTCACATCCGGGACCGGAAAGGTGGTCCTGTACCATGCCTCAACCAGATCGAACCTGGCCCCGGTGGACGCAGTGTCGGCATTGGGGCCTGAGAACGTGGGAGGGAGGTCCCCTGCTATCCCTTCCCCCTCACCTACCTGACCCCGGAGGTAAAGGTTCCCATTGCCCCCGATTGGGACCATCAGGAAAAGGTCCCCTGAATATGACCCATCGACTCTGTCCTTTCCGTCCGGGTTTGAGAACCCCTGAAGGAAGAAGGAGAGGTCCCCGCCGAGGGTGAAGGCGCCAATCTTCTCTTCGACGGCCTTTATCCTGGCCGTCCTGTAATCGCCCACGGAAAGGTCCCTCTCCAGATATGCCAACTGTTCCCTTAACCCCTCCGCCGTCTTAACCTGCCGCTTCTCTATGCTATCCACCCTTTCCTTCAGTTCCTTTACATCCTCCTCAATCCCTCCAAAGGAATCAAGGGGGAGTGAGAGGGATAATAAGATTGTCAGGGTGAGCAGCCACAGATAGGAACTCTCACAAGTCAGCTTCATTGCAAACCTCCCTTTGATCGCAAATGTCTTGAACTCATGCACGATTCCCATATCAAGCCCGTTATTTTTCATCCTGTAAAGTTTCGGCAGCTTTATGAGTAAAGGATAAATCGTTTTTTTTCTCTGTCAAGCAAGGGGGACAAAAAAAGAGGGGAATGGTGTCAGTTGATGTATAGCCTGTCCTGCGCACTGTCGAATGAATCGGCTCGAGCACATTCGCCTTGCTCAGTTCAGGTTTCATTTTGAGCCAAAAGCGGACATCTCAGGTGTAGGGTGGGCTGAGCCCACCGGAAAGATTTCATTAATTGGGAAGTGTCCCTATTTTCCTCATAGACTTTAAAAATGTGCTTAAAAGCTTTGAATCCAAGTTTGGAAACCTATGGGTTCATTATGAACAGCCAGGATTTCCAAGGACCACTAATATCATCGAGGGCATCATAAGACAGCTAAGCAGAAAGATCGATGATACTGACGGGTTCAACTCTACAGACACGGCTTGGAACTCTTTAAAGCTCTTAATCATGTGTTATAGGTTCAAAAAATTCAGTTGCAGCAGGATAAAGGGCCATAATGGGCACTCTCCTTTATCGCTTGCTGGTGTAAATACAAAGGGTCTGAATTGGATAAAGTTTTCTCAAAAATAGACCCACTAAACGGGTACGCTACCTAAT
>CAKKSC010000020.1 GCA_919902985.1 Desulfuromonadales bacterium | reverse complement strand
TTTATTACAACTCCATTGCTCCATTTGTAGACGCCCGGGGTGATGGTCAGCCCGCTAATATCCCCGGCACCCAGTTCAGTAGTGCCAGCTGCCCGTCCGGCGGCGTCGGTGTATGCAGCTTCCATGTCGGATACAGCCGTGGTCAGGTTAGCAGGAGTAGGCACCGCATAGTCGGCTGCGTATACCCTTCCGGTCACTAGAGATGATGTCGAAAATACATTCGTACTGTCAGCTATTAATGAAAATCCAGTGATGAAACTCGCGGCGGCCGGACTCAATCCAAGACTTCCAGTCACTGCGGTGACTCCGGTGGTTGAGATTCCTGATTTTGCCAGAATCACATACTCGCCGGCCTTTCCAAGGGGCACGCAGAGCGCTCCCGCGCAGACTCCCCCTGTACCTGGGACTGGGCCTGGGCCTGGGCCTGGGCCGGCCCCACCACTACCACCACCACTATTTCCGCATCCGGCCACAAACGCGGCCAGCAGCAGCGCCATCAACCACGTCAGTGGTTTGAAAGAGTTTCCGAAGCTGTTCATGTGCTTCTCCTGATCATGTGATCTTGCAACCGAGGTTTTGGCGCCGAGCGTCGTACTGGCGACTATCCCCCTCCGTCGCAAGACATTCTGTGCGTTTACGTACATAGCCCGGAAAGAAAAAGGCCGTCTCGCGACGGCCTTTTATTAACTGCTTCACATCCTATACTGCATGTACTGCATGCCTTATGGAGCAGGTTGCACAACCGTATTACTCTCCAAAGTGACCGCGGTCTGCGCCAACAGTCTGCCGTTCGCCGATGCGCCGGTCTTTAGCGTGATCGCTGTTTGCGCCAGTATCACCCCCTCCATGTGCGCGGTCGTATCAAGCGCGACAACACCGAAGCTCGCCCAGAAAACGTTCTTAGGCAGTGCACCACCGGTCAAGATCACCTTCGCAGCGGAAGCCTGGGTAATACCTTGCGCAATCTGGAAGATCCAGACATCGTTTGGGCCACCGTTGAGCGTGACATCCGTTGGGATTAAAACTCCGGTACTCCATTTGTAGGTGGCAGGGGGAAGGGTCATCCCACCAATATTTCCGGTGGCCAGTTCGGTATAATCAGGAGCTCGTGAGTTGGCATCGGTGTACGCAGCTTCCATGTTGCTTACAGCCGTGGTCAGGTTAGCAGGGGTTGGAGGCGCATAGTTGGATGCGTATACGTTCCCAGTCACCTGAGCCGATGTCGAAAATACATTCGAAGAGTCAGCTACTAATGAAAATCCAGTGATGAAACTCGCGGCGGCTGGACTCAATCCAAGATTTCCAGTTATCGCGGAGGTTGGAACGTTTGAGATTTCTGATTTTGCCAGAATCACATAATTGCCGGCCGCTCCAAGAACCACCGGTGCCGGGCCTCTACCTAAGCCGTCTAAGCCTGTGCCGACGCCTGGTACGGTTGGGGATGGGGTTGGGCCTGGGCCTGGGCCTGGGCTGGTCCCACCACCACCTCCACTATTTCCGCATCCGGCTACAAAAGCGGCCAGCAGTAATG
>CAKKSC010000019.1 GCA_919902985.1 Desulfuromonadales bacterium | reverse complement strand
CAACATAAACCTTTGAGAGCTTGTTGTTACTATAGTTTTAATGCGTTTGACCTGTGTATTGCTATTGATGAAAGACATCATGAATTTATAAATAAGATAAGCCTGCAAAGCGTGCCGACTCGATACCCGGAAGATTTCGCGAAACTGTCCAGGTAGTTTAACAAAAAGACTGCCGAAGAACATCTAAAGAAAAGTAGAGAGGTTATAAAATGGCTAAAACAAAGCTATCTCAAGGAGATTTAAAGAAGATAATAGATAATGTGGTTAACGACCTTGAGGCTCACAAGATCAAGGTCAAGGAAATAATTTTATACGGCTCCTACGCTCGCGGCAACCCAAGAGAGTTCTCTGATGTGGATATTGCAATAGTCTCGCCCTCTTTTGCCGGGAAGGGCATCTTGATGATACAGGAAAAACTGGCAAAGGCGATGTCAAAATACTTGTCAGTTGTTGAACCTATCGGGTGCTCTCCTGACGAGTTCAGTAAGGCGGATAAGGTTTCATTCCTATGCGAAATCAAGAGGACAGGTAAGGTCGTTTATGCAGCAGCTTAACACTATCTCCCCTGTCCCCTCTCCAGCACCTGCCTGAGATCGAAGCTGTTAACCTTATATCCTCCAGTGATTGTCGTGAGAGACGCTTGAGCAAACCCCTCTATCCGCTTCCCCCTTTGCAAAAGGGGAATTGAGAGGGGTTTTGTTGTTTCGGGACTATACAAAGTCAAAGCCCTTTCTTTCGAATAGCAACCTCAGCCGAGAGGATCGTCTTGTAATGACTGACGACTGCATCCGGTAGCTTGTCTAAGAGGGCAATGACCTCGTTATAGATGCGGCTTCTTTTCCCGTATGCGGTGTTTTCAACGTTGGAACGTTTGACAAGTGTGCTTGCAGCGCTTGTTTACACCGAAGGGGAAATAAGCCGATTGGCCAGTTGACAATCAGTATGCTGAATTGTATAGTTCAAAAGAGTATGCAATATTTTACAGTCAAAAATGGAAAAATAACTGTTTTTTCGGTTATCACTCGAAATGTAAAATAGATAGGAACCAGATAATAGTTCGTTTCCTTACAAAAGTGGTGTTATCAAGTTTTCTTATGAACATTACAAACTGCATGAAGTCGAGAAAAACTTGTTAAATATATTGTTAGGCTTCAAATATATAAAACGAAAATATATGGAGGTATGAAATGCGGCGGCGTAATTGCTTACTAATTTGCTTATACGTTCTCATGACATTTATAGCTCCGGCCATTACTGAAGCTTTTGGACCTCAAAACCCTCCAAGTGGTTTTCACGAACTGTCATGGGGTGTCGATATTGGCAATATGAAAGGATTCAAACTCGAAAAATCAGACAAATATGGAAAACATTATTCTCGGAATAATGAGGACTTGGCTTTTGAGGGCGTGCCTCTCAAATCTGTTACTTATAAGACTTTTGAAAATAAACTTCATATGGTTACTTTGACTTTTGAAGGGCAAAGCAATTTTGAAAAGTTAGCTTCCAATTCTAAGAATAAATATGCTGAGTATTCTGAATTGAAGTCAGAACATGGATTCAATAAGGATATAGAATATTCATGGTATTTTTATTATTTCAGCAAAAGCGAGAAAAAACATATTGCAACAGTCCGGCTTAAATATGATTTCACAACGAACAAAGGCGAGCTTAGCTTGTCAAATATGCAATATAGCCCGCCGCTGCGCCTTTATTTTAATGAATAAAAATGCCCAACAAGCAAATCAACCCGACTGGCAATAAACGGGGCACGTCTTTCAGTCGGGATGGTTGCGCCAGCGGGTTATTTCGGTCGTTAAAGCCAATCAGATCGGGAATATGGGATAACAGATGGCAAAAAAAATAATAAAAGGAGAACAGGCTACTGAGCCTTACCTGATTCCAGATCTGCTATCTGGAACATCTGTTGGCACATGGCAGGAAGATTACCCTCTTCGGGAAGTTGATTTTGAGCGTATAAAACTTAGCAAACCCATAACCTTTGTTTGGGCTAACAGTCTTTTGCTCACTAGTTTCGGTTTTGGCCTGAGCTTAATAGCCAAAGGTTATTCCGATGTTTCAGCCATCAAAACAGGCGAATGGATAGCGCTGAGCGTAGGACTTTTGTGTTCAGTAGCCATGTACTCAATTGGCATTCTTCTACCAAACAAAAGAAAAGAAGTAATGAAAAAAATTGAGGAACATTTCAAGAAAGCGCCCACCTCACGCCAAGCGTTTCGGGGAGATTCGAAATGATTACAATCAACAACCTCCCAAAGTCGTACATACCGTACGATACACTGGTAGTTTGCAGCAATACGTTGATCGGTGGGGTTAACGTTGTTGCCATTGGCGAAGTATTGCCGCTACTAATTGGCAAAGGAGACAAGCCAAGGATTTGGTTACAAGCCATCGCAAAGCCTGATTCTAGTGATTTTGTAACTATTGTTGAGGAATCAATATCAACACATCCAGCAGTAAAGATTTATGAGGAAAACAACGTAATTAAGGTCGAGGCAAGCGGAACATTAGTATTGACAGTTAAGTTAACGGGAGAAAACAGCGCCGAAGTGGAAATTCTTGATTTCCGTCCGCTTGGACTAAATATGCATGGCACGAAAGGCTCACTCACGGTTGGTGGCTCAACGTTTTCGCAAAACACCATGTCAGGCGGGAAGGTCTTTATTGGTTTTGGAAAGTAATGGCTCTAACAAGGCAATTTCACTCGGACGCCCCGCTTCGCTGCGCGCCGGTGAATTGCGGCGTGGAATCATGGGGACAGCATCCTCAATTCCCATTAAACAGGTTCACAGTATCTCAAAATATTGACGCTACTTCAACGATTTGATATGTTCTGGATATCTAATTTGGCTCAAAATAAGGAGGCGATGAACGATGCATCTTAGCGATATACCTGAAATCACACATTTGAGTATCCCGGAAAAGATTTTACTGCTAGAGGAACTGTGGGACACCATCGCTTCAGAAGAGGAAGAAATACCTGTTCCTCAAAGTCACATAGATGAATTAGAAAGAAGATTTGAGATGCATGGGATTCATCCCGGAAACCTTCTGACCCTTGATGAACTCCGTGGCAGGTTAGCAAAAAGAAAATGACTTATGGCTTGCGCTTTCTCCCCGAAGTTGAAGAAGACGCTTTTTCTGCTTACGAATGGTATGAAGAAAAAGCCATAGGACTCGGTGAGGAATTCCTCCGCATATTCTATGCATACGGCGGTTCGATACCGCAGAATCCTTTACTTTATCCAAAGGTGCATCGCGAATTCCGGCGTCGCCTGCTCATCCGATTCCCGTATGCCGTTTATTTCAGAATAGAGGATAACACGATTGTTGTGTATGGCCTCTTTCATTGTGCGCGCAACCCGCGAACCATTAAAACAACACTGCAAAATAGACATTAGCCTAACAAGCCGCTCCACATTGGCACTTTTCTGTCATGCGTCTAGCAAAGTGCTGTAAGCCGCACGCCTGAAGCACAAGTGAGCTTGTCAAATGTATTGGTAATCAAAATGACTATACAGAATGAAGATGTAGCCGCAATTAAGAAACTGGCAGAGGATTGGCGTACTGGCTGGGATCGCAGTGACACAGAGGCGCTTCTTTCGTTATACACAGATGATCCGGTATTGATGCCTCAAGGCCAGCCAGTCGTGACTGGAAAGAATGTTATTCGTACTCTTTATCAGTCCTTTTTTAAGGAATTCACAGTCAAGGGCGAAGGCAAGGTAGTGGAGGTAGAGGTGTCTGGTGATTTGGGATATTTTTGGAATAGTTATACGTTGACGGCTACCCCAAAAGCAGGGGGAGAACAAATCAAAGCCGAAGGCAAGTCAGTATTTATTGTGAGGCGTCAAAATAACAATTCTTGGAAGATCGCTCGCCTGATTGATAACAGTGACCGATAGCCTCAATCAAATATCTTCCCAGGATTCATTATATTGTTCGGGTCAAGAGCCTTCTTTATCGCCTTCATCATCCCTATCTCTGCATCGGAAAGCTGCATCTTCAGATAGGGGGCCTTTGACATCCCTATCCCGTGCTCTCCTGAAATGGCTCCCTCAAGTTCTACTGTTGCCTTAAAAATATCTTTTATTGCTTCGTTAGCCCGTTTCATATCCTCGGCATTCTTTTTATCAACTCTTATGTTTACGTGAAGGTTCCCGTCGCCTGCGTGTCCGAAGGATGCGATAGTGAGATTATGTTTATCTGCTATGGTATCCAGCCGCTTTACCATCTCAGGAATCATGTTCCTTGGGACTACGATGTCTTCGCTTATCTTTCCCGGCCAGAACTTGAGCATTGAGGGTGATGCCCCCCGTCTTGCCTTCCAGAGGTTGTCAGCCTCAACCTTATCAGCTGCCACATTGAATTCATCGGCGCCGTTTTTCAGACATGCCTCCTTTATCCTTCCTTCCTGCCTGTCGAGGACCAGGTTGTCGCCGTCAATCTCTATCAGAAGCATTGCTCCCGCATTTACAGGAAGCTCCATTTCAAGGTTACCCTTTACACAGGCAAGGGTGTTTCTGTCCAGGAACTCAAGGGTTGTCGGAATTACCTTTGACCTGATTATGTCAGAAACAGTCCTCGCAGCATCCTCCGCACTGCTGAAGATAGCCGTCATGGTCTTCTTTCCCTCAGGCAAGGGGATAAGCCTTATGATAAGTTTTGTTATGGTCCCAAGGGTACCTTCGGAGCCGACCATAAGCCTTGTCAGATCGTACCCAGTAGCCCTTTTGACGGTCTTCCCGCCTGTATTTATTACCTCGCCTGTAGGTGTTACAACCTCCAGTCCAAGTATGTAGTCCCTGGTAACACCGTATTTTACGGCCCTTGGGCCTCCTGCCCCGGTCGATGCGTTGCCACCAATGGTGGAGAACTTCAGTGATGCAGGGTCTGGCGGGTAGAACAGGCCGAGCTTTTCTACTTCATCCTGAAAGACACCAGTAACTACACTCGGCTCAACAACAGCAATAAGGTTTTCAGTGTCTATCTCTATGATTTTATTCAGCCTCGACAGGTGTATGACGATTCCACTCCTGACAGGTACGCTTCCACCGGCAAACCCTGAGCCCGCGCCCCTGGGGATCACCGGCAGTCTATATTTATTGGCAATCCTGACTATCTGAGAGACCTCGCCGGTGTTTGCAGGAAGGACAACGGCATCAGGCATAAAACTCTGCCCAGTGGCATCGTAGGAGTAGCAAACCAGGTCAGCCCTTGAGGTCAGCAGGTTGTCTTGGCCGACCACACCTTCCAGTTCTTTTAAAATAGCATGGTTAATCATCACTGGAAGTTTAATTGAAACAGCGGAAACGGTCAAATGGTTTTTATCTGATCGTTTTTTAAAAACTTCTTGACAACCTATCCGGGTGATGGTAATACTTATTCATATATTCATATATTTGCAAAAGAGGGAATATGGACAAGTTTGCAGAGAGCGATTTCATAAAAGAGGCTGAGCTGTTAAAGGTCTTGGGGCATCCTGTGAGGCTCAAGATAGTGGCCGGTTTGCTGGACAAGGCAGAGTGCTGCGTCAAGGATATGTGGGAGTGTCTTGAGATGCCCCAGGCTACGGTATCCCAGCATCTGACCCTTCTGAAGCACAAAGGTGTCGTTGAGTCTTACAGGGAAGGGATTCATGTCCGCTATAAGGTAGTGGATAAAAGAGTTGAGGGGATATTGAAGGCGTTGAAGGGGGCCAATGAAGCAGCCAGGAAAAAGTAATTTTTTGGGTCATATAAAACGTAGTTTTAATATATTCAAATTTTTGAATTGACAGGAGATTTGCAGGGTGATAATATCTAAATATTCATATATTCAATTTTATAAAATGAATGGAGGTGTATTTGATGTGGACGATTAACCGCGCTTTGAGGCTGATTGCAGGGATCTTTGTATTGCTTAGTCTGCTCCTTGCCGAGGTACATTCCAAGAACTGGTTCTGGTTCACCGGTTTTGTTGGTCTGAATCTATTCCAGTCCGGTTTTACGAACTGGTGTGGTATGATGTGGTTTCTTAAAAAGCTTGGAGTCAAGGAAGGATAATCTTGGGCCTTTGTGAGAAACAGAGGAGAGAGCTTTCTCTTGAATCGGTGGTCTGTCCTGATCCGCATATATACTGTGATTTCAGGACTGCCTGTCTTGTTTATGCAGCATATGAAGAGGGGCTGGAAGCGGAAGGAAAGGATAGGGAGGTTTAACATGAGCCTGGTTAATATCATTCTTTTTATCTTGTTTGTTGTGGTTCTGATAGTCACCAGAGGTCCCGGGGGCAGCTGAAATATGCCCCCAAAATGACCGGTCTGGTCATTTATGATATAGCAGCATTGCGGAAGGCTTCTTAACCTGTTAAGCTTGTGTAACCGTATTAATCTTTAGGAGGCTCTTATGGTTGATGTCAATGTTCACTGGACCGGGGAGATGCAGTTCGTGGGAGAGTCTGTTGATACCGGGCACTCTCTTGTCATGGATGCGGATCAGGAGCACGGAGGGAGAAATTCGGGTTTCCGCCCTATGCACCTTCTCCTCGTTGCCTTGGGCGGTTGTACCGGGATGGATGTCATCTCCATCATGAAGAAAAAAAGGCAGGAGGTGACCGCTCTGACTATCAATATAGGCGGAGAAAGACAGGACATTGAAGATCCTCATGTCTATACCAGGATCTCTGTGGAGTATGTGCTTAAGGGAAATAAGCTATCTGAACCAGCGGTTGAGCGGGCGGTAAAACTATCAGAGGAAAAGTATTGCTCGGTAATGGCAACACTAAGGCCTCTTGCAAAGATAGATATTGTCTGGAGAATATCTGATGGGAGCTAAATTGATCTTATCTTAATTAATAGATATTCCACATCATACGGTTTCTGGATAAAGCTAAAAAAACCATCATCGCAGAAATGGCGTTTGATCTCTTCGTTATTATGCCCGCAGACAAGAATAGCCTTTACATCGTTGCTGATCTTTTTCAGTTCATGGAATACCTCTCTCCCATCCATTTCCGGCATGACCAGGTCTATTAATACAGCTTTTATCTTGTCAATGTTCTCGCGAAAGATTTCGACCCCTTTGCGGCCATTATTGGCAGTAAGGATAGTGAAACCGGACCCTTCCAGGATCATTCTGGTTACAGAAAGGATATCTTCATCGTCATCTATCAGAAGCAAAGTCTCCCTGCCCTGCATATCATTTACCCCTTGTCTGGTATAATAAATTACTGAGAAAATTATAAACGCAACTTTAAGCAAATTCAAGTTTTTTGGTAGTAAATTTGCCGAAAAAAATCTTGACTTTCTGTTACACACTGTATACAATTTCCACCCAATTGGTTGTTAGTATTATCTCGGAAGGAGCATTTGATGATTATTATCGGTGAGAGAATCAGTGTCATTGCCAAGAAGGTGAGGGAGGCAATGGCTGCCAGGGACCCCAAGCCGCTTCAGGAACTGGCCAAGACGCAGTTTGAGAAGGGCGCGAATTATATTGATGTCAGCATAGGCCCTGCAGAGGATGACGGCCCTCAGCTGATGGACTGGGCAGTAAAGGTGATACAGGAAGTAGTGCCTGTCCCCTTATGCCTTGATACAACCAACAAGGCTGCCATGATAGCAGGTCTTAAGGCCCATAACAACAAGTGGGGAAGGGCGCTTATCAACTCGGCATCAGGCGAGGAGGAAAGGCTTAACAACATGATGCCTCTGGCAGGCGAGTACAATGCGGAGATCATAGCGCTTACACTTACGGAAAAGGGAATCCCTGCCTTGGCTGAAGAGAGGTGCGAAGTTGCGGCAAACATAATGGGCAGGGCAATGGAGTGCGGCGTTCCCATGGAGGATATCTGGCTTGACCCGCTTATACTGCCGGTCCCCTTTCAGCAGGATAAGTGCAAGGAGTCGATCAGGGCCATAAGGCTCTTCAGGGAATTGAATGACCCGCCGATGAAGACCACTGTCGGTCTTTCCAATATCGCGAACGGCGCTCCCAAAGAATTGAAGGGGATTATAACAAGAAACTTCCTTGTCCTTCTCATGTACGAGGGTCTTTATTCAGCTATTGCAGACCCCAATGACAAGGAATTTATGGATACGATGAAGACAGTTGAAGTGCTTATGGAAAAGAGGCTTTATGCCCATTCTTATTTAGAGATGTAGGAGGAAACATGCCTTTTGTGATACCCAAAGATGCCTATGCAGGTAAAGTAAATGCCCTGACCTTTGGTTCAGGGGACAAAGCAGTTACTGTCGGGGGAGATAACGGTCTGCCGTTCCTTTCATTTGAGAGCAGCATCCCAAACAGGCCTTTAATTGCCCTGGAGATCCAGGATGTTGCCCCATCGGACTGGCCGGACACAGTGAGAACAGTCTATGACGGCGTAAGCGATTCTCCTGCCAAATGGGCCAAGTTCTGCCAGGATTCACTAGGCGCAAAGATCGTTGCACTCAGACTGACAGGGACCCATCCCGACAAAGAGAACAGGTCGGCTGAAGATGCAGTGAAGACAGTAACAGAGGTGCTTTCTGCAATAGATGTCCCTGTAATGATTTTGGGGAGCGGGCATATAGAAAAGGACGCCCAGGTGCTGAAGGCAGCGGCTGAAGCGGCTAAAGGCAAGGAATGCATTCTCGGGAAGGCCCAGGAGGAGAACTACAAAACCATAGTTACAGCCGCCATTGCCAACAACCACAAACTTATTGCCATGAGCCAGCTCGATGTCAACCTTGCAAAGCAGCTGAACATCCTTATTACCCAGATGGGGTTCAATAAGGACAATATCATAATGGACCCGATGTCCTCGGCCCTTGGATACGGTATCGAATATACTTACTCAGTAATGGAGAGGATCAGGCAAGCTGCCCTTGTTCAGAACGACCCGATGATGCAGACGCCTCTTTTGTGCGACATAGGTCCAAACGTATGGAAGACAAAAGAGAGCGCAGCCCCGGAGTCCGAACTTCCTGAATGGGGCGCACTTACGGAGAGGGGAATTGTGTGGGAATCTGTTACTGCCTCAACCATGATCATGGCGGGTTGCAACCTCCTAGTGATGAGGCATCCAAAGGCGATAGAGACTGTAAATAAGCTTATTAGCGAACTTATTTAATTAAGGAGAATTGATATGGCCCTGTCCGGTGTAGAGATATTTAAGCACCTCCCTAAAACGAACTGTAAGAAGTGCGGTTACCCGACCTGCCTTGCCTTTGCCATGAAACTGGCGGCATTGCAGGAAAGCACCGATAAATGCCCGGATCTGTCTGAGGAGGCTAAGAAATTTTTGGGTGCTGCGGCTGAGCCTCCCATAAGGGGGATTACCCTCGGGGGGAGAGGGGTAAAGGTAGGTGAAGAGACAGTACTCTTCAGGCATGAGAAAAAGTTTGTAAATCCATGCCCGATAGCTTTGAACATAAAGGACACTGAGGGCGCAGATGCTATTACAAAGCACATAGCTGATGTCAACTCTTCCGAGATAGACAAGGTCGGCCAGATGCTCAGGGTGGATCTGGTCTGCGTTACTGACGAATCAGGCGACCCTGCCAGGTTTGCCGCTGTTGTAAAGCAGGTGGCTGACGGTGCCCCAAATGCCGGTCTTATTCTTAACTCTTCCAGCCCTGCCTCCATAGAGGCAGCTATCGCACATTGCGCAGACAAGAGGCCTCTCGTCTATGGCGCAAATGCAGAAAACCTCGATGCAATGGTGAAGATCGCTAAGGAGAAGAAGGTTGCCTTAGGCATATATGCGAAGGGTCTTGATGCCCTCTCGGACCTTTCCGAAAAGGTAAAAGGTATGGGTGTTACGGATATAGTGCTTGACTCAGGCGCAAGGACAGCAAAGGAGATGGTTGAGGAGTATACAATGATAAGGAGGGCCGCCCTCAAGAAGTCTTTCAAGCCCCTTGGATTTCCCGTAATCTCCTTTGTCAGCAGGGACGACTCCGTTTTAGAGGCTGCAGTTGCCTCGATAGGCATCATGAAGTACGCATCCATAATAGTTGTGAACAGCATCGAGAAGTGGAAGACCCTCGCCCTTCTCACCCTGAGGCAGAACATATACACAGACCCGCAGGTCCCTATGCAGGTTGAGCAGAAGATATACAAGATCGGCGATGCCAACGAGAACTCTCCTCTATTGGTCACAACCAACTTCTCCCTTACCTACTTTATTGTAAGAGGAGAGATTGAGAACAGCAAGGTTCCATGCTGGCTGGCCATCATGAATGTGGAAGGGCTTTCAGTCCTCACGGCGTGGGCCGCAGGTAAGTTTGTGGCAGGTTCCATAGCCAACTTTATTAAGGAAAGCGAGGCTCCTAAGCTTGTCGCGAAGAAGGAGCTTATACTCCCAGGGTATGTCTCAGTCCTTTCAGGTTCCCTTGAAGATAAGCTGGGGGATGGATGGAAGGTCGTGGTTGGCCCTAGAGAGGCGAACCAGCTCCCGGCCTTCCTGAAGGGAAGGGCGGCTTAGTAACATTATCGATACGATACAAGAGAAAAGGCGGCCAATGGCCGCCTTTTTTATTTAACCTGATTTATCAGAGACGGAGCAGCTTATGTCTCTATCTCATTTGCAATGAACCCTCAAAATATCTCATCCAGAATCTCTACCTCATCTACAGGGCCGTCTTTTCTTTCCTCATCAAGCCTGCGGAGTGCCTCCATTATTATCCCCTGACCGTTCAACTGGATTTCAGCCTTAAGTATAGGCTCAGGAACAGGATGGGTTGTAAAAGAGAATGTCCCCTTCTCCCAACGAAAAAGATCGCATATAATGCTTTCAGCCAGCTCTGTCAGCACATTTGTGAGCTTTTCCTTTGAAATGAGTTTGTTGGCCTGCATAACATCCGTCATCAGTCTGTTTTTTTCTTTCCCCTCTTTCAGGCACTTTTCGAAATCTTCTTTAGATATAAGTTTTATTGAGATAAGAAACTCTCCTATCCGTTCCTTCTGCTTGTTTGAAGAGGCAAATACTATGACCCCATTTTGAAAATATATCCTCTTTTCCATGATATTCCATTCATGTTGCCATTTGACCTCAAGGCAGCCGGTCTTTCTGTTCATCTCAACCCATTGGAAAAGGTCTGTAAGAGGCATGGTATCTATGTCGCCGGATATTGCCACTAATTAACTCCTCTACTCTTTCTGTAAAACAGGTATCAATTGTTTATTCCTACCGTTTTTAGCTATAATTGTCAAGGTTGAAGTTTCCTGCTGAAGGTAGTGGGGTAAGGAGCTATAGTCTCTTGAACCCCTGCTCTCCTTGACATCCTCCGATTGATATGGCATTAATTTATTAAGGCCAATATATAAGGAGGTGGTTGTTATGTGTCAAACGTGCGGATGTTCACCATGCAAGAAATGCGGGAAACCGATTAAAAATGGCGTGTGCAGCGGATGTGGTAAGAAATCATCGGAATGCACATGCAAGTGAAGGGGGGCCTCCTGGTATATAATGCACCGTGGAGGCTTTTTTACGAATAAAAGGGGGGAGAGATGAAGGTAAACATTGTCTTTTACAGCATGTACGGTCATATTTATCGGATGGCTGAGGCCGTAGCAGAGGGTGCGAGGCAGGTGAGCGGGGCGGAGGTCGGCCTTTTCCAGGTCCCTGAAACGCTTCCTTCAGAGATTCTGGCAAAGATGGGCGCAATGGAGGCTAAGAAGGCCTTTGCTCATATACCGGTGGCGACTATGGATGCTTTATCAAAGGCAGACGCAATTATCTTCGGCACACCGACACGTTTTGGGATGATGACCGCCCAGATGCGCTCTTTCCTTGATGCAACAGGAGGCCTCTGGATGGAGGGGGCTTTGATAGGAAAGGTCGGGAGCGTCTTTACCTCCAGCGCAACGCAACACGGAGGGCAGGAGTCTACCATACTCAGCTTCCACACTACCCTGCTCCATCATGGGATGCTCATTGCTGGAGTTCCTTATTCAGAAAAGAGGCAGATGACCCTTGATGAAATCACAGGGGGAAGCCCTTATGGAGCTTCTACTATTGTGGGCGGGGATGGAAGCAGATTGCCAAGCGAGAACGAACTGGCCATCGCCCGTTTCCAGGGAAAGCACGTGGCGGAGATAACTAAGCGCCTGCTGGGGAAATAAGTGGACTTTTTATGCCAAGCTGCAATTGAGAAGTAACTGCGGGGATGCTAATGGATGTCCCTGATAGCGTTTTTTAATATCTACGACCTCTGTGTTATCAGCGGTGAAAAAGTTTTCAAGGGAGTAGTTAGATGCAAAGATACGTATGCACAGTCTGTGGTTATATCTATGACCCTCAAAAGGGAGATCCGGATTCTGGGATAGAGCCGGGGACGCCCTTTGATAAGCTGCCTGACGAATGGGTTTGTCCAATGTGCGGGGCAGGGAAAAATGACTTTGAGAAAGAAGGTTAGATATGGCGGTAAGAACTCTAAAGGATGGAGTGTATTCAGTTGGCGCCATAGACTGGCACAGGAGGCTGTTTGACGAACTGATACCTTTGCCTCATGGCACGAGCTACAACTCTTATCTTCTGAAAGGAAGCGAGAAGACCGTTCTCATTGATACCGTTGATCCTGCCAGGGCGCATGAACTATTGGCAAACCTGCAAAAACTCGGAGTTGACAGGATTGACTACATTGTCTCCAATCACGCCGAACAGGACCACTCCGGTTCCATTCCAAGAATGATCGAGCTTTACCCTGACGCCAAGATCGTAACTAACCAGAAATGCAAGGATATGCTGAAAGACCACCTCTGCATCGATGAAGATAAATTCATAACGGTGAAGGACAGAGAAACTATCTCCATCGGAGGCCGCACCCTTGAATTTCTGTTGGCCCCGTGGGTACACTGGCCGGAGACGATGTTTACATACAGCAGAGAGGATAAGATCCTCTTCAGTTGCGATTTTTTAGGGTCCCACTATGCGTCAAGCAGCCTCTTTGTGGATGATGAGGCAAGGGTGTACGAGGGGGCCAAGAGGTATTATGCGGAGATCATGATGCCGTTCAGTACGAGCATAAGGAAGCATCTTGAGACAATAAAGGCCATGGACGTAGAGATGATAGCTCCGAGCCATGGCCCTGTTTACCAAAGACCTGAAACTATCCTTGATGAATGCAGAAAATGGATTTCCGATAAGGGAAAAAACGAGGTTATCATCGTTTTTGTCTCAATGCATGGGAGCACAGAGAAGATGGTCAATCACCTGATAGATGCCCTGATTGACAGAGGGATAACGGTGAGGCCTTTTAATCTCACAGGGACAGACCTTGGAGAACTGGCCGTCTCCCTTATAGATGCAGCCACTATTGTAATAGCCACTCCTACCGTACTTGTAGGAGCACATCCAGAGGTTGCCTATGCAGTTTCTCTTGTGAATGCACTCAGGCCTAAGCTGAAATTCGCAGGCATCATTGGCTCCTATGGCTGGGGCGGAAAGGTGGTTGAGCAGATAACAGGGATGCTCAGTAATCTGAAGCTGGAGGTTCTCGATCCTGTATTAGTTAAGGGGCATCCAAAGGATGGAGATATTGCGGCCCTTGACAGGCTCGCTGATGAAATATTAAAGAGGCATAAAAGCATTGGGTTGATCAAGGAAGAGCTGTGATCGCCACTGCTTCCCCTTTCCCACCTGATTTTCTCCCCTCCACAACCCCAATCTCCTCCTCCGTCAGACCGTAAAGGGCATAGACCATCTCATCTATCTGCTTTTCAAGGGCGGAGGTGTCGGCCTTCGGGTCTTTCTGCTTGGCGGCAAGGATTTGGTCAACGAGAGCAGTGAAGGGCTTTTGGGGTATATTAGATACCAATGCTTACATGCCAAGAATTACTTGTTTGAATGGTTCAAGTTTGACATGATTCCAGTCCCAGGCACCAACTCTTGCAGCTTCGCCAATCTTCAAGCCAACAAAATTGTTTTTCCCAGCCAGATACGTATGTAACTTTGTTTTGTGCAACCGTCTCACATCTTGCCTTTTAGACTCTAAGCATTGGATATACTGGTTGACACATTCAAATATTTCATCCTCCTTAACGAGTTCTAAACATAGATCTTCCAACGTGCCGTCTAAAAGCGATTGGTTCCCTTCTGCATCTTCTGTAAATCCAGGGAAGACCACATATGCCACCTTCGGTGCATTGCCAGCAAACTCACATGGCTTTCCCGGTACAGATAAATTGGCATTCTTTAAGGCACTCGTAATGCTATTAACCGCCGCCCTTGAATCTATCTCCGCATCACGTACAATTACAATGGTTTCAATATTCTCATACCCGGAAAGGAGTGTCAGGTTTTTGAGATAGATATTAAGGTCTTTAATCCCTCCAAAATCCAAAACCTGGATACCTGTAGTATTAAATGCCTGATAAGCCCAGATGCAAAAGTAATAAGTATCCCTTCCTTCAGTCAGGATAAGCTTCTTCTCAGTTATTTGAATTGGAGGGGCCATCTCAGCGCACCTCCATGTTCGTTTCCACTGCGACTTTGAGCATCTCATAGTCGAAGGTTTTTGCTACCGTTTTATTGTCCAATTTATCAAGCCTTACATAACTTAAATCTTTTTCCAATTCACCTGAAAGTCCATTGTATGCTGATTTGAGGCATTCGTCACTATGAGTAGTCGCGATAACCTGACAATCGAACTCACGTGCAGCACGGGCTATCCCTTCCCATATTTTAGGCATCACAGAATAATGAATACCATTTTCGCATTCGTCAATAACAACGATACCGCTCTTGGATGTCGCAATAGCAAGGATGATTGTAAGCAAACGAGATACCCCATCGCCCATATAAGACACAGGTATTTTTCTTGCCAATCCCACATCTCCATGAACAAGGGAAGTATCTCCCATTGATATCGAAGAAAGACTTTTTAGATTTGGTTCAACCAATCTCAAAAAATTTAGTATTTTATCTTGCTTACCGATGATATCTAATTGTCCAAAACGCTCCGCATCTTCTGAAGGATTGACTGGAACACGAGAGCCAATGAAAACAGCTTGGCGCTGTTTCATTCTTGCATTTTCTACCTGGATACGTATACCGCCAGCCCCCATTAGTAGATGCGCTGTTTGATTTTTCATTTCCTTGCTGTCATATATTATGTCAAGGGCGTATGAAGGAACCGGCTTTTGATCTGTCCTTATTTGAAGGCCTTTTGCGCCTGATGTCGCCGCAGGAATGGCCGATGCAACATAATTTGGATTGAATTTAACAGTCATCCTTTCCTCATTACCTTTTATGACAGCAGAAATAACAATTGGTTTATAAAGGTCATAATTATTAAACACCGGCGCCCACATTGATTCCGGCTCCATAGATATGACACTTACTCCTCTCCATGCAAACTGGCGGAGAATCATCTGAGGATTCAGCCTGTCAAAAAACATAAACAGAGCTTCCAAAACAGTGGTTTTCCCAACATTGTTCCTTCCACCTAAAAGTGTAACCCTTGTTAATCGAGGTAGTTCAAGATGTTCAAATCCTTTAAATCCATCAATAGTCAGTTTCGATATCATTTCGCCCTCCGTAAATTAACTGAACAAGACAATATTATAAAAACCTTTAATATGCAACCGCAGCCGTCATTCCTTCCTCTCCATAACCGCAATCTCCTCCGTAAAGTTTTTTAACCAACAGCGACTGTGGGACGATCATTTGCAAACTTCCTTACGAGGCGGAGTAATGCATCAGACTTCTCCGACGCGTAAACAGCCCGATGAGCAGCAGCAACGCTGCATCTATTGATTGTTCTCGCGAGTTCATGGCTCCCTTGAATATACATCTCTGTCATGGAATCTTTCCATGTCGCAATGAGAGCAAGTTCCTTTGAAATCGGGAATGTAACCTCTACATTCTCATTAAGGAGGCCAACGCCTCGCCAAAAAGATGAACTACTGGGGCTCGGATCATGAAAGAAGAAAGGGTTGTCCGATGTTAAAAAACTAAAACGATCTGTGGCGCGAATGAAGGCCCACTTCATTTTTGCGATCACGAGGCCTAACTGGATACCATGACTGATGAACATCTTTAGGTACAGTTCGGGCGTCACTTTGACATCGTAGCGTCCCTCAAGGATATACTGACGTAGTTCCTCTGGGTCATCCGTCAGCTTCTCGCCCATTTTATATTCATAATCCTTTAGTGACTGCACGAAATACTCCTGATTTGTCGCTGAAAACTGCGAAAAAGATTTGAGCATTTGGGCAGTTGCATAATCTACATTCGCTCTATGGTTTGGACTGCGGGTAAAACTCAACCCTAAAAAGGAAGCAAAGAATTTACGGTCATCGCCGACAGGGAATTTACCAGCTTTGATCTGATCTATTATTGTCTTGGTTGGACCTTCCCAAACATGGCAAAAATAGTCTTCGATCGTGTTTGTATCTTTGCTCCCATCCAAGTTTTCAAAGGTATGATAATGTTTCTCAAGACCAATATTTTCAGGCTTTTCGCAGAAGGGATTGTTGGAGCCTTTATTATATACCCATATCATATTATCAGAGGAGGGATCAGTGAAGCCTCTTAAATAGAACGCTGGCACAAAATGATGCTTTCTCTTTATATCATTAGTCATGGTTTTGCCTCAACGTTCCTTCTTCCCCTCCACAACCCCAATCTCCTCCTCCGTCAGACCGTAAAGGGCATAGACCATTTCATCTATCTGCTTTTCAAGGGCGGAGATGTCAACCGCCCCTTTATTCCCCTCCTTGCTAAGGAGGGGTGCCGAAGGCGGGGTGTTTTTGGCAGCGAGGATTTGGTCGACGAGATTCACAATCGGTGTTTGCTTGTCCATTGAGACATCTGGAATGGGGAGCTGTTTCCAGTCATCGGGGTAAAGGTGGATATTGCTGCGGCGGTTAGCCCGCAAGAAATTCTTTGCAAAGGCCGAATTCATTACCGCCAGCAGGTATTTCACCGCAAATCGGCGGCTGGTAATTTCCAATTCTTCGCGCATGGGCAGGTCCGGGCGGGGTGGCTTTTCTCCTTTGTAGCGAGCTCTCTTTTTCAAAGAGTTATTTCTTACTCCAGTGAGGCTATGCCACATAATGAATCCAACACTACTTGGAGTGAAAATTAATTGCTGAGAGTCATAACAAACTTTGGAATCTGGGCCGGGGCTCCTTTGAGCCAATAGCTTTTCAGCCACTTCATACATTTGAGGAAATGTTGGCCTACAGAATTTTACCGGTGCTCTTGCTGTGCCCCACTCTATCCAGAGATTAGTTGCAGGAAGCCATACATCTAAATGCTTACCTTCGACAAATGGCTTACAGTGAATCTTATCCTTAATCTCGGAAACAAGGTCTTCTGTTGTAAATTCTCCTTTTGCTTCGTGTTCATCGCTACTCGGCCTTAGGCCGTAGCTAATATAACAAATCTCATCCAATAAAACTGTCTTAACTGAAAAAGAATTCCGCTCATTGTCGTCTGGGAAGAACGCCCTACAACTAAGGCTTTGCTGTTTGTCCGTCGGCAATGTTTTTACCTTGCCAAACTCCTCTTCATGCACCAGACGTACCGGGCTGTTGGCTGTGCCGTCAGCCTTCTGGAAGAAGTAGACAATATTATGCACCCCTGCATCAAACACCTTTATCTTGCTCAAGAAGTCCAGGCGTAGAATCCGGCTATTACGCAGGAACCATTCCTGTGACTTCTGGGCATATTTGGAATGGCAGTAGGCATCGGAAACGATCATAGTGGTGACGCCGTTTGGCTTGAGGAGCTTGTAGCCAAGTTCTATGAATGGAATAAAGAGGTCCCACTTTTCCCATAAGGTTTCATAGCGTTTGCTCTCGATAATCCGTTTTCTGAGTGCAAGATGCTCTTCTCCTGCATCCGCCCGGACATACGGAGGATTGCCGATAACTATATCAAACCCACCCTCACCCTGCCCTCTACCGCTCCGGGTATAAATCCCTGATGGAGAGGGTATAACCCCGAACATCCACTCCGGGTCAAAGAATCCAGCCGTTGAGTTCTGGTCGTAAGGGTTCCATGAGGCCAGCTTCTTAGTCACGTCTGCCGGGAAGCCGTCTCTTTTCAGCAATTCTGAAATCTCACCCCTAAGCTTTTCATCTTCTTTCCTGTACTTTTCCTTGGTCTTTGGCGTGCGGGCCGTAAAGTGCCGCTCTCGGATCTTTTTCAGTTCCGCCTCTTTCCTGTCTATTTCGGGATTCCGCAGCATCATCTGCGCGGGCCGCTCTATCCCTATCAAAGTATTCGCCGCGACAAACTTGGTCTCAAGGTTCGGCAGCGGCCTTATGCCGAGGTTTTCCTTCTTTGGGTCTATCTTCTGATCAACGATAAGAGATATGAAGAAGCGCAGCTTTGCAATCTGAACGGCTATCGGCTGTATGTCCACGCCAAAGATGCAGTTCTCTATCAGGTAGAGCTTTCGCCCGTAATCAAGCTCATTGTCCTGGAATGACTCCTCGATGTCCTCAAGAAGCTTTTCTCTCACAGTTGCATCCGTGAGTTCCGAAACCTTGTCTATCTGCTTCTGTTTCCATTTCTGATTGTCCGGGTCAAGCTTTCTTAGGATATACACCAGTTTGTGAAGCATTCCCATCGGAAAGGCGCCGGAGCCGCAGGCGGGGTCAAGGGCCTTCAGGCTGTCAATCGCCTCTATCAGTATATCCACCTCAGCAGTAGTAAATTTATGAGGCTCGTCATTATAGGCGAACAGATGGCGGAGACGGGGGTCAATACTCCCACCCTCACCCTGACCCTCTCCCTGATGGAGAGGGGAAATATAGGTGGACGCCTCCAATAGCTCCCCTCCCTTGACGGGAGGGGATTGAGGGGAGGGTGATTGTCCTTGAAACTTTTCGGCGAGTTTAGTGGAAAGATAGGCTATAAGCGACTCGTCTACCATGTAGTCAACGATCTCTCGCGGTGTATAGAACGAGCCGGTTTGTTTCCTCGCTGTGGTGGATGTTTCGGGATTGTAGGAAGCAAGGAGGTTCTCAAAGACCTTCCCCAGCAGTTCAGGGTCGAGGGCTACTTCTTTTTCAACCGGGGTATTCTCGGCAATGGTGAATTTGTAGCTGCTTAAGATGTCGATCAGGCCGCGCACTTTGTAGCGTTTGTTCCTGGTGCCGTATGTCTCGTTCAGGTCTATATCTTTCTCGTGATCGCAGAAAAATAGTTCATCCGGCACTTTTAGGGCATTGTCTTCCCGGTCGCTGAAGCCGTCAATGCGGATGCGTTTCAGCTTCCCGCCTTCTTCCATTTCTTTATCAAGGCATTCAAAGAGGCCGCCATTCAGGAAAGGTATCGGGGCAAAGTATTTTTCAAGGGTTTCTTTGGAGTCATTAAATTCCTTTTCGTAACGGAAGACGTTGTGGATAAAGTAGTGTCCGTCACGGCCTTCATCGTTCTTGCTCCTGAATCTCCGTTTTCCCATCTCCGTGTTAAGGGTGGCAAAAAAGAGGTTTTGCAGTATGGCCTTGTAGTAAATAGATGAATTTTGTAGGGGCGCACCCTTGTGGTCGCCCTTCTCTATATTCCCATCCAAAGGCGGGCACCCGCAAGGGGATGCCCCTACGAGAATCTCTTTTAATTGTTTTCCGTCAAACAGTTCATCAGGAACAAGACCTTTCTCCTTCAGGAACCAGACGAACATCAGCCGCGTTATGAGACGGATCACGCTGGTTGCGTTGCGAACGTCCCTGTTCTTATCGGCCCCTTCCGGGAACTCGACATTCTGCACGGCCCAGAAATACCAGTTGGCAAGCTCCTGAAAGAAGCGTTTATTAAGCTCCTTGGTATCAAGGGTCTTCTGCCATGCGTTGTGGAGTTCGACAAAGTTGGTGAAGCCGGGCTTCCTCTTTAATTCGTCAAACGAAAGATCAAAGAGGATTTCTATATGCGCCCTATGGGGGTTGTCAATCCGTATGTCCTTGATCAGTGTCACCTTTAGCAGCACGTCCCTGTTTTCATCCCCCTTGTGGAACCTGCGGTTTATGACGGAAAGGGTAAGGGTCTCTCCATGCTTGAAAAGGACCATCACCGGCATGGGGAAGAGGCGGTTTACCTCACGGGTGATGCTGCTGAGTTCTGTGCGGCTGTATTGCGGCCGGCTCAGTTCAATGGCAAAGAACAGGTACGATTCTATGACGGCATTGTCTACCCGCCTTGTGTCGAAAAGGCTCGTCTGTTTTAGCACCTCTTCTTTTGAAAGCTGGAAGAGGAGGTCAACAGATTTCCATTCTTTCACCGATGCCTTTTCTTCATTGAATTTGGAGTGATCGTTTATAAAGGAATCTTTGAATGTGGCATAAGTTGGACTGTCCAGCGTGGCTTGGCGTTCGGTGTTGTACCCCAGGGTCTTGAAAAGGTTCAAGGCGTTTTCGGTCAGGCTGGCATGGGAAAACTGCTGGATGGCGGATTTGATCTGTTCTTTGTTCATATCAGAATTGCTCTAACTCCTTGCGTATGAAGTTCTCAAGCTGCTCCTTAGAAGGCAGTTCTACCATATACCTGGACACAAACAAGGCATTGTCCATTCCGGCTGTGGCGTATTGCACCAGGGCGTCGTTTTTATTGGTCACAAGCAGTATGCCTACGGGCGGGTTGTCGTCCGGCCTCATGACCTCAGCCTTGAAGTAGTTCAGATAGGTGTTGAGCTGCCCAGCATTAATATGATTGAACTCCTCTACTTTAAGTTCCACAAGTACGTGGCATTTGAGAATGCGGTGGTAGAAAACCAGGTCTACAAAGAAATATTCATCTCCGATAAGGATGCGCTTTTGACGGCCTTCAAGACAGAAACCATGTCCCATTTCCAGCAGAAAACCTTGCAGGTGGTCAAGCATGGCCTGTTCCAGGTCGCTTTCCTCAACCAGTCCTATTTGTGAAAGCCCCAGGAACTCAAAGGTGTAGATGTTTTTGATGTAATCGGAGGGTCTGGCCGGGGCTTCAACGGATTCTTTCACCAGTCTTGCCAGTTTTTCCTTGTCCTGAGACATCCCCATGCGCTCAAAATATAGTGAGTTTATCTGCCTCTTCAGTTCCCGCACACTCCAGTTTCCCTTAATGGTCTCAATTTCGTAGAAGGTGCGTTTTAGGGGATCGCTAATAGAGAGCAGCAAAGTCAGTTGTGTATATGAAAGTTTACTTATAAGTTTTTCTGGTGGAACCTGCAAGTCAGCCGGAATGAATTGGTCAGGCACTGTCTGACCAATTGTTAGTATTTGATTTTCGGTTGGCAGCAATTTGGCGGTCAGTGACTGCCGAATTGTTGAGGTACTCAATATGGCGGTCGCCGACTGCCGAATTTGAGGATAGATTTGATAAAATAGACGATATTCTCTGAGTCTTCTTTCAGAAAAATCGGTCAATCCAAGCTCCTTTAAAGCCATATCCAGTTTTGAAAGAAGCTTTTCTCCGTAGCGTGCCCGGTCTTCCCCTTTCTGTTCATATTCCACAATGTAATACCCAATAAGCCAGTTGCGGACGGTTAGGAGTTTGTTCACCGCCTTGGCAGCACTGTCCTGCAATTGCAGGTGGGTGCTTTTAATGCTGTCGAGTAATAGGTCGAAATTCATATCGTTATTTTATCACCAGCCACGTCACAAGCTCAAAACTATTCATGTCATTAACCTGTTTTGACTTTGGCACCAGCAAGGCCCCACGATCAGACGTGAGCTTCAAGCTGCTGCGCTTTTTGAAGACGCGGCTTATTTCATCAATGGCCTGCCGGAGGAGTTCCGTGTGTTGGCTCATCTCTTCCCCTTGCCTGGTTTCCTCATTGAATATCTCGCACAATTCATCAAACGGCTCAGTGCGCCCCTGGCACATGAGGCGGTATATCTCAAGTATCTGTTTTGCGTTGGTATAATTGAACCTTACGTTTCCATCTTCCCGAATATAAACGAGGAAGTAGGGCTGTAAGGGGTTGATCTCTTCGTTCCCTTCGGTATCACCCTTTTGTTTAAGGCAAAAGACCACGCCGGGCGAGATGATATCTTTTTCTGATGCTGAAAACCTGCTAGTGTCAAGATGATGGGCATGCCTGCCGGACGGAGAAGGGATAACTGCATACAGGCCGAAGGGCGCCTCTTCCAGCCTCTTCCTGTTATTTTCAATGAAGTTCATTAACTCAATGCGGAAGTCGTCCAGCGTAAAGTCCGTAAGGGAAACGCTTTCGTCCATCTCTTCCAGATCAAGGATTTCATCTTTCATCTTCTTGAGCTGCTTGTTACGATATTTTAAATCCTCTGTAACAAGTTCCTCGATCTGTTCCGTATTTAAGATATTATCTTCCCCTGTGGCGGTTACATCCACCAATGCCATGCGGGCCTCAACCCGTTCCTTCAGGTTGATATAGTTGTCTAAGTCTTTAGTGGGCCAGAAGTTTAGCAGACGGATTTTTGCGTTCTTGCTGCCAAGCCTGTCTATACGCCCAAAGCGCTGGATGATGCGGACTGGGTTCCAGTGGATGTCATAGTTGATAAGGTAGTCGCAGTCCTGAAGGTTCTGTCCTTCGCTAATACAGTCTGTGGCAATCAGGATATCTATTCCACCCTCCTGGGGCATAGACCGGATCTTATCCCTGTTCTTGGATACAGGTGAAAAGTTGGTAAGGATACTGGCAAAGTCGTTTCTGCCAAATGTCGTCTGCGTGGCAGATCCGGCCACCAAGGCTATATTAAGCCCCAGATCACGGACGGCCCACTCTTTGAGGCAATCATCATAAAGATATCTGGCGGTATCGGCAAAGGCGGTAAAGATGATGACCTTTTTATTCCCGTCATTTATCGGTTGCCTGATCTTCCCCTCAATCTGGTCTTTAAGCTCTTTCAGCTTGGCATCTCGTTCAGGCCCTATGGAAGCTGCTGTATTGTATAACTCGCTTAATGCCTCTTTGTCCTTTCTTAGATCTTCCAGCCAATCTTCAAGATGCAAATCAGCCAGATCGAATTTTAGTTTTTTGCCCACCTGCAATTGTTCAAAGTCCTCGCCATCCTCTTCCAGTTCATCTTCATCCGGTCCCAAGGCGGCAAGCTCTTCCTCCTGGGATGTGGCCCTGGATTTCAGGAATCCTTCGATCTTCTTTTCCAGTCTCTCGATCTTCTGAATTGTCCGGTCCATCGATATCTCAAAAGACTCAATGGAACTTTCCAACCGCTTGAGAAAATTTACCTTCATCATGCCGATAAGGAAATGTTCACGCCTTTCCTGAGTGAAGGCCAATACCTGCTTGCCGGCCATCTCCTCATATTTCGGCTTCATCTCGTCCTTGACATAAGCTGAGGGGTTAAACAAGCTGAGCTTGTATTTTAGAATTCTTTTGTTTAATACATCATAGGTAAAAAAACGGTCTTTCAGGTCAATGTTCGGATAGATTGAATCTGGTTTTAACCTTTCAGGGAAATTACCGATGGCTTCAATGTTGTAAAAACTCTTTATGTGCTTTCTCGAACGGGCAATGGTCAACTCATCAAGGAGCTTGAAGAATGCTGAATCCAGGCGTTCCAACAACTGCTTTACATTCCTTTTCGGATTCTTTTTATGATCAGCCCAGAGAGTGAAGTGCGACTGTGCGTTTTTAAGAGTCAGGGAGATATCTTTGATTTGTGTAGATTCAAACAGTGCGTCGTTTTTACCTTCTGTTATAAGGGAAATCTGGTTTCGTAGATCACGCAGGGTATTATTAACAGGCGTGGCAGAAAGCAGAAGTACCTTTGTTTTGATACCAGACTTGATGATCTTTTCCATCAGCCACTTGGCGCGGTTCATCCTCACTGTGCCGTCTTCGCCGGTCTTGTCCATCGGGTTGCCGCGAAAGTTGTGAGATTCGTCAATAACTATAAGGTCAAAGGCGCCCCAATTAAAGTTTTCCAGGTCTATCCCATTAGCTTCTGACTTGCCGGTGACTCTTCCAAGGTCTGTGTGATAAAGCACGGTATAGTTAAAACGGTCTTTTGTAAATGGATTGAGGGTATTGCTCTGGCTGGCCTGATAAATAGTCCAGTTGGCGGACAGCTTCTTGGGGCACAAAACCAGCACGCGACAATTCAGCGATTCAAAGTATTTGATTACAGCAAGGGCCTCAAATGTCTTACCCAGTCCAACACTGTCAGCGATGATGCAGCCGTTGTGTTTAATGATTTTATTGATTGCCCCCTTTACGCCGTCTTTTTGAAAGTCATACAGCATGTTCCAGATTTCACTTTCAAAAAAGCCGGTTTTCTCGGTTAACAGCCCGCCTTTTTCCTGGTCTTTAAGGTAGTTTTCAAAGATATGGAAGAGTGTCTTGAAATAGATGAATTCAGGTTCATTTTCTACATACAGTTGCTTAAGATACTTCAGCACATCCTCTTTTACATCTTCCACCAAACCTGTTGTGTCGTTCCAAAGCTCACTGAACCAAGCCTTCAGGTCTTCCGAATCCCTTCTGTCCTGAATGACCATATTCAATTCAATGTTCGGGCTTCCTCCCAGACCAAGACCATTTACGGTAAAGTTAGAACTCCCGACTACCGCCTCTTTGACACCGTTTGAGTTTTCGATCAAGTAACATTTTCCGTGAAGGAAGTTCGGCTTGACCATTGATTTGATATCAACCCGTTCTTTGATCCACTCGGAACATTCCCAGGCAATGGCTTTCTGGGTAAGACGGCTTGAAATTGGGATCACAATCTTATCATCTTCAATCTTGAAGTCCCGTCTGTTTATTTTAGACGGGTCTAATGACTTTAAAAAGGTAGGCTCACCGAACAGAAAATTAAGATGCTTAATTTGGTCTAATTGATCCTTTAAATGATGGTATGCGTAGATTGTAAAATATGCGGAAACAACCGACAGGTCTGCATCGGGTTTCACGTTGTCAATTAAAAATTGCCCAACCGAACCATGTTTATGATTGTCGCGAATGGATGATATTGAATTGTTTTCAGCCATGTAAAGCTCTTCCCTGCCCTCTATTATCTACTTTCATCCTAACAACAAGGGCACAAAATTTCATTAAATAATATCATAAAATTGTTCTACATGAGAAATATTTATGCAGCTTTAACTTTTTTAAGCTGACTTAATAAATATTCTTTCGCAGCTTCAATCTTGCAGTCTTTTTTTTATCCTAAAAAAATGATAGAGTGCTTCAATGCAAGCTTCAGCCAAGATTAGGCCAGGGATCATTGTCAGCGCATGTCTGACCGGTGTTTGTTGCCGATATGATGGCGGACACAGGCTGGATGAGAATGTGATGAGGCTTTCACCTGAAGTGGACCTTGTCCCGCTTTGCCCGGAGCAGATGGGCGGCCTGACCACACCAAGACAGCCGTGTGAAATAATCGGCGGTGACGGGGATGATGTCCTCGACGGCAGGGCCAGGGTGGTTGATACTGAAGGCAGGGATGTTACCGGCCAATTACTGAAGGGGGCTAACGAGTTTTTTAGGATAGCAGAAAGAAGTAAGATAAAAAAAGCCATAATGAAGGAGAAGAGCCCTTCCTGTGGAGTCCACAGGATTTATAGAAACGGCATTCTTGTATCCGGGAAAGGTGTCCTGACTGCCCTTCTGCTGAGAGAAGGTATAGAGGTTGTATCTAACGAGGAGATATAGACGCAGTGGAGACGGCATACGACATACTCATAATAGGTTCAGAGATATCAGGCCTGATTTCAGGGGCTCTCCTTGCCAAAACAGGGGCCAGAGTTGCAGTAGTCGGCGATATCAGTAGACCAGCTTCTTATGAAAAAAATGGATATATCTTCAACGAAAGGCCCTTCCCAATAACAGGGCTGCGTGGGGGCCCACTTGGCGAGGTTCTTGATGAGATCGGCCTTTCCAAAGGGGTCTTCAGGGATGCCGCCATATCCTACCAGGTAGTTCTCCCTGACGAGAGGATAGACATATATGAAGGAACTGGATTGTTTCATGAGGAGTTGGGAAGGTGCTTCCCTCGATATATTGACAAAGTATATGCCTTTTATAGCCAGACCGCTGACCTTAGCGGCAAGATAGATCAGATCATGGAGTTAAATCCATTTTCCTTCAGGCTGTTCCTGCCTTCTGGGATAACAAGAGGGAAAAAGTCTATAACAGATGTCATTGAAAGGATTGGTCCTGATCAGAGGTTTCAGGCCTTTATAAAGGCCCAGCTCTCATCCTTTTCTTTCATGCCTGGTGGGGTCTCCTTGATTGCCGCTTCATCACTCTTAGAATCTTCCAGAAAAGGGATATATTGCATGGAAGGAGGGAGTGATGCCCTTAGAACCCTTCTCATGAAGAAGATCAAGACCCTCGGCGGGGACATAATAGATGCCCGTGTTAAGGATATATCAAGGAACGGCAACAGATGGCTGTTAAGGACTGAGGATGAGGCATTTTCAGGCAGGGCTGTTATAGGGAACATTGATGCAACAACTTTCTGCAACCTTTTCCATGACGGAGGTAAGAAATACCTCAGAAAGGCGGAGAGCATTGAAAAGGCCTTTTACCCACTTACTATAAATATCGGTGTAAAAGAGGATGGCATACCGGCTGGAATGGCTGAGAACGTTGTGATGCTCAGGGATTACAAAGGGGAGTCCCTGTCTGAAAACCTCCTATTCATGCAGATCAGTCCCGCTGTTAACGGGAGAAGGAGTATAAGCATTAACTGCAGGGTGTCGAAATATGACTGTTCCGGGAAGGAAAGGTTGCAGGAGATAACTGAAAAAATGCTGGAGGGGGTGAAGAGTTTATTCCCTTTTATCGAAATCCATACGGATGTGCTGGACATAAGGCCTCCTGAGTCAGGCTGGGATGGGATTTATACTACAACTCTCAGTCAGAGGATGGGAGTAGGGGTTTTGCCGCCTGAGCTCGTCCGAGGGGAGGTAGTCTTTGCTGGTCCGGAGGTCTTCCCTACCTTGGGTTTTGACGGTCTTGTATATTCAGGCAAGATGGCAGCTGCGGCGGTATTGCAGGGTCTGGAGAAGGGAAAGCCTTGACTTGTCTGACAAACAGTTCCATCTGACCGCTTTCAGCGTATCTTGCGAGCTTCTCGCTAAACTCTTCACCCAGTAAGTTCTTGGTGGCATGCGTGAGGTTTTTGTACATGGCATCCCCGCAGTCTATATTCATGCATGGGAAATTTGATATGATAGAGTTTTTCTGTACAGCCAGTTTTTTCTGCCCCTTGTTGGTATCGTAGCAGTAAATAGGATACTGGATGCAGTCAAGGGGTTTTATTTCAGAGAGGTCTATCCCGTTTTCCAAGGCGTATGAGTGGATGGCGCATAGACTGATCCCCTCTTTATTATAAAGGAAGATGCATCCGTCCTCGATATAGGATATACACTTCGGTTTTTCATTCTTTTCCAAAAACTGGGTAACTGCCTTCTTTTCTTCAGGATGAATCTCGCACCCTCCTGGACACTGTTTTTTACAGTCGGCAAGGAACGTCCCGTTTTTTTCTATGATCCCTCTTCTTTCAGCGCCAAGGTAATAGGCTATTTCAGGCAGGTGCTTATTGAGGCGTTCAACTTCTTTTGATGTGACAATGCAGCCGCGCATGCAGCAGAGAGAGGCACAGTTGAGCTTTTTGACATCGCACTCGTAAGGTTTTACGATGATATGCCTGTCAACCTTAACCTCATCTATTATTATATCGCCTCGCCCCACTTTTAGGTTGTCCCGCTCCGTTACAAGAGGATTTGACAAAATTATAAATCCTTTTTCAAAATATGCAAGATAATATTCGTGATTTAAAAATTTTCGGCAAACCATTCTCTCCTTGCCTCTGTCGTAGGCATCCCGAACGTATTTACCATTTCCTCCTCTGTAAAGGTCTTCTCCGTATCTGTTCCAAAAACTTCTTTTATGAAAAGCCGATGGCGGCAAATGAGGCGCATGAAAGAGTTGCAGCTTATGACAACATGAAGGGGCTTTCTCTTGATGAGAGGGCGGTCATAAGATGTCTCAGGGCTATTGACGATGAGGAATACAGGAAGAGGTTTTTGCTTTTGTTAATGAGCGCTGCTGCAAAGAAGGGATAATTGCGACTATCGGAAAGGAACTCAAAAAAATGGGAGTCCAGGCTTGAAAATATCTGAAACGACTGCTCCATGTCAATCAAAGTGCCCTTCTATCTCCCTTGTTCTCCCGGCGCTTCGCGCCTGGAGAACGCGGAGCTAAGCCGGAGCGCCCCCGGTCGCTGCGCGCCGGGAGAACAAGGCGCTCAAGACCGGCCCCGTCGGGGGCGGCTTAGCTCCGCAATAAAAAGATAAGACGTCACCCAGGAGTTCAGCTTTTATTGGCCTGTTGCCGCTCATGCCAGCGCCGAGCTGAGTCGATTTCCCTCTTGACGCCTCCTATGTCGGCAGAATTATCGTCCTGCTTAAAATGACCAGTTAGTTCCATCCCGGGGCTGAGTTCGCCGCTCGCGTAAAGCTTCCATATCTCCTTGCCGTACTCGGTGGACAGAAGTTCAGAGGCGAAACGGCCGAAATAGGCAGTCATGTTTTTCACGTCCCTCTCAAGCATCCTGCCGGCGTTGTTGTTACCCGCTGCGGTTATTGCCTGGGGCAGGTCTATGATGACCAGTCCATCGCTGCCGACGAGGACGTTGTACTCGGACAGGTCGCCATGGACGATCCCGGCGCAGAGCATAAGAACAATCTGTGAGATCATCTCGTGGTGATATTCCCGGGCCTGATCCCCGGTCAGCTTCAGGTCGTTTAACCTCGGAGCGGCATCGCCATGGACATCGACCACCAGCTCCATCAGCAGCACTCCGCCGACGTAGTTATAGATATGCGGCACACGGACTCCAGCCTCGTCAAGGCGCAGCAAGGCATCCACCTCGGCGTTCTGCCAGGCCCCCTCTTTCTCCTTCCGACCATACCTGGTGTTCTTCTCTATGGCGCGCGCCTGGCAGCTGTTCCTCCCCTTTCGCCCTTCCTGATACTGAGCCATATGGCTAAAGCTCCGCCTGCTGGCTTCCTTGTAGACCTTGGCGCAGCAGATCTCTCCCTTGGATTTAAGAATATAGACCTCGGCCTCCTTGCCGCTCATAAGCTGGCAGATAACCTCATCTACGAGGCCGTTCTGGACTAACATGTCAAAGCTTTCCGGAATCTTCATTTTTAATGTCCATAGCCTTCTGTGATAGGGATATCGATAGCAATTAATGGTTTTCTCTTAGGCCGGACATGGGAAGTATAGGACTACATGGTTTAACCTAATAAAGAGGATTTCAACACAGATTTCCACAGAGCTACCAAAAACAAATGACTCTCCATTTTGATTAAGAGGCTAAATAGGATATCTGTGTGAATCATAGCTTTTTCTGTGTTCATCTGTGTTTAATTGCCGTTTTTAGGTTTAAGAATAATCGGGTATCGGTTCAAATGAATCGCAGGAGGTGCAATACTGCTCCTGTT
>CAKKSC010000018.1 GCA_919902985.1 Desulfuromonadales bacterium | reverse complement strand
TAAGGCCCAATTTGCCAGTACTCAGAGAATTCACACAAAACGCTTGACAGTACCTTATTCCGCAGGAGGGGAATATAGTCAATGAAAATGTTGAGATTGGTAAGCCTGTTCTTCGACAGGCTCTGGATAAACGGGCGGAGTTGGGATGATATGGGAGAGAACTCTTTCCGGATTATTCATACACTAATCTGTGGGTGTTGTCTTTGCTGTGCTTTTACGTTATATTGCCGTCAATAATGCATACTTATATCCTGAAAAGACTCCTCCTGTTCATCCCCACAATCCTTGGCGTCACCGTAATCACATTCTTCCTCATGAAGGCTGTTCCAGGTGATCCGGCTGCGGGGATGGTTGGTGAGAGAGCGCCTAAGGAGGTTGTGGAGAGGATAAAGAGAGACCTTGGCGAGGACAGACCGGTCATTATCCAATACATCGGTTATCTTGGTTTGATACTTAAGGGGGAACTGGGCAGGTCGTATTATACAGACAGGGCGATTGCGGAAGATATATTGGAGAAGCTTCCTAACACGTTCAAACTGGCCCTGGCAGCAACTCTGTTTGCGACCGCTGCAGGAATAATTTTGGGTGTTGTTTCAGCGGTCTTCAGGGACTCTTTCCTCGGAAAAACCGCATCGCTAATAGCCCTCTGGGGAATATCCCTTCCTGTCTTTTGGGTGGGACTGGTCCTGATGCTTGTATTTGCCCTTATCCTCCACTGGCTTCCACCCTCAGGGATGGGTGGCGGCGCTTTGATTTATCTTGTCCTCCCTGCATCAACCCTTGGAATCCATTCAGCGGCCTATATATCACGGATAACCAGGTCCAGCATGCTGGAGGTGCTTTCAAGGCCTTATATAGAGACAGCCAGGGCAAAGGGACTCAGTGAGTTCAGTGTCATAATGAAGCATGCGCTGAGGAACGCCCTCATTCCCATAGTTACTCTGATCGGAATAGACTTCGGGAGCTACCTTAACGGCTCAGTCCTTACAGAGACGATATTCGGATGGGACGGGATGGGGAGATACGCCCTGGACGGGATCATGAAGAGAGATTACCCTGTGATAATGGGGACTGTCCTTGTTGGAGCTGTAGTGTTTGTAGCTATAAACCTGCTGGTGGATATTTCATATTCTTATCTTGACCCAAGGATCAGGACTGAAGGGAAAGGGTCTTAAGGAAAAGGGCGGGGAAATAATAAATCTGAAGAAGAAGTTGAAGGTCAAAAAGGACTTGAAAGCCCAGTGTTGCCGGAGGATGAAATAACCCATGACGCAAAAGGAACTGCAGTTGATTCTTCAGGAAGGCGAAGGGTACAAGATCGAGTTCAAGGAGAACACAAGTGGTCTTGACAGGGAGATAGTTGCCTTTGCCAATGCATCAGGGGGCAGGATATTTATCGGTGCTACCGATGATGGCAGAATTAAGGGGACTCTGGTTTCTAATAAGCTGAAATCGCAGATTCAGGATATTGCCAACAACTGCCGTCCAAAGGTCAACCTCATATTGGAAGAGTTTGAAAATGTCCTGATAGTCTACGTCAGGGAAGGAGACGACAAGCCCTATGAGTGCTCGTCCGGTTTTTTCAAGAGGCTTGGTCCTAACTCCCAGAAGATGACAAGGGATGAGATAATAGACTTCTTCAAATCCGAAGGGAAGATAAGGTTTGATGAGCTGACTGAGCCCAAATTCAATTATCCAAAGGGTTTTGACAAGGACAAACTCTCAAAGTTCCTTGAACTTGCCGGACTTTCAAAGACAACAAAACCAGAAACTCTCCTATTAAACCTTGGCGTGGCCGAGAAGCAGGAAGGAAGACTCTATTTCAACAATTCCGGCGTCTTGTTCTTTGCCGCGGAGCCGCAACGGTTTGTCCCTTGGTCTGTCTATACAGTGGTTCTTTTCAAAGATAGAAACGGCGCCGATGTGATAGACAGGAAAGAGATAACAGGGAGCCTTTTTGAGATTGTGGATCAGGTGATGGACTTCGTAAGACTGTACTCCAAAGTCGCCTACAGGTTTACAGGAAAACCCCAAAGGGAGGAGATTTTCGAGTATCCTCTTGAGGCCATGAGAGAAGCCGTCATAAACTCCGTTATGCACAAGGATTACTTTGAACACGGCCACAATAATATCCTGAAGTTCTTCTCGGACCGGATTCAGATAGAAAACATCTGGCAAAGGCCCAAGAACTTTGTTATAGGGAAAACAGTCTTCAGAAGAAACCAGCTTATTGCCGATCTTTTTTCAAGGATACATTTTGGTGAAAAGCTCGGCTCAGGCATACAGCGGATGAAAGATTTCTGCAAGGCTGAAAACAGCCCATATCCCAAGGTAGAATATACTGATACGCATTTCTATATAATCTTTAGGCAAAGTGACGAGTACCTGAAAAAGGCGGGAGAAGAGACAGCTAAAAGATTTGGTGCCAAGGTAGAAAGGGGGGTAGAAAGGGGGGTAGAAAGGGGGGTAGAAAATCTTTCGGCAAACGAACAGCTAATTTATGATCTCATAAAGAGAGCCCCCAACATAACTAAAAGCAACATCGCAACTCAAGGGGAACTGTCTAAGAAAACAGTAGATTATAATATCGAGAAATTAAAGAAAAAAGGGATTCTCAGGCGTATCGGCCCTGACAAGGGTGGATATTGGGAAGTATCCAGATGAGAATTTATAAAGACAAAATAGCTCTTTTAGCGGCTGTCTTCGCTTCGGGGATTATCCTCGTTGCGATTATGGCACCTCTTATCTCGCCTTACGACCCTCTTTCCATAGACCTAGACTCTCTGCGGATGCCGCCGTCCCTGCAGCACCTCTTGGGAACGGACAACAAGGGGCGTGATGTACTGAGCCGGATAATGTATGGAGCAAGGATCTCCCTCTCCGTTTCGGTCATTGCAACCTTTGTTTCCATGACCATAGGTCTTGCATTGGGGCTTATTTCCGGCTATATCGGCGGGAAGGTTGATGCAGTCATTACGGTGCTTATAGATATAGTCATGGCCTTCCCGTCCCTCCTCCTTGCCATTGGGATATCAGCGGTGCTTCCTCCTGGGCTTTATACCGTTATAATAGCACTTGGGGTTGTAGGCTGGGCATCCTTTGCAAGGCTGATGCGCGGGACGGTCCTTACTATAAAAGGGCTGCAATATGTCGAGTCAGCAAGGGCGCTTGGGTGCTCAGGTTACAGGGTTGCATTATGGCATATACTCCCAAATGCAATACCGATTGCAGTCGTTGTGGCTTCCCTTCGAATAGGCGGCTTTATCCTCGCAGAGGCCTCCCTCTCCTTTCTCGGTCTTGGCGCTCAGCCCCCAATGCCCACATGGGGGTCAATGATAAGCAGCGGAAGGGGGTATATCCTTTCCGCCCCCTGGATGGTTCTGGCCCCCGGCCTTGCTATAGCCGTAACAACGGTCTCCTTCAACATCCTGGGAGACCACCTGAGAGATGCCATGGACCCGAACCTGAGGGTCTGATTTTCCTTGTAACAATTTTACACTTTTGCTATCTTTATAAACCATGCTCCCGATAAGGATTTATTATGAGGACACTGATTGCGGCGGAGTTGTTTATTATGCCAACTACCTCAGATACTTTGAAAGGGGAAGGACTGAGTTCCTGAGGGACAGGGGCATCTCTTTGACAGACTGCCGTGATGATAAGGGTATCCTCTTTGTTGTGACAAAGGCCGAATTGGAATATCTCTCCCCAGGCAGGCACAACGACCTGTTGCTTCTTGATACACAGTTAACGGACATTTCAAAGGTAAAAATGACGTTCAGTCACACAATCAGGAGAGAAGGCTCTGAAAAAGAGCTGGTCCGGGGTATGGTGACACTTGCATCTGTCAATAACGATGGTCGTCCTGTGAGGCTCCCGGAGAAGATCAGGGAGATGTTGAAAATGGATAATGAGGAATGAAGAATAGCTTTTTGCACGGGATATTTATAAAGGCCCTGATATTAATAACGGGTCTGCTTTTTGCCTTGCCCACTCTATCTTTGGCAGAAGGAACGGTAAAATCGGTCACAGGTTCGACCCTTATCAGGAAAGGAGTGGAGGAGTGGCAGCCCCTTAAAGAAGGAGATGTCATTACTGATGGGGCCTCAGTATGGATAGGCTCCTCTTCCTCCCTTGTATTGAAGGCCGGAGACAAGCTTATAGAGCTATCCGGCGGCGCTGCGGGAAGCAATATATTAATAAACAAGGTCGAACCTTTTGATGCCGCCATAAAGGGAGTTGGCATTCGCTACATTGGAGAGCAGATCCCGCCTGCCTCTCCTCCCCAACTCCTCTCACCTCCAGATGGGTTCCGTTCAACTAACGGGACAATTGAGCTTTCATGGTCGTCTTTGCAAAAAGAGCTGCTTTATCATATCCAGGTCTCCGACACCCCCGATTTCAGCAAGCTGTTCCTTGACGAAAAAGGCTATAATTCCGAAACAAAAATAATAGATAGATTGGAAAAAGGTAAGTTCTACTGGAAGGTTTCGTCTATTGACAAGGAGGGCATAGAAGGCGGCTTTTCAGATGTCAGGATGTTTGAGGTCAAACCCCTGCCGGAGCCTCCGTCTGTTGGTTTACCAGCCTCTACAAAGACAAGCACAACGGTCAGATGGAAGAGACGGAGCGATGAGGAAAAATACCATCTGCAGATATCCAGAGACAAGGGTTTCTCGGAGATATCGGTGGACCTCAGGAATGTTGAAGGCCCAAGGGTAACTGTGGGGACACTGGAGGAGGGGGATTATTTTGTCAGGGTCAGCGCCGTCGATGAGGAAGGTTCTGAAGGAAGGTTTTCCGATCCCCAACAGTTCTACGTCGGACCAAAGGTGCCGTCTTCAAATATCGCCCCCATGATGATCATTCTCAGCGTGGCATTCATGCTCCTGGGAGGCCCTTAAAGATAAGGTAAAGAGGTAAATAGGTGCAGGCGTAGCCTCTTAACCTCTTAACCTCTTAAAACATATGCCTGAAATAATCCTAAAAAAAGATTGTGACAGAAGGATCAGGATTGGCCATCAATGGATATTCAGCAATGAGATAGCTGAGTTCAAGGGGATTTCCTCCGACGGAGAGATAGTTGACATAAGGGACAGCCGGGGAGGTTTTGTAGGAAGGGGTTATATTAACCGCCACTCCCTGATATCCGTGAGGATGCTGACTTGCAGGGAAAAGACCGTTGACAGGGGGTTCTTTCTAAAGAGGATAAAGGAGGCCGTAGATAGGCGGGAAAGGTTGCTTCCCGGCCTTGAGGCGGTGAGGCTTGTTCACAGTGAGGGTGATTTTCTCCCTGGCCTTGTAGTTGACCGTTACGCTGACGCTATATCGATCCAGACCCTGACACTCGGCATGGAACTCTGGAAGGATACGATATGCGATATCATTGAGGAGCTGCTTGGTCCTCGCATAATCGTGGAGAGGAACGACACAGCCATAAGAAAGCTGGAGAGACTTGAGGAGCAAAAAGGTATAATCAGGGGGACAGGTGAGACAAAGGTTACTGTTGAGGAAAACGGTAACCGGTTCTTTGTAGACGTTCTGGAAGGGCAGAAGACCGGTTTTTTCCTGGACCAGAGGGAGAACAGGGAAAGGCTCAGGGAGTATGTAAGAGGAAAGAGGGTGCTGGACTGCTTCTGCTATTCGGGAGGCTGGTCTATTTATGCAGCCCAGGGAGGGGCAAGCGAGGTTATAGGTGTTGATGCGTCTCAGGGAGCGATTGAAATTGCCGCAGAGAATGCAGGGATTAATGGCCATTCCGCAGTCTGCTCCTTTAAAAAGGCGGACGTTTTCGACCTTTTAAGGGGGATGGAGAAAAAAGGTGAGAGATTTGACGTTATCGTCCTTGACCCTCCTGCCTTTGTAAAGAGCAAAAAAGAGCTTGCCGATGCGGTACGAGGATACCACGAGATAAACATGACCGCCATGAAGCTACTTACAGATGGCGGTGTCCTTGTTACATCTTCATGCTCCCATCATGTGGAAAGGGAACTATTTACAGACATAATGGTAAAGGCCTCAAGGGATGCGGGCAAGACTGCAAGGCTTCTGGAATTCCGCTCCCAGGGGAGAGACCACCCGGTGCTTCTTCCCATGAAGGAGACGGAGTACCTGAAATGCGCCTTTTTAGAGGTTGCGAGAAGGGGATAAAGACTCGTTGAGCATTAAAAGTCACCTTTTGAGTGCACAGAGAAAAGATTTAAAACAAGGTTTTTCCTTCGAGATTAAAGGGTTTCCTCTGTGTGCTCTGTGGTTCGATTGCAGGATTTAGGTAACTACCTATGCGCTTAAACCTAAACTTTATGGCATTCAATATATCAAAAGAGAGGCTTTGGAAAGAAGTAGCGGGCGTTTCCCTGCTCTTCATCGCCACCTATCTCGCGATTTCTCTGGCCTCCTACAATGCGTCAGATCCGTCCCTTAACAGCGTATCTGCCGGGGTGGTCGGCAACTTTGGAGGAAGGTTCGGTGCATATCTGGCAGACGGGATGTTCCAGGGATTCGGACTCGGGGCCCTCATATTCCCGCCGGTAATGTTTGTCTATGCCTATAACCTCATATGGAATACCGATTTTCACCTGACAGCGGGGAGGATGATCGCATGGTGCGGGTTCATGTTATCATTTTCCTCACTTATGGCGCTGTGGTTCAACTCTTTCAGGCTGAATGGCGCAACGATCCCGGCTGGCGGTATAAATGGGACGATGATCCCTGCTGGCGGAATAGCCGGAGATATCATTGCCCAGTTGGTACTCAGGTACATGAGCCCCATTGGCGGGTTTTTGATGATACTTACCTTTTTTGTCGTGACTGCAATGTTGGCTGCCCATCTCTCATTTAAAACTATTGTAGAGAGCACCCTTACCATTCCTAACAGGATATTCACAGGCCTTAACAACATCTGGACGATTCAAAAGGAGAGGAGAAAGAGGCTTGCTGGGGCCGCCGCAGAGAAGGAGAGGTTTGAGGAGGCACACAAGACGCCACCTTCAGTCGTAGAAGAAAAGGTTGAAAAAGAAGTTAAGAGGTTTGTAGATAAAGCGGTGCAGGAGGAGTTGCCCATGGCGGGACTAGGTTTCAGGCTCCCGCCGATAACGATCCTTGATGAACCTGTAAAGGACGCCAATAAGGTCGATAAAGAAACTATATTGATGACCTCAAAGATCCTTGAAAAAAAGCTTTTTGACTTTGGCATAGAGGGAAGGGTCTCTGAGGTAAGACCTGGCCCGGTCATAACAATGTTTGAATTCGAACCTGCACCAGGAGTCAAGATCAGCCGCATAGCATCCCTTTCTGATGACCTGGCCATGGCCCTCCGGGCGGTAAGTATAAGGATAGTGGCGCCTATCCCGGGGAAGGCAGCAGTGGGTATAGAGATACCCAATGCCAGCAGGGAATCGGTGTTTCTCAGGGAGATACTTGAATGGAGCGAATTAAAGGGTGCAGGTGCAAAACTGGCACTGGCCCTTGGAAAAGACATAGGCGGCAATTCCATGATCAGCGACCTGGCAAAGATGCCTCACCTGCTTGTTGCCGGAGCAACAGGGTCCGGCAAGAGCGTATCGGTAAACTCCATGATCATGAGTATCCTGTTCAGGGCTACCCCTGATGATGTCAGGTTCCTGATGGTGGACCCGAAGATGATTGAACTTTCCATATACGACGGGATCCCCCATCTCCTCCTTCCTGTAGTTACTGACCCCAAGAAGGCCTCGGTTGCTCTTAAATGGGCTGTCAAGGAGATGGAGAGGAGATATGCCTTCCTTGCGGAGCTTGGTGTACGGAACATTGACAGCTACAACAAGAAGATAGAAAAAGAGGGGAGGAAGCAGATTGCCTCTACAATAGATGGAGAGACTGTAAGATACCACGAGCGTCTTCCGTACATAGTCGTCATCATTGACGAGCTGGCTGATCTCATGGTGGTGGCCAGGAAGGAGGTTGAGGAGTCTATAGCCCGGCTGGCTCAGATGGCGAGGGCTTCCGGTATCCACCTTCTCATAGCCACACAGAGGCCTTCAGTGGATGTCTTAACCGGTGTGATAAAGGCCAACTTCCCAACTAGGATATCTTTCCAGGTCTCATCAAAGGTCGACTCAAGGACAATCCTCGATACCAACGGGGCAGAAACCCTCCTTGGCAACGGGGACATGCTTTTTTTGCCTCCTGGAACTTCTAAATTGACCAGGATACACGGGGCGTATGTCTCCGACAGGGAGATCAGGGATGTGGTAAGCTTCCTCAAGAAGCAGGGAACTCCAGAGTATGATGAAGAGATACTGAAGGTAAAGGAAGAGGCAGGCTCTTCAGAGGAGAAGATGGAGGACCTTGATGAGAAGTATGATGAGGCAGTGAGTTATGTCATAGAAGCAGGAGAGGCGTCCATCTCGAAGATCCAGCGGAAGTTCAAGATAGGGTACAACAGGGCAGCCAGGATAGTTGAAAAGATGGAAGAAGAAGGTCTTCTTGCCCATTCTGACGGCACAGGCAGGCCGAGGGAAGTGCTTAGGAAGGTGTAATATGGATTCAAACCGCTTAAGACCGTTTGCCTTAACAATTCTGCTTCTCTTTTCCGCATCCCATAGTTGGGCGCTTGCACTTGATGATGTCGTTGCAAGGGTCGAAAGCAACTATAAAAACATAGCTGCCTTTAAGGGAAGCTTTAAACAGAAGGCGACATTAAAGACCTTAAACAGGGTCCAGGAAAGCATGGGTAAGCTGTTTTATAAAAAACCGAATAAGTTCAAGTGGCAATACACGAAACCAACGGAACAGGAAATAACATCAGACGGGAAGACCCTCTGGATATACCTTCCTGAGAATAAACAGGCTTATATATATGAGCTTGTGGATAACCAGGGAATCGGAGGCGAGGGACAGATCCCAGGCAACTTTTTAAATAGCCTCGGAGACCTGGGCAGAGACTTTAATGTCAAGTGGGGGACGCCAACGGAAAGGGATGCACAGGGGAATTACCTCATTCTGCTTGTACCAAAGAGCCCCGTTGCCAGTATCCACGAACTCCTTCTTGTCATCCCGCGGGATATTACGACAACCTCATCCTCTGCATTCCCGGTAATTGCATCTACAGTACGGGACGCATACGGAAATACAACCAACATAGAGTTTACCAACATCGAGATACTTGAGACCGTTGACGGGACAGCGAAGGCAAAGAAGAAGACAGGGGGCCTTCCAGACACAATGTTTACCTATACCCCGCCTGCAGGCGTGGAGATTATAAAGCCGCCGCTGACTAAATAGATATTTGAACCGGTTAAACGGCTTAAATCGTTTAAGCCGCTAAAAAACCAGGAGGTTAAACATGCCGTCATTAGACATAGTTTCAGAGATTGATATGCAGGAGGTTGACAACGCCGTCAATCAGGCGAGGAAAGAGATTGAGCAAAGGTATGACTTTAAAGGCTCAAAGAGCGAGATAAACCTCGAAAAAGAGAAAGAGAAGGAAGGGATAACAGTGCTGGCTGATGACGACTACAAGCTGAAGGCTATCATTGACATCCTCCAGTCAAAGTTTATAAAGCGCGGGATCTCCATAAAGTCCCTTGATTACGGCAAGGCAGAGGCTGCATCAGGGAGCATGGTAAGGCAGGTTATAAAGCTTAAAAATGGGATCCCGACCGAGAAGGCAAAGGAGATAATAAAGATAATCAAGGAGACAAAGCTCAAGGTCCAGTCCCAGATACAGGAGGAGCAGGTAAGGGTAACAGGGAAGAACATAGACGACCTTCAGGAGATAATCGCGCTCCTCAAGGGGAAAGACCTTGATATACCGCTACAGTTCGAGAATTTCAGGCCGTAAATTTGAGAGAAACGCATTTTTATAAAAATGGGAACGAGACTTTACTCGACCAATCTCCAATAGCCGTCTTTTGCTCAAGGGAGATACCGCTGTCCATCTATCACACAGCAAATGAGACTTTTACAGAGCTGCTAAAACTGCCTGTTACCGTTGCCGGAGGCTGGCAGTCGGCAATGGAGAAAAGGGTTCTGAAAAATTATGACAGTGACAGCCAGGCCAATATTATTTACTTCCTTGCCAAGGGGATAAACAAATTCAGTATCCCCAAATATATTACCAATCTTACGGACTCCGGCAGGCTCCTTGTGGTCTCGCCGTTTCTTGATGAAAAGCGCATAGAAAAACGGTTTGTGGCAGCAAGAGACGAATTGCTTTTAAGCCTTATACAACGGTTTCTTTTCCTGAATATAAACCCTGAAGGTTCCATTAAAAAAATCTTTACGCGCTGTGTCAGCGAAGGAAGGCAAGTTTACACCCTTGAGCATCAGGCAAATAGCGCGTACCTCTGCGATGGTGTGATATCCGTAAACAGAAACAATATGAGAGAGGTCTTGCTTGGCTGATCCTCAAACCATAAAAGCGAGACTTGAATCCCTTGTCTCGGAAGGCTCACCGGAAAGGCTCCTGGCCCTTTTTGTTGAGGAGCTTAACTTCAATCCTGTCAGTCAAGACATCCTGCCGATCTTGTCCGAAAGGCTCAAGGAAGGTGTTCAGTCCATGAGGCTCATCGCGAAACAGGATGAGTTCCAAATGGTCCTTTGTGTGATAGACAGGCTTTTGATCGGGAAGGAGCGGCCAATTGCCGAAAATATTGCAGGCCGATACCCTCACTCCCTCGTTGTCTTTGCAAACCCTGAACATTCGGAGTGGCACTTCACAAACATAAAGTACGTGAGGTTTGAAAAGGAAGGGTTTGAGCGGAAAGTCAGGCCGTTCAGAAGGATAATCGTCGGAAGCGCTGAAAGACTGAGGACAGCATCGGACAGGCTTGCACAGTTGGAGGTCGGCGAAGAGGATTCGGCTATAACCGTTCATGAAAGATGCAACAGGGCCTTTGACGTTCAGGAGGTCTCAAGAGAGTTTTATCGGGATTTTGTATACTATTACAAGACATTCAGGGACGCCTTAAAAGGAAACAACCGGATCACCGCTGAACAGGCGGACACGCTTACCCAGAACATATTCAACAGGCTCATCTTTCTTTACTACATCCAGAAGAAGAACCTCCTCTGCGAAAACCCTACATATCTTTATGACAACTTCCGGCAATCTGAGGTCAAGATAAAATTACCCCATCCCCTCCCTGACCCTCCCCTTGAAGGGGAGGGGAATCTATTCCCTCTCCATCAGGGAGAGGGCAAGGGTGAGGGTGGGGTAAATCAGTCTAATTTAGAATCAGCGGGTAACTACTACCGTGATTTCCTTCTTCCCTTGTTCAGGAAACTGTCCGACCCAGAATTCAGGGACGAGAGATTAGGCGACATACCTTTCTTAAACGGCGGGCTCTTTGAGTTCGATCCGCTTGAAGAGAAGGTGACGGTCCCCAATGATGTGTTTAAGGCCGTATTTGAATACCTTCTTGAGAGATACAACTTCACGGTCAGGGAGGATACGGAGTTTGAGCAGGAGGTGGCCATTGACCCGGAGATGCTGGGGACGATATTCGAGCAGTTGATCCTCAGCCTTGAAAAGGCGGAGTTTAAAGACATCCCTGACGCCAGAAGGCAGACGGGAAGTTATTACACCCCAAAGTTTATTGTGGCCTTCATGGTCAAGCAGTCCCTCCTGAACTACCTTGCCGAGGCGTTCCCTGAAAAGAGGGAGGAGCTGAAGGAGCTTGTCTTTTCCCTTGAGACGGTCGGTCTCGCGAAAGATGAGCTTAAAGAGATAAAAGGCAGGCTCCTCGACATAAAGATAATAGACCCAGGAGTCGGCTCCGGGGCCTTCCCTGTGGGGATACTCCTAAAGATGGTGGAGATCACTGAGGCCATTGACGGCGTGATTGCGCCGGAAGAGGTCAGAAAACCGAAATACCGCTATGAGTTAAAGCTGAGGATAATCGAAAACAACATCTACGGCGTTGACATCCAGCAGAGGGCTGTAAACCTCGCAAATCTGAGGCTCTGGCTTTCCCTGATAGTGGACCTGAGCGCAAAGAGCGCCAAAGAGGTCCTGCCCCTCCCTAACCTTGACTATCACATAATCCGCGGAGACAGCCTCGTTTCAAAGATCGGAGAGATAGACTTTGATATAGAGAGAACGGTCAGGCTCGACGCCAAAGGAACGGAGCTTATGGACCGGGCTATAAAGCTCAAGAGGGAATACGAGGGACTCCCGTCCAAAGAGAAGAAGGCCGCCCAGAAGGAAAAGATAGGGAAGGCGAAGAAAGAGCTGCTTGTATGGCTGCTTAAACGCATGATTGAGGAGAAGGAAAAGAAGCTCTTCAACATCACGCGCGGCAAGTTCTCCTTTATCAAGGATGAGACCCTCTTTACAAAACAGGAAGAAAAGGATAAGGAGAGGCTGACAGAGGAGATCCACGGCCTGAAACAGCAAGTTGATAATGTGGATTCATTGCTCTCAGCCTTCAACTGGGGCCTGGACTTTTTTGAGGTCCTTGAGATGCGGCAGGGGTTTGACATCGTCATAGGTAACCCGCCTTACGGCGTCAAGGTCTCGGATTCGGTCAAGAACGACTTCGGCCTCGGGAACAAGGACAGTTACGGGGTCTTTACCGCCTTGGGGCTGAAGATACTGAGACCGGGCGGGACACTTTGCTACATAATGAGCGACACATGGCAGACGATAAAGACCCACAAGCCGTTGCGTGACAAGCTTATTTCAGAGGCCGACTGCCAGCACATTATCTCCTGCCCGTCGGACACATTTGGCGCAACGGTTAATGTGGGGGTTTACACATTCAAGAAAAGGCTTGTCCCGAAAGAGGGCGGAGAGAACTGGATTCTGGCAGCGGACTTCTCGCCCCTTGATATTGCGAAAGGGGAGGTTGAGGCGGCATTTGAGATATTGACGGAGCAAGACATTTCACCCTCCCCTCAACCCCATCCCCTCCCTGACCCTCCCCTTGAAAGGGAGGGAAACAAATTCCCTCTCACTCAGGGAGAGGGCCAGGGTGAGGGTGGGGTCAAAGAGGGAGACGGCCACACCATCCTCTCCGACCGCGACATGGCCATCTTCGCATATAAACAGAAGCTCATCCCGCGGTTTTCCAACCACTCATTCTTCATAGCATCCCCAAAGCTCTTCGGCCTGATGACAGACGTCGGGAACGTCAGGAACTCCATAAACGTAAACGAGCCGCCGATTTATACAGTAGAGTTTAACGGAAAAGAAATGGAGTTGCTGAAGCTGGGGGATATTTCACAGACATTAGGTGGTGTGATGACATCAGATAACCAAACTTTTTTGGGGCTAAGAGAGGGGGCATCTTTTTCAAGTCAGACGTATAACGTGATCCCCGACGATCTAATCGTAAAAAGATCTTTAACGGAAAAAGAAAAGCAATTTGGCATCGACACAAAGAAAAATGTCGAACATTACGTCTGGTTAGATAAAGGCGGCGTAGCCGTTGATGAAGGCATCTTTAGCAATTATTTTGTCCAAACAGATTTTCTGGTTGATTGGTCAAAGGAATCTGTAGCAAGATTACAGGAAAACAATGGTCTTAGAAATCAAGAGCATTATTTCAAGTTTGGCATCGTTTATAGCGAAGCTGGTATTTATTCTCCAACATTCCGTCTGAGCTGTGGACAGGTATTTGCAAAAGCAAGCCCCTGTATTTTCATTAACGAATCCTATGGCTGTACTACAGAGTTTTTAGGCCTTTTGTGCGCCTCCCTGTCGAGATATTTGTTTAAAAACTTTGTTAATCATTCTGTCCACACTGTCATGTCCGATATCGGGGAGTTTGTTTTCCCCAGTGCTTTTAATGGCTTTTCAGAAGCAGGAATTGATAAACTTGTCAAACAGACCATCTCCAACCAAAAATCCAACCCCCGTTACGACTACATGACCAACGAGCAGGTGGAGATAGACAGGCTGGTCTATCAGATGTATAACCTTGATGAAGAAGACGTAAAGGAGGTTGAGGACTGGTTCTTCCGGCGGTATCCGAGGCTGGCGAGGGTGATTGAGGGGAAGAGGAAGGGTTGTGCGGATCAGTGCACTAAAATCAATTGACATGTGCACAACAGTAGTGTATCGTTTCAAAAGGAGGTTTAAAAATGAGAGCTACCATTACGCTTGACAAGGACATATTAGATGAACTCGTTCATGAGTCCGGGCGCAAGAGCGCTGCATCGGCCGTCAGGGAGGCCATATCGGAATATCTGAAACATAAGAGGATTGAAAAGATCAAGGCAATGAAGGGAAAACTCAGGTTTGATAAGACTGCTGAGGAACTCAGGCACTATGAGAGATAAGACGCTCATTGATACATCCGTATGGATAGACTATCTGCAGAACGCAACCGCAAACATTTCTGAAAGAGTTGACAAAATCCTCGCCGGTCGCAATGTATATGTCCCAAAGGTTGTAGTTGCCGAGCTGATCCAGGGAGCAAGGTCTGAAAAGGAAATAGAGGTGATAAAGGAGTTTCTTGATGCCTTTAATATCATTGAAGAAGGCAAGGATACATGGCTTAAGGCAGGAAGGCTGTCGTATAACCTGAAGAAGAAGGGGAAGACCGTGAACCTTACCGACTGTTATATCGCTGTTATGGCCAATGAACACAACTGTTCGGTTATGACCCTGGATAAACATTTCAAGGAAATACAGCAGCACGAGGGATTGAGACTTATAGAATTTTAACATGCCCTACTCAGACATCATAGACAACCGAAACACAAAGCTCAGGGACGAGGTGAACGCCCTCCTCGGTAGCTCCGACGAGTCGAGGATCGCAGTAGGATACCTCTATCTTTCCGGCTTTTATCAGATAGCGGAAAGGCTCGGAGATCTTAAAGAGGTAAGGATTCTTACCGGGAACACACTTCAGCGGGAGACCGTTGAGGTCCTTGCCCAGTCCCTTGTAAGCGAGGATGAGCTTGTTGATGCGGTAGAGGCAGGCAAGGTTCAGAAAAAATCGGTTAAAGAAGGTATTGTAAATGAAGTTGCAGAGGCCATTACGCGGAACCTTCAGGCCCTGCCTCATTCGGCAGACCGGGAACGGAATATAAAAAGACTCTCTGAGTTTATAAAGACCGGGAACGTCAAGATAAAGGTATACACAAAACACCCTCTCCACGCTAAGGCCTACATATTCAAATACAAAAAGGAACATGCCGAGGCAAACAGGGCGGAGGGAATCGGCATAGTAGGCTCCAGCAACCTCACCATAAGTGGCTTTCACCACAATACGGAGCTGAACACATACGTCCGGGGTCAGAATAATTACGAGGAGCTTAATAAATGGTTCAATGCCCTCTGGGATGAGGCCGTCCCTTTTAATGAGCTGCTGGCCGAAAGGTTTGAGGAATCATGGGCCATAAAGACCGTCAACCCTTACGACATATACATACTCACCCTATACCACCTCGTAAAGGACAGGCTCAAGACCCATGAATCCACCATCTGGAACTGGGAGGGGATGCCGAAACTTTATTCGTTCCAGAAGGCCGCCATAATGCAGGCACATGAGACATTGAATAAGTATAACGGCGTCTTCATAAGCGACGTGGTGGGGCTTGGGAAGACGTTCATCGGTGCGGGACTCCTCAGACACCTCAATAAACGGGCGCTTATAATATCTCCGCCTGGGCTGATCGAGATGTGGAAGGAGTTTAAAGAGAAGTTCAGGATAGATGCCGAGGTTGTGTCAAGGGGGATGATTTACAAGGGGATTTACGACGATCATAGCATACTGAGACAGTACGAGAACAGGGATGTCGTCCTCATAGACGAGAGCCATCACTTCAGGAGCACAAAGGCAAAGCGTTATCAGGAGCTTCAGCCGTTCCTTGCAGACAAGCAGGTGATCCTCATGACCGCAACGCCCCAGAATACTTCCGTCTGGAACATTTACAACCAGATAAAGCTCTTCCATCAGACAGAGGAAAATATATTCCCCATAGAAGGAGAGACCCATTTAAGAAACCTCTTCAAAAAGGCCGAAGATGGGAGGTTCCAGATAAGGGAGCTTTTAAAGCATGTCCTTATAAGGAGGACAAGGAAGCAGATAAAACAGTTTTACTCATCGGATATTGAGGAGATCAGGTTCCCGGAAAGAAGGCTTGAGACCGTTTCCTACGATATTAACGAGACATACCACAACCTCTATGAGGATATAAAGATAGCGCTCCGCAAGCTTACACTCGCAAGATACAACCTGTGGGACTATGTCATTGACGGAAAAAAGGATGTCGAGCCTTATTCGGAACTGAAGAAGGTGATTGCCACCCTCCGGGTCTTCCACAGGATAAACCTTTTTAAACGGCTTGAAAGCTCCATCGAAGCTTTCAAAAAGACGATAGACAATCTCCTTGCGGGATACAACAAGTTCTACAGGGTCATTGAGGAAAAGAACATCGTCCCCGCCGGAGAAAAGGCCGCAGACGCCCTTTACAGGTACGAACTGGACGATATATGGGACGAGATAGAAGAGATCGCCAGGGATTACAGGGCAGAGGACTTCCATATCAACAGGCTCAAGACCGATATACTTTCGGATATCTATATCCTTGAGGAGATCAAGAGATACCTTGACTCTATCCCCGAAGATGATGATAAGAAGCTTGAGAGACTCAGGGAGATCATTGAAGGGATTAGAAGAGAGACAGCGGATGCAAAGGTGCTGATATTCAGCGAGTATGCGGACACAGTAAATCATCTGTCCAAAAAACTGAAAGAAAGGTTTGACCATGTGGATTCCGTCACCAGCGACGCAGGGGAAGAGATACCCAGAAAGGCAGCGTTCTTTGCGCCGGTTGCAAACAATTACAGCGGCCCAAAGAGGGTAGACATCATGGTTGCAACGGACGTGCTGAGCGAGGGATACAACCTCCAGGACGCAAGCATTGTCGTCAACTATGACCTTCACTGGAACCCTGTTAGGCTCATACAGCGCGCCGGAAGGGTTGACAGGATAGGCTCCGAGGCCGAAATAATACAGATCAAAAACTTCCTCCCTGTGGACAGGGTCGAAAAGGAACTGAATCTTAAGAGTATCCTGAGAAAGAGGATCGAAGAGATACATAAACATATCGGCGAGGACAGCAAAATTCTGGAGGAAGGCGAAAGGCTCAATGAAGACGCCATGTACTGCATATACGAGCGTAAGGAGATGGATGAGATGGAGCAGGATGATATGGAATTCTCCTTCGATGAGGCGGAAAGCCTTATAAAGCAGCTTGAAAAAGACAGGCCGGAATATATGGCCCTCATAAAAAAGATGCAGTTGGGCCTCCGCTCGGCAAAGACCGGGAAGAAGTTTAAAGGCACATACGCCTTTTTCAGGGCCGGAGATATTGCCAAGCTCATGGTGCAAACGCCGGAGAGCAGGATAGTTGATGATTTCTCAGAGGTCATAAATGAGATACGGTGCGATAAGGATTGCACGGAAGTAAGTGTTAATGAAGAACAGAAGGAGAAATACTTTGGCGACCTTGAGGGGTTGAGAAAGGTCTTTAAAGATGCTATAAGCAAGGAAAGGCTTAGGCTCAGGCCCCACTCGGAGGTCTTAAAGACAAAGAAGAGGCTCCAGGATATGATGGGGCTTTTCAGCAATCAGGAAGTGAGAGAAAATATCGAGAGGCTTGACAAGGTCCTGAATGAGTATTTTCCGCATCAGCTTGTCCCGCTGCTTAAAAGACTGAATAAAGGCAAGCATTCAGAGGAGCAGTACCTTAATGAGTTGATAGACATTTACAACAGGGAAAGGCTCCCGGAAATCACGGACAAGATGCAAAAAGATGAGACTAAAAAACAGATTGAGTTTGTGTGTGGGGAAGTAATATTATAGATAGCTGCGAGGCGAGAGATGATAGAGGTTTTAAAAACATCAGACAAGGATTTCAGGAAGAAGCTTCAAGCCATTACCTCCAGGGGAGAGGCCGACACTTCGAAGGTGGAGGATGCTGTAAAAGAGATTATCACAGGCATCAGGAGACACGGGGACAAGGCCTTGTTCTCATATACAAACCGCTTTGACGGACTGTCTCTTGATAAAAAGACAATAAAGGTCAGCGATGCTGAGTTCAGGGACGCAAGGAAGGTGGTTTCCAAGGACATAGTTGAATCGTTAAAACTGGCTGCAAAGAGGATTGAGGCGTTTCACAGACGGCAACTGGAGGAGTCATGGTTCTTTCACGAGGACGACGGCGTTACCCTGGGCCAGATGGTCAGGCCCCTTGAGCGGGTAGGGTGCTATGTTCCAGGAGGAAAGGCCGCCTACCCGTCATCCGTCTTGATGAACGTCATTCCGGCCAGGGTTGCCGGTGTGAAAGAGGTTGTCGTTTGTTCGCCGACTCCAGGCGGCGAAGTAAACCCATATGTCCTTGTGGCTGCAGAGATAGCTGGAGCCGATGCGGTTTACAAGATAGGCGGAGCCCAGGCCGTGGCTGCTATGGCATACGGCACTGCATCCATCCCAAAGGTTGACAAGATAGTGGGGCCTGGCAATATCTATGTCGCCACAGCCAAGAGGCTGGTCTTCGGCGTAGTTGACATAGACATGATCGCAGGACCAAGCGAGATTCTGGTAGTTGCCGACGAAAGCGCCAATCCGGCCTTCATAGCAGCGGACCTCCTATCCCAGGCGGAGCATGATGAGATGGCCTCTTCCATACTTGTCACGACATCAATAAAGATAGCTGACGAAACGATTAAAGAGCTGACAAAGCAGCTTAAGAAGCTCTCCAGAAAGGAGATAGCCGAGAAATCTCTGAAGGATTACGGAGCAGTGATCCTCGTTAATAACCTGGATGAGGCGGCTGCTATTGTGAACGAGATAGCCCCGGAACACCTGGAACTTTCAGTTGACAGGCCTTTTGAACTTCTGCCGAAGATAAAGAACGCCGGGGCCATATTCCTCGGCCATTATACCCCTGAGGCTGTGGGCGACTACCTTGCTGGCCCGAACCATACACTCCCAACAGGAGGGACCGCCAGGTTCTTCTCTCCCCTTTCTGCAACGGACTTTCTGAAGAGGTCGAGCATCCTTTACTACTCGGAGGCCTCTTTGAAAAAAATAGGAGGTGATGCAATAAGGATCGCAGAGGCAGAGGGGCTGACTGCCCATGCGAATTCTGTGAGGGTGAGGCTGAATAATAATTAACCGCAGAGACGCGGAGACGCTGAGAAAGGCTCTTTTACTCTGTGCCTCTGCGCCTCAGCGGTGAAAAGGTTTTAAGAAATGAAAAATGCATTAGAATTAATTAAAACTGAAATCCGTGACCTTCTCCCCTACAAAGTCGACGATACCTGCTGCGCAATAAAGCTGGACGCCAATGAGAACCCTTATCCCCTTCCTGATGACCTAAAAGACAAGGTCAGCAAGGCCCTTAATGAGGTTTCTCTAAACCGCTATCCCGACCCTTATGCAGGGGAGTTAAAGGGTCTTATATCACGCTGGCTGTCGGTTCCTGAAGAGTTCCTGATGCTGGGAAACGGCTCGGACGAGTTGATCCAGGCAATCCTTATTGCCACATCGTGGGGTTCCCCAACGGTTGTCGTCCCGTCACCGACCTTTTCCATGTATAAGATAACAGGCCTTGCGGTCGGGCACAGGATCGTTGAGATACCGCTGGATGAATCGTTTGACATTGACCCGGCAGCCATAATAGACGCCTGCAGGAAGGAAAGGGCAAAGGTCGTCTTCCTCAGCACACCGAACAACCCAACTGGGAACAGGTTTTCGGATGATAAGGTCCTTGAAGTGGTTAAAGGGGCCCAAGCCCTGGTGGTTATAGACGAGGCGTACGGCGACTTTTCAGGTAAGACCCTCGTCCCTTACCTGAAAGAGAACATGAACCTGATAATACTAAGGACCCTGTCAAAGATCGGCCTGGCTGGCCTCAGGGTTGGGATAATGGCCGCGAACCCTGATCTGCTGAATGAGCTTGACAAGGTGCGCTTGCCGTATAATATTAACTCCCTCTCCCAGGCTGTGGCAGCAGTCGTCCTGAACAACATGGATGCCATAGATGGGCAGATAGGCGCCATTACCTCGGAGAGGCAGAGGCTTTACAGAGCCTTGAAGGGTCTGGACGGAGTCACTCCATATCCGTCCGATGCCAACTTCATCCTCTTCAAGGTCAGGGATGCAGACGATCTTCATAAGAGGCTTGTTGAGAATGGAATACTCATAAGGAACCTCAACAGGCCTGGAAGGCTTGAGAACTGCATGAGGGTGACTATTGGGAACCCTGAGGAAAACCACGCTTTTCTGGTGGCAATGAAGAAGCTTTTGTCATGATTCTCCTTCGCTTATGAAGGGAAGCGCTGCTTCGCCCACTCATGCCAAGGCAACCCTCATACCTTTGCTCCGCCTCAAAATAATATCCCCTCACCCCTCAACTAAGTTTCTCCCCCTTCAAGGTTTTATGCCCCGTGGGTAGGAGATTGAGAGGGGGATGGGGTAAAAGGCGAGGGGTGGCTTTGAAGTCCACATGCCTTGCCAAGTTGCCCGTGTTTTGGGATTGTTTTATTTCATGAAAATGTGTTATCTTTAAGCAGTTACCTTTTCTTCCAATGCCTTCTGTACCAGTTGGTTCAAGGATATGCCGAGTCTTGTTGCCTTTTCTACTGCCTTTCTGTGCAGGTCAAAGGGGACTCTTACGTTGAAGCTGCCTTTGTATGACTTCTCAGGCTCTTTGCCAAGCTCTTTGCAAAGCTCCAGGTAATCATCCACAGCCTCATGGAACGCCGTTGTCAGTTCGGCTACACTCTGGCCTTCAAAAGTAACAAGGTCTCTGATGCCTTCAATCTTCCCGTGAAAAACCTCATCTGCCGCGCTGAAATGCACAGACCCGGTAAAGTCCTTGTAGGTCAATACGTCCTTCATTTAATCACCCCCGCCTTTCTTAATACGTCTTCTGCGTCATTCAACTGATACCGCTTAAGCTCTGGGTTCGGATGCGGTTTATGCAGCCGGATTACGCTCTTGGTCTCTTCATTAAGAAATGCCACTCGCGAGCCTGATGTTTTGCCGGTCTTTGCCTCCTTATAGCCAAAGCCCTTCAGAAGCCTTTCAAGCTCTTCGAAGGTAAAGTCAGTTGGCTTTGACAGGAACCTTTGCAGCAGCTTTTCGGTTTTGCTCATGAAGAGAGAATAGCACCGGCTTGAGATTTGTGCAACTGTTTTTTAGTGGCAGGAAGAGGAAGGGGTGAAAGGGGTTTTCCCTCATCCGCCGTTACTCTGCCCGTATTTCAGATTGTTTTATTCCATGAAAATGTGTTATCTTTCAGCAGGTTGGAAAAAAAGGGCGGGCGGGGATTAAAAATAAATCTGTTCCCCTAACAAAGCCCTAAAATATACAGATTTGGTAAATTTTGCAGATACGTAAAAGAAACTGATAGAGTAAACTGCGTTGTGTGAATTTTTAGGGCTGTAAAAAGGGTGTACCT
>CAKKSC010000017.1 GCA_919902985.1 Desulfuromonadales bacterium | reverse complement strand
GACTATCTGAGCAAAATCCTTTGTGGACGTGAAGTTTAAATGCGTTTGCCCTGCCGAAAGGCCCCTTTTTATGCCTGTTGTTTTTTATCCGCTGATGTGCGAAAATTGCGCCTATGCTAAAGGACCTTCCTTCAGTTGAAGATATTTCCGCAAGGCTCTCTCCACTTTTTAAAGACGGGAGTCTGCAATTCATAATCCTGTTTGGATCTGCCGCCTCCGGTCATACCCATAAAGGGAGCGACATCGATCTGGCGTTTCGTTTTGACAGTCCGATGAATCTTCTCGCCTTGACAAATAAAGTAATAACGCTTCTTCATACCGACAAGGTTGATCTGGTTGATCTTGCGCACGCGAGCCCGATCCTTAAATACTCGGTTGTAAAAAGCGGAAAACTAATTTACGAGAGGGAACCGGGCATGATCAATGAATTCTATTCACTGGCCTTCAGGATGTATGTAGATACAAAAAAGTTACGGGAAGCCAGGAAACAAGGCATTCGGATCTTCCTGGAGTCAAGGGGGCTGGCATGAGTCCACTGGATAAAGAGATCGTCAGGCGGAAGCTGGCGGTAGTAATTGAAAATATCCGGGCGCTTGACCTTATAAAACGAATGACAAAAGAGGAATATATAGCAGACCTTTACAAGAGGAAGGCGACGGAAAGGCTACTGCAGGAATTGATAGAGGCAGCTATAGACATCAATACCCATATTATCGTTCAAACCGGCAACCCGGTGCCTGACGATTATTACGACAGCTTTATCAAGACAGGAGAGCTAAAGGCCATTTCCCCCGATCTTGCCGAAAAGCTGGCGCCGTCCGCAGGGCTGAGAAACCGTCTTGTGCATGAATACGACACCCTTGACCATACTATGGTGCGGCGTGCTGTAAGGATGGCGGAAGAGCTTTATCCGGTGTATGTGAAAGAGGTCGAGGAATTTATATCAAGGACTAAATAAAAATCGTTCTGCATCCCCTCTGTTTGCCCTTGACACCCCCTGAAATCTCATATTTAATTAATTCAGTGGAATTACTAAATATAAACAATCTAAGGACCTCCTTTTTTACAGAGGCAGGAGAGGTCAAGGCAGTAGACAGAGTTTCCCTTTCTATAAACAAAGGGGAGACCCTCTGCCTTGTCGGGGAGTCGGGGTCAGGAAAGAGCGTGACGGCACTGTCCATTATGAGGCTTATTCCAAGGCCCGGTAAAATTATTAGTGGAGAGGTGGTCTATCAGGGGCGCGACCTGCTGAAGTTTAGCGTAGGTGAGATGCGGGAGGTACGTGGGAAAGAGATTTCCATGGTTTTTCAGGAACCGATGACATCCCTGAACCCGGTATTTAGCATTGGCAACCAGATAATGGAGGCGGTAGCCCTGCATCAGGGGCTTGGAAAGAGGGATGCGCTGAATAAGGCCGTTGAGATGCTTGATCTCGTAGGTATTGCAGATTCTGAAAGGAGGGTCAGGGACTATCCTAACCAGCTCTCAGGAGGGATGAGGCAGAGGGTGATGATCGCTATGGCCCTATCATGCAACCCAGACCTTCTCATTGCCGATGAGCCGACCACTGCGCTTGATGTGACAATTCAGGCACAGATACTGGACCTCATTAAAGGGTTAAGGGAAAGGCTTGGCATGTCCGTCCTGCTGATTACTCACGACCTGGGGATAGTTGCAGAGACTGCTGATACAGTGGCAGTCATGTATGCAGGTGAAGTGGTTGAGTTTTCCGGTGTAAAGGAGCTATTCAAAAGACCTTCCCATCCTTATAGCATAGGGCTCCTCAAGTCAACACCGAGGCTTGGAACAAAGGCAAGGGAGAGGCTGGTTCCGATAGAAGGGACCGTCCCTTCTCTGATAGGTCTTCCAGAAGACTGCCGGTTCAGGGAAAGGTGTTTTAAGGCCGAGGGATGTCGTGAGGGACATCCAGGGCTGGTAGAGATAGAGGCGGGGCATTTTGTCAGATGTTACAAAGGCCGTGAATCGTGAGGCGTAAACAGTGAGTGACGACAATCTATTAGAGATAAAAAACCTGAAGAAGTCCTTTCCTGTCAACGGCTCGTCTTTCTCTAAAGATGTCGGATCGGTTAAGGCGGTGAACGACGTTTCTCTCTCGATTGCAAAAGGTAAGGTCCTCGGCCTGGTCGGGGAATCCGGTTGCGGCAAATCTACCCTTGGAAGATGCATATTGAGGCTGATAGAGCCGGACAGCGGGGAGGTCTATTACGAAGGACGCAATATCCTTGGCTTGACAGGGAAGGAGATGAAAGGCAAGAGACGGGAGATGCAGATCATCTTCCAGGACCCATATGCATCTCTGAACCCTCGGATGACAGTCGGCGATGCCATTGGCGAAGGACTTGTTGTTCACAAAGTTGCGAAGAGGAAAGAAAAGAGGGAGAAGATACTTGAGCTACTTTCAATGGTCGGACTAAGGCCAGACTCCATAGATAAATACCCCCACGAGTTTTCCGGCGGACAGAGGCAGAGGATGGGTATCGCCAGGGCCCTTGCGCTATATCCCAAATTCATTGTTGCTGACGAGCCTGTGTCTGCCCTGGATGTCTCGATTCAGGCGCAGATAATAAACCTTCTTGAGAGGCTAAAAAACGAACTGGGACTTACCTACCTTTTCATATCCCACGACCTCAGGATAGTGGAGCACCTCTGCGACAGGGTGGCGGTGATGTATCTGGGTGAGATAGTGGAGATTGCCGACACATCAGATATTTATTCCAACCCTCTCCACCCCTATACCCGGGCGTTGCTTTCAGCCATACCGGTGGCAGACCCTGAGTCAAAGAGGGAGAGGGTAATACTGACTGGAGACCTGCCTTCACCCATGTATCCGCCAACTGGATGCCCCTTCCATCCACGCTGCATGGATGCCATGGATAGGTGCAAGACGGAGGCCCCTACGCTAAGAGAAGAGGGCGGGCGCAGGGTTTCCTGCCACCTTTATTAGTGTCCCCATATAGAACCTGGGGAAACCAGATAATACTCAAACGTCGCCACAATATTGACTCTTTTTACCGGCATGTTTTCCTGAAAAGGATAATATTTGGCTGCTTTCTTCACGGCATCAATAATCGCCGTATCCAATATGGGATACCCTGAAGAGGTTAGTATTTTAACTTCAATTAGCTCGCCTTGCCTGTTTAAGGTAAAGCTTATTACTCCTCTTCCCTGAAGACCTGCCTTTTTTGCTTCTTCCGGGTACTTCCAGACACCTTTAATCTTTTCTCCTACTTTGTGAATATAACTCTCGTACTGTATGTCAGGCGCTTGAAGTGAAATCGTTGCTTCTTCCTTAAATCCATCAATACCAATGGAAACCCTTTCTTCCTCTATCTTTGCCGTCTCTTCCCGAAAAGAGAAGAGGTTCGGCTTGACAGGTGCTTCAGGCATCTCTATGGGGTGTGGAACAGACGGCACCCTGACCTCCTGTGGCACTTCCTCCACAGGCCTTTCCACCGGCTCAGGCACAGTTATGCTCTTGTCTGGAACATAAGCTTCCTTTATTGCCGATGCACCTGTTTTCCCCTTTTTAATTTTAGACTCCTCGAACTTAATCGCTGAAGGCGGTTTTACTGTCAGACGTTCCTCTTCCGGGATAGACAGATATTCCACCGAAATAGGGGACGGTTCAACCTTTTTAAATGGTTTGGGGGACTTAATGTAGATAAATAAGCAGATATGCAGAAGTATAGAGAGTCCAAGGCTTATTTCAAGTGACTTTGAGCTGGGATAATATCTCATAACTAACCAAAAAAATTATACGCTTCAACCCAAAGCCCGTCAAGGGAAAGCAGATTATTGTTGACTCTCCCCTGGAGATTTGTCAATAATGTATAATAAAGGAAGTGAAAAGGCCGCTGGTGGGTCTCCTGGACTTCAAATCCAGTGTTCCTGATGAATATCGGGAAGGTGGGTTCGATTCCCATTCACTTCCGCCAAAAAAACACAAAAGCTTTCACGCTAAGACGCCAAGAAGAGATAAAGAAACGACTTAAGGTAGGCAGGGCAGGCTTGGTATTTGTATTCTTTGCGGACTTTGCGCCTTTGCGAGAACCAGCCTTTAAAATGGAGGGAATATGTTTGGATTGGGGATTCCAGAGCTTCTTATTATCCTGGTGCTGGTGCTGGTAGTCTTCGGAGCAGGCAAGCTCCCTGATATCGGTTCTGGCCTTGGAAAGGCTATAAAGGGTTTTAAGAAAGCCTCTTCCGGCGAAGACGAGATAGATGTGACTCCAAAGAAGGATGAAAATAAGAAAGGAGACGTAGAAAAGGGGTAATCCTTTTACTTTTTCAAGAGGTCTTCAGCCGCCCTCCTTACTATTTGATGCAGGCTCCCGTCTCTACTTATCTCCTTTAAATCTTGGATAAGCATAAAATTAACCAGACCCAGGGCCAATCTTGTGGGGGTGTATGGGTTCTTTACCAATGCCCTTTTTATATTGTATCTCTCTGCCCATTTTTTATTGTTAAAAATCTCTGTTAATATCTCTTCAGAAACAGGTCTCTTGGATGCTGCCTTAAGAACATCTCTTTCCGTTATCCGTGGATTGTTCAGCAGGTTACGTATGACATGAGGGTCGGGGTCGTATATCAGTCTGTCCAGGGTATCTTTTTTGAAACCTTTCGCAATACTCCTTTTTTCTCCCAGTGTTATGTGCTCCACTTCCTGTCCTTCAATAAAATCGTATTCACTGTATCTCTTCTTCTTGGATGGAGGATTGCTAAGGAGTCTTGTGACTCTTTCACACCCCATCTCCTTGGAGGAAAGGTATATCTCGCTCATTTTTGGATAACCCAGGAGACCGGTTATTGCAGGAATATCTATTAACGCAAAAAGGGCCTCCTGATAACCAGGGGCCCTTTCCTCTGCCTTGCGGCATATCTCATCAATGACCTGTACAATTGTACGGGGCTCAAGCCTGCTGAATTTCTCAGCAAGGATGACTGTTCTTATCCTTTTTCTCTCTGTGACTATAAGGTCAGAAACCAACCTCTTTGTCCAGGCACTGACCCTCTCGCTTTTGTCAGGCATATCGTCGGATGCTTAAGATGCTATCTGAGAACCAACTACCTCAACAGAAAACTCGGCCGAGCTCTGCGGAAGGTCAAAGAAGATTATAGTGAACGGAACCGATTTTCCTGGCGCAATGTTTATGTTGGATAGTTTACTCCCGACCTTGTTCATCAAGTCAGACTCTATCTTGGCTCTCGGCAGGGTTGTAACTTCTTTTGATGAGAATACGTTTCCGCAATAAACCTCTTTCTGCACCAGCTTTTCACCCTTTTTGCTGAACAGTATGCCCCTTACCTGAAAGAAGCTCCGCGCCTTGTTAGTGTTGTTAACAGCCATTCCGGTTACGACAAACACACTCCCTGCCTCGGCATTCTGGGTATAATATCCATTAAGCTCTGCAAGGTTGATCTGACCGCTTTCCGCTCCTTTGTAATTTGTCCAGAGGTACCAGAGTGGGACTGCCACTACGACACAGATTAAAGCAAATATAGATAGCGTCTTAATAACAGAACGCTTTGTCTCCTTTTCACTGCCCACGGGGAGTTCATCCTGAAATTCGTCCTGGAACTCATTTTCGTCAAAACCTCCCTGGACAACGTTCTCCTGGAAAGATACACCGGATTGCGGAAGGACTTTATCGGGCACTTCCTCCGTCTTTACTGGAGGCGATAGAACAACAGTCTCTGCCGGCGTTTTATAGGCCTCTTCGTGCGGCGCCTCAAGGGAAGGCCCCTCTTCGTTGAGTTGGACATTTCCAAAGGCTGATTCCTCTTCCTTGAACTCAAAGTCAGAAGGAGGGCCTCCCGCCTTGGGACTGGTTTCTTCCGGCTCTGAAAAGCTGACGTCACCGTAGGCCATGCCGCCAAAGTCAGGGGCTGCCTCTTTTTCTTCCACTCCCTTTGTCGTTTCCTCAGGCATTTCTCCGAAGGAGAAGTCGGTTGTTGGCTCTTTTGTAGTGACCTCACCACCACCTTCGGCCTGGAAAAAGGGCTCCTCTTTTCCTTCTTCACCAGGGGAGGAACCGAATGAAAAGTCAAACTCCCCTTTTTCAACAGGCATCTCAGGCTGGGCCGGGGGTGGAGGAGGGGAAGGTTCTTCTTTTGTAACTACAAAAACCTCCTTGCATTTGGCGCATCGTACCTTGGTGCCTTCATCCTTCACCTTTGAATCGTCCATTTTAAATTTTGTGAGGCATTTTGGGCATTGGATTATCATGGCGTCACCTTTCTACAATATTTGCTTTGAAACAACTTAAACGAATTATAATAAAAAATCAAGTTAGATTTATACCAAGTTGCTTTCAAACAGCTACTTATCAGGTCAATGAAAGCTTACTTGGTATTATACCCGGAATGGGTATTAATGCTCGCATTCACTATGAGAATGTCCTTTTTTGCGCTCTGCCCTTAAGATAAACCATCAATATCGATAGCGCCGCAGGGGTTACTCCTGAAATCCTCGACGCCTGGCCAATAGAAAGAGGCCTTATCTTACAAAGCTTGTCCCGCACCTCTCTTGAGATACTGGGTACCTCGGAGTAATCCACGTCATCCGGTATCCTCATCTTTTCCATCTTCCTGAACCTCTCAACCTGCACCATCTGCCTATTTATGTACCCCTGATATTTTATTTGAATCTCCACCTGTTGGGCAACTGAGGGGACTGTCCCGGATTTACGGACGGAGCGCAGCGAAGTCGTAGAATCGGGACTGTCCCCGGCTTCTAATTCCACCAAATCTTTATACCTTATTTCAGGTCTCTTCAAAAGGTCTTCCATAGTTATCGGCTCTATAAGATGCACAGACCCCAAAGACCCTAATCTACAGTTCACTTCAGACGTTGGCGGGACTTTCACGGTCTTCAGTCGCTCAGTCTCAGCCTCAATCTCTTTTTTCTTTTCTACAAAGGCCATGCAATCATCCTTAGAGACAAGCCCAATCTGATAACCCTTCTCCCTCAGTCTCAGATCGGCGTTATCTTCGCGAAGATGAAGCCTGTATTCGGCCCTTGATGTAAACATCCTGTAAGGCTCATTGGTCCCCTTTGTCACCAAGTCGTCTATCATCACCCCTATGTAACCTTCGGATCGGTCAATTATCAACGGATCCTCCCCTGTGACCAAGAGGGACGCATTTATACCTGCGATGAGTCCCTGGGCTGCCGCCTCCTCGTAACCAGAAGTGCCGTTTATCTGCCCGGCAAAGAATAGCCCACTGACTATCTTAGTCTCAAGAGAAGGCTTAAGCTGGGTCGGCTGAGCAAAGTCATATTCTATGGCATAACCTGGCCTCATTATCTCAGCATTTTCAAGGCCTGGGATAGACCTTACCATATTCAACTGAACATCGTAAGGAAGGGAGGTAGAAAGTCCGTTGGGGTAAATCTCCTGGGTTGCATACCCTTCGGGTTCAAGGAATATCTGATGCCTTATCTTATCCGGGAACCTCACTATCTTATCCTCAATAGAAGGGCAATAACGGGGACCAACTCCCTGAATGACGCCTGAGTAAAGGGGTGACCGGTCCAGAGCGCTCCTGATTATGTTGTGGGTCTCCTCGCTGGTATAGGTCATGTAGCATGGTACCTGCCTCTGGGTTATCTCTTTTGTGGAAAAGGAGAAGGGAGCGGGAGGCTCATCTCCATGCTGAGGTATAAGGCTTGAGAAGTCTATGGTCTTGGCGTCAAGCCTGGGGCATGTACCTGTCTTAAGTCTTCCTATGACAAAGCCAAGGTTTCTAAGACTGTCGGAGAGCTTCTCTGAAGGGAGGTCTCCAGAGCGACCACCAGCGTAATTCACAAGCCCCACATGTATCAGCCCCTTCATGAAGGTCCCTGAGGTTATTACAACGGTCTTTCCGAGGTATTCAACCCCTATATTGCTCCTTACTCCAAGAACCTGTCCGCCCTCCACAAGGATATCGTCCACAATCCCCTGCTTCACATCTAAGTTAGGCTGGGACTCCATGACCGTCTTCATCCTATTCTTGTAAAGGGTCCTGTCTGCCTGTGCCCTACTCCCACGGACGGCAGGTCCCTTGCTGGCGTTAAGTATCCTAAACTGGATGCCTGTTGCATCAGTATTCTTCGCCATTTCCCCGCCAAGGGCGTCTATCTCCTTTACAAGATGCCCCTTTGCAAGCCCGCCAATGGCAGGATTACAGGACATAAGACCTATGGTGTCCAGATTTATGGTCAGGCAAAGGGTTGAAAGCCCCATCCTGGCAGCGGCCAGCGACGCCTCGCACCCTGCATGACCTGCGCCTATGACCATTACATCGTATGTTTTCAACTTCATGATTTTTATGGTAACAAAATATGGCAACTGAGGCAATAGAGGATTGAGGCTATACAAATCCCTCGTATTATCGTCCCCGTTCTTTTATGCGTCATCCCTTGTTTCCAATTGACTTCCCGGCCTATGTCATTGTATAAATAAGGGCAAAATTTATCGGATAATTTGAGCCTCTTCCTGGAATATAAAAATGCCTATCCTTGACTGGTTGAATAAAAACGAACCTTGCCTTTATGCATTGGAAACAAAGTGATACTGAGATTGCCTATAAACTTTTTTAAGGAGACATTGCGTTTAAACCCATATCATGAATATACGCTGATTTACTATCCAAAGTTTTTTGAAAACCTTGATATGCATGATTATGCAATTACTTGGTAGTCAAAAATACGACGAAATTAAATCTGGCACAAAGTTTATCGAACCCTCCGATCATGATATTGATTTTGAGAATGATTAATCAAGGCGCCATAGGGGTCGCGTCTTCAGTGCGGCCGGGCAAGGTCGTATAATCAAGCGGGTGCGAATCCCGTCCCGGAAGGTCAGCCAAGTAGCGGGTACTTGGAGGTCTGGCGGGAACGTCAGGCTTTATGCGTAGGACAGTAGGCAGACCACAAGCCAAAAGGTTGAAGGGATTGAGCCCCGAAAGAGACTCGTCGAGAAGGATGACGCTGTTGTAGAAGCGGAAATCCGTTAAAGGGAACTTAGAGGGTTGCGCTACACATTCGACAACCTTTGAAAGCCGCTTTATTCAACCAATTGACGGTTTAAATGGACTCGCCTGACTGTTTAGGCTCGGACTGCCGGTCTGAGCCTTTTTCATTTCACGCCGCACCTTAAATTTTCTTGTCATCTCCCCTTCAACCTGTTAATATCTTTACGTTATGTCAGTCCCATCTTGGTGATATAAGGCTTTTCCTGAAAGGGTTTGGAGCATTTATTGGCTTATAAGGAGAAATAATGGAAAGCTTTGCAACGGGAAATGATGATAAAAAATTCAAGTTCGAGTCCGCCATGCCGGAAGGGCTTATGGTGGACTTTAATGAATCTCCTTTTATAGTCATTTGGGAGGTAACCCAGGCGTGTGATCTTGCATGCATCCACTGCAGAGCAGAGGCCCAGCCTCATCGGAACCCGTTGGAGCTTTCGAAAGAAGAGGGTTTCAAGGTCCTTGAGGAAGTCAAAAAATTCGGCAACCCTCTATTTGTAATAACTGGCGGCGATCCCCTAAAAAGGGAGGATGTATTTGACTTTATAGAACACGGGGTCAAGATAGGTTTAAGGATGGCCATGACTCCTTCAGCTACGCCCCTTCTTACGAGGGATAACATATTCAAGTGCGTTGAGAAGGGTCTTTCCAGGATGGCCATTTCTCTGGACGGCGCAACTGCTGCATCTCATGACAGGTTCAGGCAGGTGCCGGGTTCTTATAAACTTACAATGGATGCAGTGAATAGTGCCAGAGAGGCAAAGTTGCCTATCCAGATAAACACTACGGTGACAAACTATAACAGGGCCGAACTTGAAGAGATATCAAAACTGGTAAAGAGTTTTGATGCAGTCCTGTGGTCAGTCTTTTTCCTTGTGCCATGCGGGAGGGGAGAGGAGAAGGACGACATAACCGGTGAGGAGTACGAAGAAGTCCTTAACTGGCTTTATGAAAAATCTCTGGTTATGCCATATAACATAAAGACAACGGCTGCAACCCATTATAGAAGGGTAATCCTCCAGAGGAAAAAGGCGGAGAGACAGGCTACGGGCGAGAGAGAGGGCGGGAATTTCCAGGGCCCCGGTTTTGCCATGTTCAAGGACGGTATGCACCGCGCGCCGAGAGGCGTAAACGACGGAAACGGCTTTGTTTTTATATCTCATATGGGTGAGATCTATCCAAGCGGCTTCCTGCCTTTATCGGCCGGGAATGTGAGAAGGAACAGCCTGGTAGATGTCTATAGAGATGCCCCCCTATTTAAAGAACTGAGAGATGAGGAAAAGCTAAAGGGTAAATGCGGGGCCTGCGCCGAATATAAAAAGGTCTGCGGAGGTTCCAGGGCAAGGGCTTATGCTGTTCACGGGGATTATCTTGCAGAGGAACCTAAGTGTATATATCAGCCTCTGGCATGGAGAAAGAAGTGAGCGAAGAGGTTTCGGAGAATAAAGAACCCCTTCTGCCTGAAAGAGAAAGGGATGATGTGGAAACCGAAGCGGAAGAAAAGGAGTTTAGCAAGGCCGATCTCCTGAACCGTTTCCTGGCCAAATTCATAGATTTCCTGATAATAGGAGCTTTAGGAACGGCCATAAAGGCTCCTGTCGGCTCTATGGCAGCTCTGACATATTCCCTCATTGCAGACGGCTTCTTTGAGGGGAGGAGCCTTGGAAAGAAGCTTATAGGGCTGAAGGTGGTCAACCTGAAAACAGGGATGCCGTGCAACTTCAAGGACTCCATTCTAAGAAACATACCCATAGGGCTCATTGCCCTCTTCGTTTTTTTTATTCCAATCCTGGGCTTGATACTGTTCTTTACAGTCGGGCTGGTTGTGTTATTCTTTGAATCTTATCTTATTTATACAGACGACGGCGGCATAAGGATCGGTGACATCTTTGCAGACACCCAGGTAGTGGATCAACAATAGCGCTAAAAAGATGAGCCCATAAAGCATCGCTTTATGGGCTCATCTTTTGAATCTCTATTCTGTATTACTTCTCAGCCTTGACAGTGGCCTCTTCAATGATAGCCTCGTACTTGTATCCAGCGCCGAAGTCCTTGTTAGTAACCAGGTTGCCTGTTACAGTAATATTCTCTCCAATTGAAGTATTTTGATCTGTAGTAATAGTTATATCGTTTGTTCCCTGTTTGCCGCTTCCATCTTGCAAGTGAATCCAGTTCTTGCCCATAATTCCGGCACTGAACTTTACTACCTTCCCCTTGACAGTGACCTTCTTCCCGTTTAGCTCCTCCTTCTTGGCATACAGTTCTTCCACCTTGTATACCTCTGTCTTTGCAGAAGCGGTCTTGCCCTTTTCAGCAGCCTCAATTCTGTCCAGGCCCCCGATAGTCAGGATAGCCAAAAGCGTTGCTGCGATGATTGAAATGGTTTTCATTTTGAATCCTCCTAAGTTTTTTATGGCGACAGCATATCATGTGTAATGGAACTAATCAATATTTTCTTACAAGCCTGATTGCCGGTTCTTTATGCTTCTGTTTTGACGTATGTCCGACCCTGCGGCTCTTCTTATGTTTTACGGTACTGTTTTTACCTTTATTGCCTGAAACAATGGATACCCTCCTGTCATAGGCATTGGCAAATTTTATAGACGGAATGGCTTGTAAACCGCAGCCAATACCATACAGCACTTCTGTGCTTTTCCACATCCTGTTTCTCGACCTCGTTCCCAGAACGGCTGTAAATAACGGGCCGTCATCGGTTTGGAACGCTCCTACAAAGCAGTGTTGTGCGTTGCGCGTATACCCTGTTTTTCCACCAATCATATTGTCTGTTGCCCACAGAAGCCTGTCTGTGTTTCTGATATGGATACTCCTTCCTCCGCCTGTCACGACAAGGTATTCCTTTTTGCCCAATATCTCTTTGATCATAGGATACTTAAGGGCCTCACTCAGTATCAGTGTAAGGTCATAAACAGTAGTGTATTGAACTCCTTCAGGCAGGCCGGATGCATTTGCAAACTTGCTATTTACCGCCCCTATGGCCAGCGTCTTCTGATTCATCAATTCCACAAACTCTTCCTCAGAGCCTGCCGCCCCTTCGGCCAGCGCCACTGCTGCGGAGTTTACAGACTTCATAAGCGCAAGGTGCAAGAGGTCTGACACGGTTAACTCCTCATTAACCCTTACCCTCGGCGGAGCTGAGTGAGGTTTTATAGCAGATTTATTTATTCTGACCTTTAATTCGGGGGCAATTTTGTCCAAAGCCACCATTGCTGTAAGAAGCTTGGTTGTGCTTGCAGGCGGAAGTCTGACGTCCTGGTTCTTGGCGTAAATGACCGACCCGTTGGGATCAACAACTATGGCAGCTTTGGCACGTATAAATTGAGGCAATGGCGAGATGTGCACAACGCCTCTTATCGGACGGGCATCTGCTGGATTTACGATGGCCGCCAGGACGGAAGCGAAGACAAAGTACAAGAAAACTTTTACATCCCTGTGGGTCGAAACGGGCTCTGTATTATGATCGCTTGCCTGATTGTCCATCGCCTCCCTTTCAGTGTTACTCGTAACTGAATACCAAGTAAGCTTTCGATGTTGGCTTAAAATATATGTTTGAAAGCAACTTGGTATAAATAACTATATGGGCGGCATTTTATGTTTCTCCACTAAGTATGTCAACGGATTTCTACCATAGGAGTATTTTGGTAACCTTTGGCAGGAATTGATTGCCTCTATCCTACCTTTCTGCTATACTCACCAACCATGATACCTATAGTTTCCATAGTCGGAACATCCGACAGCGGCAAGACCACCCTCCTTGAAAAGCTCATCCCTGAGCTGATAAAGAAGGGTTACAGGGTTGCTACAATAAAACATGATGTCCACGGGTTTGATGTAGATAAGGAAGGAAAGGACTCCTGGCGGCACAAGAAGGCAGGGGCCGGAACAACAATCATCTCGTCCCCTGAAAAGATCGCTGTCATCAGCGACACTGACAGGGACATGACCCTGGAAGAGATAAGGTCGAGGTATATTCAGGATGCCGACCTGATCATATCTGAAGGGTACAAGAGGGAGGCCTACCCAAAGGTGGAGGTCTCAAGGAAGGCACAGAACAGGGAGCTTATATGTACCGAGGATGAGAATCTGATAGCAGTGGCATCTGACTATCCGGTAGAGGTAAAGGTCCCAAGGGTCGACATAAACGACGCCAAAGGTCTGGCAGACATAATAGAGGAAAAGGTGATAAAGGGCTTCAGGCCTGAAAGGATATCGCTTGTAGTGGACGGGAAACATGTTCCGCTCAAGCCTTTCATTGAACTACTTTTAGCCAACTCAATCTTAGGCTCTCTCTCCGCGTTAAAGGGGTGCCAGAAGGCGGAGGATATAGTCATAAAGATCAAGACCAGGAAAAATGGGAAACCTAAGGCTTGAAGTTACCGGGATAATCCTTGCCGGCGGTAAAAGCAGCCGGATGGGTCGCAACAAAGCACTCCTTGACTTCGGCGGCAGGAGCATAATTGAGCATACTGTTGACCTGTTCAAATCAATATTTCCAGAGGTAATACTTGTTACCAATACCCCTGAAGAATACGCGAACCTCGGCATTAAGACAGTAACCGATATATTCCCAGGTAAGGGCTCCCTGGGCGGCATATACACTGGCCTTGTCCATTCTTCACATGATTACTCATTCATAGCCTCCTGCGATATGCCATTTCTCAGAAGAGAGCTGATAGAATTTCTTATAAATCTGAATAAAGGTTACGATGTAGTCGTGCCGCGACTGAGAGACGGCCATGAACCCCTTCATGCTGTATATTCAAAAAAATGCATTAATAAGATAAAGGAGATGATAAATAAAGGAGATTTGAGGATAATAGGCTTTTACCCTGAAGTAAGGGTAAAAGAGGTAACGGAAGATGAGCTTGCACCTTATATCTCCGAGCCCTCACCCTTTGTAAATATCAACACCCCTGAGGAGTATGATGATGCTGTTAAAGGAAGATTGTTATGAATAAAGCCCAATATACAGTATTACCAGAAGATGCAGGACAGAGGCTTGATCTGTTCCTTACCTTGAAACACCCTTCCCTGACCCGCTCCCAGATACAGAGGCTGATAGAAGAAGGCCTCGTAAAGGTTAATGAAAAACAGGCCAAGGCGAGCCACAAGATCAGGGAGCCAGAAGAGATCGATATAAGCATCCCTGAGCCTGATGCCATAGAGGCCCTTCCTGAGCCTATTCCCCTCGAAATCCTGTACGAAGACAGCGATGTGGTGGTGATAAATAAGCCAGCCAAGCTGGTTGTGCATCCTGCGGCAGGAAATTATACAGGGACCCTGGTAAACGCCTTGCTTTATCACTGCAAGGACCTCTCCGGCATTGGGGGGAAGCTGAGACCCGGCATAGTCCACAGGCTTGACAAGGACACGACAGGGGTTCTTATTGCAGCAAAGAGCGACAAGGCCCACCAGTCCCTCAGTGCCCAGTTCAAAAAGCATTCTATTAAGAGGAAATATATAGCCCTTGTACACGGCGTAATAAAAGGGGAGAAAGGAAAGATTGAGGCTGAGATCGGCAGGCACATGTCCCAGAGGAATATGATGTCTATTAAAACAAAGAGGGGGAAGACAGCTGTCACCCACTTTAAGGTGTTGAGCAGGTTCGACCAGTTCACCCTTGTGGAGCTGACGCTGGAGACAGGCAGGACTCATCAGATAAGGGTGCATCTCTCCAGCATAAACCATCCAGTTGTTGGAGATCAGGTCTATGGTGGAAAGGATAGGATCAGCGGAGTAAAAGAACCTAAAATAAGAAAGGTCATAAAAAAACTCGGCAGACAGGCCCTTCATGCAACGATTCTGGGATTCATACACCCTGAAACCAACAAATATATGGAGTTTACAGCCCCTATCCCGGACGACTTTCAGATTGTCCTTGAGGCGCTTAAAGACTAAAGCAGAATAACGCCCCCTCGCTCCCCCTCTTAATTTAAGAGGGGGATGATGGAGTTGTCGGTCCAATATGCTGAAAACAATACAGGGAATTACATACTACTCATCCCCAAGGCTTGAAGAAGTCCCCGGACTTGTTCATTCCTTTCTTGGAAGGACAGGGGGGGTCAGTTCCGGCCACCTTGCATACCTGAACCTGGGACGGAGGGAAGAGGATAGGGCAGAGTGCCTGGCTGAAAATAAGAGGCGAGTGGGAGCGGCCTTCGGAGTCGTTGAGGGAAAGATATTTACAGTAAGCCAGGTCCACAGCGACCGGATTGTAATAATAGATAATCCAAATATTACACCTGAAGTGATAAAGAGCCAGGAAGCAGACGGTATAATAACGGATGTTAAAGGTGTGTCCATAGGGATACTGACAGCGGACTGTGTGCCTGTGCTGCTGTTTGACAGGAAGAAGAGGGTTGTTGCAGCCATTCACGCAGGCTGGAAGGGAACAGCCTCAAAGATATCGGCAAAGGCTGTAGAAATAATGATGGAGCGGTTCGGGTCAAGGCCACAGGATATCACTGCAGCTATAGGGCCTGCCATAGGTCCATGCTGCTATGAAGTAGGCGAAGAGGTGGTATCTGCCTTCGGTCATCAGAAGGGTGTCGCTGTTCAACATGGCAAGAATTGGCATATAGACCTCCCAAAGGCAAATCAGTTGCAGTTGCAGGATGCTGGTGTGACTGAAATTGATCTCTCAGATATATGTACCTCTTGCAGGATAGATCTCTTCTTCTCCCACAGGAAGGAGATGGGAAAGACAGGAAGACAGTTGAGCTTCATCTCTTTAATATCGTAAGACAATCACCATAAATCCGTTCCCATTTCTTCATGGTTTACGAAGATAAAGTTTCTTGACTCTTTTTCTCCCCTGTATAATAATCATTTCAGCTTCATTATCTCGCTAAGAAAGGAAACAAGGGGCGTTACGAAAAGGCCAGCGGGCGTCAAGGGCGGCAAAGAAAGGCAGGAAGTGGCTCGGTAAAGTTTGATGATGATAAGCATGAGTATAAACACATTATGAATTGGATGCAGAAAATACGAGTGTGTTTTGAATTCAACTCGGTTTTATATTCCAGGCATGCTAAAGTTAGGAAAAGCCATGAAATGCGTTATCTGTCACGGAGATGAAATTAAGGTCACTGACGTAAAAGAAGAATTTCCCGTCGGCAACGATATTGTCTATATCCCGGTAAAAGTCCCTGTCTGCAAAACGTGTGGCGAGCGCTACTATGACAGGCGTACCGTGCAGTTTTTGGAAGAGGTCGAAGATAAGCTTGTTAAAACCAAGGTTGAACTTAAAGAAGTGGGCAAGGTCTTGATGTATGAGGCAAGCGCCTCTCTATAGTAGACCAGCGAGGCGTGAAGGGCGGCAAAGCAAGGTTCAAAAAAGTCCCTTTAATTTTATTATCTTATGAAGATACGCGATGCAATAAAGTTGATAGAAGGGGATGGATGGTATAAGATCGCCACAAAAGGTAGCCACCAGCAGTACAAGCATCCGTCAAAACCTGGAAGAGTGACTATCGCAGGTCATCCCGGGGATGATCTGGCTCCTGGGACTTTGAACAGTGTCTTAAAGCAGGCGCAACTGAAGGAGGTAAAATAAAATGCATCGTTTTCTTATTGTGATTGAAAAGGCCGACGGCAACTATTCGGCATACTCCCCCGATCTGCCAGGGTGTGTGGCAACGGGCGCAACCCGTGAGGATGCAGAGCTTAATATGTATGAGGCCATAGAAATGCATGTACAGGGCCTTATAGAAGACAATCTGCCAATTCCTGAATCTACGTCATTTGCGGAGTATGTGGCAGTTAATGAAAGAAGTGTCGGGACCCCACAACCACATCTTTAATTTGATATCCTTTCGCCCTTGAATAAGGTTCTCTCCTTTAAAAAAGGGTTACCCTCTTAGGTTAAGAGGGGGCAGGGAAAGTTACGAAAAAGTAAGCGGTAAAGCATGGCGGGTGCAAATCAGGCAAAGACATTCCCTTAGTGCATGAAATTTGTATTTACAACATCGATAGAAATGTATTAAATTTGACCAATAGCAACTTTGATGCACTCGTAAAAAGTCTGAAATGGCACATTTTCGTCATTCCGGCGAAAGCCGGAATCCAGTCTTTTCAGATAGTTACAAAACCCCTGGACACCGGTTTTCACCGGTGAGACGACTTTTTACGAGATCATCAACTTTAGGAGTTTTCTATGCATGCAGTCAGCCTATTTACTATCGGTTACGAAGACAGAAATATTGATGAGTTCATTGCGAGATTGCAAAAAAACGGTATTGAGACCCTTATTGACGTGAGAGAGACACCGGCCAGCAGAAAGCCAGGATTTTCAAAAAGTAAGCTTTCGCAATACCTTGAAACAGCGAATATCAAGTATCTCCATGTAAAGGCGTTGGGAAGCCCGAAGGTGTTGCGGCAAGAACTTGAAGAGGAAAAAGATTATAGTCGCTTCTTTGACAAATACAGAAAATATCTGAACACGCAGATAGGCGTACTAAAGTCTTTATATAAGGACACCATTGTCAATGAATCATCCTGTCTTATGTGTCTGGAAAGAGACCCGCACTATTGTCATCGCATGGTAGTCGCGGAAAAAATTAAAGAGGTTGACGGCAACGGCCTTAAAATAAAGCATATATAAAACGATCCAATCTTTTGCAACCGCTGTTCAGGAGAGATATGCGGAAAAAAGTATTGATTCTCGTAAAGACCTACCCGAATCCAAGCCCTAAATATCAGGAATCCGTTTGCGTTGCTGGTGTAACAGAGGATGATAAGCAGTGGATACGTCTTTATCCGATGCGTTTCCGGTCTCTTGATGAGGAAAAGCGCTTCCGAAAGTATCAATGGATTGAGATTGATGTCGTAAAATCGAACGATCCACGGCCATATACCTACAAACCCCTTATAGACACGATAACGCTCGGAGATACAATAACCTCTGACAATAACTGGTCTGAACGCAAAGAGTGGGTCTCTCCCCTTGTTTCCGATTCAATGTGCGCGATTCAAGCGGACGCAAACAGGTGCATGGAAGAAGGCAGGGCGGTCAACCGCTCGCTTGCCGCTTTCCGGCCTTCTCATGTCGAAGGAATAGACGTGGAAAGGGATTCATCGGACTGGACAAAGGACCAGAGGGAATGGATGAGCCAGCAAGGGCTTTTCGACAAACACAGACACCCCCTGGAAAAAGTGCCTTACAAATTCTATTACCGCTACAAATGCGCAGACAAAGCCTGCCCCGGTCATCGTCAATCAATAATTGACTGGGAGCTTATGCAGCTTTATAGAAACCTGAAGCACAAGGGCGATAATGAAGCCGAGATAATAGCCAAGATAAGGGAAAAATGGCTGGTTCAGATGTGCGGCAGTGATAGAGACACGGTCTTCTTTGTCGGCAATGGTTTCCAGACGCCGAAGTCTTTTATGGTGCTTGGTGTGTTTTATCCGAAGCGGGCGATGTTGTAAAAAGAAGCCGTATGAAGTATGCTGTTCCCAGAAATGGGGCTTTCCCCTCGCCCCTTCGACAAGCCTCTCCCCTTTCAAGGGGGAGATTGAGAGGGGGATGGGGTTTAAGGGTGAGGGGCAAAAAGGGCGTTACGAAAAAGTAAGCGGCGGGAAGGGCGGCAAGGCAACACGGGGCAGTTAATGCGGGAGGGTAAATAATACGGGGGTTGTCCCTACGTTTCCCTACGTTTCCCAGCCTCCATTGGGCCTGCTATAGGTCCATGCTGCTATGAGGTCGGAGATGAGGTGGTTGCTGCCGTCGCCCGGAGAGAAGGCGTTGCCGTTCAGCATGGCAATAAATGGCATGTAGACCTCCCGAAGGCGAATCAGTTGCAGTTGCGGGAGGCCGGTGTGGCTGACATTGATATCTCAGATATATGCACCTCTTGCAGGACAGACCTCTTCTTCTCCCACAGGAAAGAGATGGGAAAGACCGGAAGGCAGTTGAGCTTCATCTCTTTAATATCGTAAGACAATCACCATAAATCCGTTCCCATTTCTTCATGGTTTACGAAGATAAAGTTTCTTGACTCTTTTTCTCCCCTGTATAATAATCATTTCAGCTTCATTATCTCGCTAAGAAAGGAAACAAGGGGCGTTACGAAAAGGCCAGCGGGCGTCAAGGGCGGCAAAGAAAGGCGGGGAGCGGGGTTAAAATAAATCTGTCCCCATTTCCCCTCTAGGTTAAGAGGGGGCCAGCGGGCGTTAAGGGCGGAAAGGTTGGGGATGAATTAGGTATGGTGTCCCCGGAATTTGGCAGGACGTTAAGCGCCAACATAATAACCTTGAAAAGTTCATAGAACAGACAGAACAAGGGAAGATATATTTTTTAAGGTAATATTGAATAGGAGAGAGGATGATAATAAAAGTAGGTGGTCTGCGAAATCTATCATTGAAGGGTGATTGGGAAGTAACTACTAATCGTTACGTTGCATATATTGATATTATGGGATTTAAAGACATGATCTTAAGAACGGACCATAATGATATATACGACATGATGCTAAGCATTCATAAAAAGGTATACAGTAATGCGAATGTGAAGTGGACTGAAGAAACTACTGATTTAGTAAAAGCTACGAACTATTCTGACAGCATTATTATTTATTCAAAGGATGATAGCCAAAACTCGTTGGAGTCATTTATCTGTACTGTTTCAGCATTTGCCAGCGATTTACTTGTAGAAGGAATTCCATATAAAGGGGCGGTAGCCTTTGGAGTGATGACATTTGATATTGGTAATTCAATCTTTTTTGGTCAGCCTCTAATTGATGCTTTTCTATTACAGGAAGAATTAGAGTTTTATGGAATTATCGCGCATGGCTCGATTGAAAATGAAATAGGAAAACATAAAATGGAAAAAGTCTTTATAGAGGATTATAAGTGTAATTTAAAAAAAGGTAATTCCTCGCATCTAACGATTTATCCAATGCAATTGTTTTCGCGTAAAAAGAGGGATTACCTATTTGAATCATGTAAAAAAATGCGGTTTAAAACTTCAGGTCACCTCCGAAAATATATAGATAACACGGAAATTTATCTTAATGACATTATGAAGAAAATCGAGGAGGAGATTAGTAAAGCTTAGGGTCGAGACCATAGAGGGTCGGACCATAGAGGGTCGGACCATAGAGGGTCGGACCATAGAGGGTCGCGTCTACACTATTTACAAACAAACCTCATCATTAGCGACGGGCGCCCCGCCCTTTAATCGTTAAATAGCAGCGGTGATTTGTGATAAAATAAGTTTGGTTTAAGCACAGGAGGTTTAAGATGCCGACAATACAAAAGCAAGCCGAAAGAAGGAGGAGCAAAGGAGGAGGGTCAGGTCTTGAAAAATCAGTTTATCCGCTGAAATCCCCTCCAATTCACCCTTTCGCCAATCCACCCGGCATAACCCCTCCCGGCCTTTACTGGCATGAATTGGAATCAACTTTTAATTGACACCTTCGCAAGATAGTGTATACTTCCAAATATACACTTGGAGACATATATGAAAACAGCCACTGCAAAAGAGCTAAGGAGCAAAACATCTTCAATCCTGGAAAACATACGGAAAGGGAGGGATGTGACCATTACTCTCAGGGGCAAGTCCATTGCAGTAATCAAGCCTCTCCTGAAGGAGGAAAGAGAGTTCAGCCCCGTCGGTTTCGCGATGTGGAAGGACAGAAAGGATATGAAAAATGTGGCCGAATGGGTCGCTGAAAGGAGGAAAGAGCGATTTCCAAGATAATATTCGATACCGATGTCCTTATATGGTATTTCAGGGGAGACTCCGGTGCCATGGAATTCATGGAAAAGGTCCCATACCCGGATAGGCACATCAGCGCCCTTTGCATGATGGAACTGGTGCAGGGGTGTATGAATAAAGAAGAACTGAGGAACGTCAAGAAGTTCATCAGGGAAAACATCTGCCAAGTCATACATCCTGACGAACGCATCTCCGAAAAGGCCATACATTTACTGGAAAGGCACGCCATGTCCGATGGGCTGAGAACCGTGGACGCTCTCATTGCAGCGTCGGCCCTCGTAAACGGCGCAGCCTTGGCAAGTGCAAATTACAAACATTTTAAGAATATATCCGCTCTTGAGGTCATAAAGTTTAGGGGCCGTTAAGAAATAACCATTAATTTCAGACCATTTCATTACGGCCCCTTATGCCAGCCATGATCTTTCAATGTTACGGTTATTCTGGAACAACGGCTTAATCCCTTATAATCTCTTCTAACTCTGTCTATTTTCAGCTTCCAAAAGCTCTTGGCGTCTCTATCTTTAAGTCAATTCCATAAAGGCATTGTCCACAGATGGCGCAGATTTGCACAGATCAGCAACCTCCGCCAATCCGCCCGGCATAACCCCACCAGGCCTCTACCCATTCGGGTATTCATGCCCAGTAGGTATAAACCCTTATCTTAATGAATGGGGTATCCTTCACAAACGATAGACAACCGCCTCAAAGATTTGTATACTTTCCTTGCTGCAAGTTAAGGGGGTTGCTTTGCTGATAGTCGGCCTCACAGGTAGTTACGCCAGCGGGAAGAGCACTGTTGCTAAGATGTTCGTGGAACTTGGAATAGCCCTGATCGATGCCGACAGGATCGCCAGGGAAGTGGTGAAGCCTGACAAACAGGCATGGCTTGAGATCGTGGGCCACTTCGGGAAAGGTATACTCCTTAAGAATAGTGAGATAGACCGCAAGGCCCTTGGTGAGATAGTCTTTGGAAGTGACGCTGAAAGGGAAAGACTTAACGCAATAGTCCATCCGAGGGTGTTGGATGAAGAGCTTAGGGCGATTGAGGAGATTAAAAACAGGGAGCCTGATGCTATAATCATCCTTAGTGTCCCTCTGCTGATAGAAAGCGGTCACTATAAGAATTGCGACAAGATCGTAGTCGTAACAGTAGACAAGGATACTCAGATAAAAAGACTCATGGAAAGGGACGGGTTTTCCAGGGAAGAATCTATCAGACGCATCTCCGCGCAGATGCCTTTATCTGAAAAAGTAACATATGCTGATTTTGTCATTGATAACAGTGGTAGCAGGCAGGAGACGGAGTTGCAGGTAAAAGAGGTTTTCAAAAAGCTGAGGATGTTGAAACCTTAACCTCTGTCGCTCTCCGTTGAAGTTCATCAAGCCATTGCAATTCGTCAGGGAGTTTTTCCTTGACTTCCATTCAATCATTCCATATACTTATCCTTTTTTATTTTTGGCGCACATAGGGCGCGATTATAATGCAGGGTCTGTATGTTTGATAACCTCTCGGAAAAACTGAATACAGTATTTAAGAAGCTTCGCGGGCACGGCACCCTTTCTGAGGCCAACATCGAGGAGGCGTTGAAAGAGGTAAGGATGGCCCTCCTTGAGGCTGATGTCAACTTCAAGGTAGCCAGGGATTTCATAGATTCCGTTAAGGTCAAGGCCATGGGAAGCGAGGTGATGCAGAGCCTCACACCTGGCCAACAGATGATAAAGATAGTCAGGGATGAGCTTGCATCTCTGATGGGAGGGGTTGTCTCTCCCTTAGATACGGCAGCAAGGCCCCCTATCGCCATAATGCTTGTAGGTCTTCAGGGTTCCGGCAAGACTACCACAGCCGGTAAGCTTGCAAGGCTCCTGAAGTCAAAAGGGAAAAAGCCTTTTCTTGTCCCTGCGGACGTTTACAGGCCTGCCGCTATCCTCCAGCTTAAAAGGCTTGGGGAGCAGCTGGGTATTAATGTTTACGATTCAAATGCCGGAGACGACCCCTTGAACATATGCAGGGAGGCGTTCCGGGCAGCAGACAGGGGAGGATACGATTACATCATATTAGACACCGCCGGCCGGCTCCATATAGATGACGAACTGATGCAGGAGCTGTCTGCAATAAAAATCGCTATCTCACCGAGCGAGATCCTCTTTGTTGCCGATGCAATGATAGGTCAGGATGCCGTAAATGTTGCCAAGGCCTTTGATGAGAGGCTGAACCTTTCCGGCGTTATCCTGACTAAGCTTGACGGAGATGCGAGGGGTGGTGTGGCCCTCTCTGTAAAGGCTGTAACCGGGAAACCGATTAAATTCATAGGTGTGGGCGAAAAGCTTGATGCCTTTGAGCCGTTTCATCCAGACAGGATGGCTTCCAGGATACTTGGAATGGGAGATGTCCTTACTCTCATAGAGAAGGCCTCTGACGCCTTTGACCATAAGAAGGCCGAGGAGCTTGGAAACAAGTTAAAGAAGGACTCGTTTACCCTTGATGATTTCAAGGACCAGCTCCAGCAGATGAAAAAGATGGGCTCCTTCGGGGATATTATAGGGATGATACCAGGGCTTGGAAAGCTGAAGAATGTCAAGGAGATGGCCCCTGCCGAGAAGGACATAAAAAGGATAGAGGCGATAATAAACTCAATGACAAAGGGAGAGAGACGCGAGCCTTCAATCCTAAACGGAAACAGAAGGATAAGGATAGCAAAGGGGAGCGGAACAAGCGTCCAGGAAGTGAACCAACTGGTAAAGAAATATGCAGAGGCAAGAAAGATGATGAAGATGTTTACATCCGGCGGGATGAAGGGTCTGAAAAGAGGTATGCCTGCATTCAGGTAAGTCAGGATTAAGGATTAAGGATTAAGGGGTAAGCTTACTCCTGTAATCCTGTAATCCTTGTCCCTAATTTTAGAAGGGGAGGTGATTTTAAATTGGTAAAGATAAGGCTTGCCAGATATGGCGCAAAGAAGAAACCTTTTTACAGGCTGGTTGCAGCGGATTCCAGGTCTCCGAGGGACGGTAAGTTCATTGATATACTTGGGACGTTCGATCCGACCAAGAACCCTGCGGCTATCAAGCTTGATGGCGATAAGGTAAAGATGTGGCTTGACAGGGGTGCCCAGCCAAGCGAGACAGCTGGTCAGATAATAAAACGCAGCATGGGTGCTAAGTAATCAGGCTTATGGTATTGGGGAAGAGTGGATAATAAGTTTGTCCTTGTCGGTGAAGTTGTCCGGCCTCAGGGAATAAAGGGAAAGTTAAAGGTGCGGCCTCTGGCAGACCCGGATATTTTTTCTGCAGCCGATGGTGTTTATCTGGAAAAAGGCAAGGAGCCCGCTGCTTACCATAAGGTGTTGTCGTCTCAACTTCACAAAGGGTCGATACTCCTCGGGATTGAAGGGATAGATACCATGAGCAGGGCGGAGGGCCTGGTTGGCAGTCGTGTATTTGCCGAGATGTCCACCCTTGAAAAGCTGCCAGAAGGGGAATACTATTGGTTCCAGATAATAGGCCTTGATGTCCTTACAGAGGAAGGCCGTTTGCTTGGCAAGGTTGCGGAGATATTACCCACTGGAAGCAATGACGTGTATGTGGTAAGGGATGGATCGAAGGAATACCTTATACCTGCCATAGAGCAGGTTGTTAAGGTTGTTGATGTTTCACTCGGCAGGATGGTTATCAGCCCCATGAAGGGGCTTCTGGGGGAGGAATGAGGTTTGACATCCTCACAATATTCCCGGAGATGTTTGCCTCTCCCTTTGAACACAGTATCCTCAAAAGGGCCAGGGAAGCCGGCTTCGTTGATATAAACCTTGTAAATATACGGGATTTTGCTGAAGACAGGCACCAGATGACAGATGACTACCCGTATGGCGGCGGCAACGGGATGGTCATGAAGCCTGAGCCTATAGTAAGGGCCCTCAGGGATGTCGAAGAAAAAAGCGGAAAAGGAAAGGTGATACTCCTTTCCCCGTCTGGAAAAGAGTTTGACCAGTCGACTGCGAAGAGATTAAGTACTGAGCACCATCTGGTCATGATCTGCGGCAGGTATGAAGGTGTTGATGAACGGGTGAGGAATGGCTTTGTTGATGAGGAGATATCAATAGGCGATTATATCCTTACCGGCGGAGAGTTCCCCGCCATGATTATTGTGGATGCTGTTTCGAGGCTGATCCCTGGCGTTCTGGGATGCTCAGAGTCGCCTGAAGAAGAATCTTTCTCAAAGGATCTGCTTGAATACCCTCAGTATACAAGACCCCCGGAGTTTGAGGGGATGAGGGTTCCCGACGTTCTTCTCTCAGGCAACCATGCGGAGATCTCGCGGTGGAGAAGGAGAGAGGCCTTTAGAAAGACGCTTTTGGTAAGGCCGGACCTTCTGGAAAAGGCCGACCTTCTGGAAGAAGATAAAAAAATAATTAACGAGATCAAAGGAAGGGGGTAGAGATATGCAGGCAATGGAACTGGTTGAAAAGGAACAGATGAGGGAGGATATCCCGCAGTTCAGGGCAGGTGACACCGTTAAGGTGCACGCCAGGGTCATCGAGGGGGAGAAAGAAAGGCTCCAGGTCTTTGAAGGGATTGTCATAAAGAGATCGGGTGGAGCTATGCGCTCGTCCTTCACTGTAAGGAAGATGTCCTACGGTGTTGGTGTTGAGAGGACATTCCCGACCCATTCGCCTATGATAGACAAGATAGATGTGTTGACCAGAGGGAAGGTCAGAAGGTCAAGGACATACTACCTCAGAGGCCTTACAGGCAAGGCGGCAAGGATAAAAGAGATCAGGCCGGAGATTGCAAAGAAGTCTAACGGGTAGACATGTTCTGGTTGATGCTGTCAACCAGTAATCCCTTATCATGGACAGCTTCGAGAAGAAACTCTGGGGTGCAGGATTCAGCCTTATAGCCGGTGTAGATGAGGCCGGAAGGGGTGCATTGGCAGGGCCTGTGGTTGCTGCTGCCGTTATCTTTTCGTCCGGGACCAAAAACTTCGGGTTAAGGGATTCAAAGAAGCTGACAGCTCCAAGACGAGAGTGCCTCTTTAAAGAGATAGAGCAAAAGGCCGTATCTATTGGCATAGGTGTTGTCGGGCCTGAGGAGATCGACAGGATAAATATCCTCAGGGCGACGCTTAAGGCGATGGAGGCGGCCCTTTCTTTTTTGAGCCACAGGCCGGATTATGTCATTATTGACGGGAACCAGTCTGTTAAATCCGATCTCCCACAGGAGACGATAGTCAAAGGAGATGACAGGAGCTTCTCCATAGCAGCAGCATCCATCATTGCGAAGGTCACAAGGGACAGGATGATGTCCTCCCTCCATGATAAATTCCCAGATTATAACTTTCCAGGTCACAAGGGTTACGGAACGGAAGAGCACAGGGATGCCATAAATAAATATGGCATGTCATCCGTACACAGAAAGAGCTTTGTATTAAAGGCAAGTGAGGGCGAGCAGCTCTCGATATTCCAGCATTAATTGCCTGGCGTTTTCTTCAACAGATAATAATTCTCATTTCGAGAATCCTCGCTAAAACCCCTTGTCATCTCTCATTTAACCTGTTAATATCTTTGCATTAATAGTAAAGAAGAGGTAGGCCAATGATAGCCCAGTTATGCGGGAGACTGATTCATAAATCACCGGAATACTCCATAATCGATGTTGGTGGCGTTGGATACCAGGTCTTTACCCCGTTTTCCACCTTCTATGAACTCCCTGATATAAAAAATCAGGTGACCCTTCATACATTTACCAATGTCAGAGAAGACGCCCTGCAACTCTTTGGATTTCTGACAACAGATGAGAAAGAGATGTTCCAGCTCCTGTTAGGTGTATCGGGGATAGGGCCAAAGCTTGCCGTAAATATCCTTTCTGGAATTACACCTGAGGAGCTTAGGACAGCTCTGTTAAACGGGAACCTGCTAAGGCTTACAGCAATACCGGGGATCGGGAAGAAGACTGCGGAAAGAATGGTCTTAGAGCTTAAGGACAAGGCACTGAAGCTTCACAAAGAGAAACCCGGTGTTCAGACCAAACCGCTGGCAACAGGCGATGAGGTTCTTGAGGACGCTATATCTGCCCTTCTTAACCTTGGATACAGGAGGCCACAGGCTGAAGGGGCGCTGGAAAAGGTGAAGAAAGACAACCCTGACTCTGACATTGAAGAGATGATTAAGGGTGCGCTGAAGATACTGGCAAGATAAACATTATCAACAAAAAAGGGCGAACACAAGGTTCGCCCCCACTAACATCTAATCTCTAACAACTGCTACTAAAACAGTCCTTTAACCTTTCCTGTCTCCACATCCACATCGACCCTTCTGTATGCTGGATCAGAAGCGGTACCAGGCATGAGCTTAATGGCCCCTGCAACAGGCACAACGAATCCAGCTCCCTGGTATGTGAGGATATCTCTTACGAACAGTTTCCATCCCTTCGGCACGCCCTTCAGGTTCGGGTTATCGGTGAGGCTCAGATGGGTCTTGACCATGCAGGTGCCGAGCTTTGAAAGCTCCGGGTCTGCTTCAATGGCCTTGGCCTTTATAAGGGCCTCCGGTGAATAATCTACCCCATCAGCGCCGTAGGAAAGCTTTGCTATCTTGTCGATACGCTCACGGAGAGGCGTTGAGAGCTCGTATAGATACTTGAAATCGTTCGGCTCGTTGCACGCGTCAATCACTGCGTCTGCGAGGTCTGTCGCTCCCTCTCCGCCGTACTGCCAGTGCTTGGAGAGGGCAAACCTTGCGCCTGCCGCCTCAACGATCTTACGGACTGCCGCGACTTCAGAATCCCTGTCTGTATAGAAATGGTTAAGGCAGACAACAGGTTTGATCCCTGATGCCTTGACCGTGTTTATGTGGTGGAGGAGGTTTTCGCAACCCTTCTCTACCCAACCCACATTTTCTGCCTTGTATTCATCTGGGATAGGCTTTCCCGGAACAGGAATTGGCGCTCCGCCATGGCACTTGAGGGCCCTTATTGTAGCAACAATAACAGCAGCATGGGGCTTGAGGCCCGACATGCGGCACTTGAGGTTCCAGAACTTTTCGAACCCGATGTCTGCTGCAAACCCTGACTCTGTCACCACATAGTCAGCCATCTTGAGGGCTATGCGGTCACCGATGATAGAAGACTGCCCTATGGCTATATTGGCAAAAGGCCCTGCGTGGACTATCACAGGCTGTCCTTCTATAGTCTGGATAAGGTTCGGATTAATTGCCTCCACCATCCATGCGGTCATGGCGCCTGCGACATCCAGGTCCTCGGCAGTCACCGGTTTCCCGCTCTTGCTGGTAGCCAGGACTATCTTCCCCATCCTCTCTCGCATGTCCTTAAGGTCGCTGGCTACGGCAAGTATGGCCATGACCTCTGAGGAAACGGCTATGGCAAACCCTGACGCCATCATGAACCCGTCATCCTTGTTCCCGAGACCGATAAGGATGTTTCTAAGGGACTGAGCGCAGAAGTCCATGACCCACTTGGTATCAACCTTCCTGGGGTCTATATCAAGCCTTTTGAGACCGCGCTTTGCCAACTGCTCATCAGTATAGTTAAATTCATGCTGCATCCTGGAGGTAAGGGCCACCATTCCAAGGTTGTGGGAGTTGATAACTGCATTGATGTCCCCGGTAAGGCCGAGGGAGAAAGGTGTCAGCGGTACACACTGGGAGAGACCTCCGCCTGCTGCTCCCCCCTTAACGTTCATAGTTGGGCCGCCAGAAGGCTGCCTTATGGTTGCTATGACCTTTTTTCCCTTCTTTCCAAGTCCCTGGGTAAGGCCAACGGTTGTCGTGGACTTCCCCTCGCCGAGAGGAGTCGGGGTTATGGCCGTAACGTCGATATACTTGCCGTTGGGCCTGCTGGCAAGTCGCTTAAGGACGCTGGCATAGTCGATCTTTGCCACGTAATGGCCGTGGGGAAGAAGCTCCTGTTTCTCAAGCCCCAGCTCTTCTCCAAGCTGGTAGACAGTCTTCATGTTCTTTTCCGCCGCTTCCGCAATCTCCCAGTCCGCATGTTTCGTAGGATCCAATGGCATAACAACCTCCTCTTATTGAGTTTCTTTTGTATTAAAAATTAAAAACCGCCTGGACGTACGAGTGGACGGTCGTCGGTAGCCGGTGATCAGTTATATACCTGACCACTGACCACTGACCACTGACCACTAAATATGCCCAGACGGTCGACTAAACTTCAAAACCTGCTTCCCGGTGGTTATCCACCTTCATTCCGTCAGTTGCAGGCCAGTGAAATGTGAGCAACCAAATAGCTACAGCATTACATAGTAAGCACCGACGCCAACGCTGAGGTTATGAATCGGTTGGGAAACATGCCGATCAGAAGGGTGGCAGCAGCACAGAAGTAGACTACTAAGGTCAATGCATTTGATGATACAAGCTGCTGGCCGGGTATCTCTTCGTCTATATACATGGTCTTTGCGACCTGCATGTAATAGAAGAGGGATACAACACTCATAAGGACCCCTATTGCTGCAAGGTAATAATATTCAGCCTCTACCGCTGCTGCAAGGAGGTACATCTTACCTATAAAACCGGCGGTTGGAGGCAATCCTATAAGGGAGACCAGGAATATGAGCATGCATAGACCCAGTGATGGATGCTTTCTGGCAAATCCGCTGAAGTCTTTGATCTCATCTCCCCTAACCCCGGTCTTGCGGAGAAGTATTATAACCGCAAAGGCGCCTATTGACATGAATAAGTATGCCAGCATATAGAGCATTACAGATGCGATACCGATCTTTGTGCCTGAGATAACTCCCATGAAGATAAAGCCCGCATGGCCTATGCTGGAATATGCCAGCATCCTCTTGATATTGGTCTGGGCCACAGCCACGATATTTCCCAGTAACATGGAAATAGCCGATATGCCCCAGAAAATAGGGACCCAGTGGGATTTCATTGCAGGTAAGGCGACAAGGAATATCCTGAGTATGACTGCAAAGCTCGCTGCCTTTGGACCAACCGCCATAAATGCGGTGATTGAAGTTGGCGCACCCTCGTAGGCGTCGGGGGCCCACATATGGAATGGGACTGCGGCAACCTTAAAGGCAAAACCGGCGACAAGAAGGATGACAGAGGCAATCATTACAGGGTTGGAAAAATTGTCGTTTGCAGCCAGGAAGCTGGCCACTTTGTAAATATTTGTGCTTCCCGTCACACCATACAGCAGTACCATTCCGTACAGGATTATGGCTGAAGAAAATGCCCCGAGCAGGAAGTACTTGAGGGCGGCTTCGTTTGATCTGGTATCATGCCTTAAATATCCGGTTAATACATACACGGTCAGGGCCATAAACTCCATCCCAAGGTATATCGTGACCAGGTCTGTTGCAGATACAAGGACCATCATGCCTGATACGGCAAAAAGGAGAAGTGTGTAATATTCTCCCCAGTTCATCCCTTCAATAGCTATATATTTTCTGCTGATAAGGATCGTCAGTACAGCGGCTATGCAGAACAGCAACTTGAAGAAGAGGGCAAAACTGTCTGATACCATGCTGTCGTTGAAGCTAGTAATATGTCCTGAAGGCATGACCACAAAAACAGCTGCCGCCGACAGGAGTATCCCTATAATGGCCAGAAGTGCATTGACCTCCTTTTTCTCCTTTGAAATAAAGAGGTCTGCCATCATCATGAAAAAGACCCAGCACATCAGAATGAGTTCCGGCAGGATCACAAATATATTAGGATATGCAATATGTATCGGCGTCATCAAAAACTCCTTATTTCAAATGCAAATTCCTCTCCGCACCTTTTAATGCCCCCCATGGTGCGCCGTGTCCCCATGGCCGGACGGTTCGTTCGTGTTGGCGCGCCCGGCATGCGTAGGATCCGCTGTAGGAACAGAACCGCTTTCAATCCTGAAGCTCTCCAGCGCCGGTGTGTATCCCGGGTTGACCCTTTGCACTATATTGTTGACAGACGCGTGCATGGTGTCAAGGAAAGGCTTTGGATAGAGGCCTATCCAGAACATCATAATAATCAGCGGGATAAGCGTCCACTTCTCTCTAAGGTTTAGATCCTTCAGCTCTATATTTTCAGGGTTTTCAAGTTTTCCAAACATGGTTCTCTGATACAACCAGAGGGCATAGGCCGCTCCAACAACTATACCAAAAGCGGCCAAAAACGCCCAAATGTAACTCACCTTAAAGACCCCCAGAAGTATAAGGAACTCACCGATAAAGCCATTCAGGCCCGGGAGCCCAATGGATGACATGGTGGCAATCGCAAAGAAAACAGCATATATAGGCATAACCTTCGCAAGTCCACCAAAATCCGCTATCATTCTTGTATGTCTCCTCTCATAAACAAGACCCACAATAAGAAAGAGGGCCGCACTGGAGAGACCGTGGTTAATCATCTGAAGGATGGCCCCCTCTAAACCTTGAGGATTAAAAGTAAAGGTCCCAAGGGTTATATATCCCATGTGACTTACTGAAGAATAGGCGATGAGCTTCTTCATGTCTTTCTGTGCAAGACATATGAAAGCTGCGTATATTATTGCAATAATGGAGAGCGTTACTATAAATGGAACAAAGGTATGCGCAGCATCAGGCGTTATAGGCAGTGCAAACCTCACAAAACCGTATGTCCCCATCTTAAGGAGAATACCTGCAAGTATGACAGAGCCAGCAGTTGGGGCCTCCACATGGGCATCAGGCAACCACGTGTGGAATGGGAACATGGGCACCTTGACAGCAAATCCAAGAAAGAATGCCAGGAAGACCCACCACTGAACATTGAAAGGGAAGTTAAACTCCATATACTTCAGGATGTTAAAAGTGTATTCACCGGTGTAATGGTGATACACAAAGAAGAGCGCCAGGATGGCCACCAGCATGAATACGCTTCCAAGGAGGGTGTACAGAAAAAACTTGATGGCAGAATAAAGTCTCCGCGGCCCTCCCCATATACCTATGATAAAGTACATTGGAACGAGCATGACCTCCCAGAAGACGTAGAAGAATACGAAGTCAAGGGCCATAAAAGCGCCCAGCATGCCAACTTCCAGCAGGAGTACACAAACATGAAATTCCTTAAGCCTCTCCGAAATAGCATGCCAGGATGACAGGACTGCAATAAATGTTATCATTGTAGTAAGCAGAACAAGAAGGAAGCTTATTCCGTCTATCCCTAGAAAGTACTGGACACCAATGGAAGGGATCCAGCTGTGTCTCTCTACAAACTGCATCTCGTGAGTTGCCGTATCGAAATTTGGAATCAGGATTAAGGAAACAATAAATGTGACAAATGTTGTAATGGCGGATAGCCACCTTATCAACTCCTCTTTCTGCTTGGGAACAAAAAGCATAATCGGAATGGCTCCGATGAGCGGCAAAAAGATTATAAGCGATAATATAGGAAATCCAAGGACGTTGTTCATCAGTTCCTCCAAACGATTGCTTGCTATCCCTCTCAGGGAATTTCTTTAGTAAAAGTAATATACACCCATAAGAAACACCACACCCAGCAGCATTACAAGGGCATAATTCTGAGCATCGCCTGTCTGTATCCTCCTCAGGATACGACTCTTGATATCCACAAACAATGCCAGACCATTGACAGTCCCATCTACAAAATATTTATCAATGAAGTTGATTACCTTTGCAGTTATCTGTGCAATCCAGCTCGTGCCGTTCACCGCACCGTCAACCGCCTTCCCGTCAAATTCCCAAAGGTGGCCCCCAATCCTTTTTGCGGGGCGAAACCCTATTGTGGAGTAAAGCTCGCTGACAAAGGCGTCAACCAACGCGACTGGCCTCTCCGCTATTTTAAGGAAAAGCATCCCGCCCTTTCTGTAGAACCAGTCAGTATCCATGCTTATCGTCGGCTCAGGGTCAAGCTTCTTAAGGAGCATGAAGAACCCAAGTGCTGTAAAAAGCAGTATCCCAAGGGCAGTCATAACGTGCTGTGCCGTGTAAGGGTGGTAATCGACTGGATAGGGCAGCACTCCATAGAGGGCATCTGGCCAAACCCCAATGGCGATGCAAAGGAAGGCCGCGATACCCATGGCAATCAGCATATTGAGGGGCGGCTCTTTTGTCCTTATGCCTGAATCCTTTCCGAAAAACATGTAGTAAGGCAGCTTAAGCCCTAATGAAATGAAGGTGCCTGATGAAGCAAGGGTCAAGAGGAGGACTGCCCATGCTATGTGAGACTCTTCGGCAGCCGTGACCACCATAGATTTACTGACAAAGCCGCTGAAGAGAGGGAACGCAGATATGGAAAAGGCTCCTATCATGTAAAGAAGCATGGTGATCGGCATGGTCTTGTATATGCCGCCAAGCTCCTTGAGCTTCCTCTTGCCGGTCATGTGTATAACAGCTCCGACGCCCATGAAAAGCAGGCCTTTGTAAAGGATATGGGCAAAGGCATGGGCCGTTGATCCGTTCAAGGCCATCTCGGTCCCGATCCCGATTCCGGTGACCATATACCCGACCTGGCTGATAATATGATATGCCAGAAGCCTCCTCGCGTCGCCTTCGAGCGTTGCGTAGACGACCCCGTAGATGGCCATAATGACACCCATCCATATGAGCAGTTCCGTCCCGGCAAAACCCCTTATAAGCACGTAGACCGCCGTCTTAGTGGTAAAGGCGCACATAAAGACCGCGCCCATGATCGTCGCCTCGGGGTAAGCGTCAGCTAACCATGCGCTAAACGGAGGGACGGCCGCATTTATCAGGAACCCTATGAGTATCATATAGAAGGCCGGCCCGCCGACCTTTACAGCGTTAAACTCCAGGGTGCCGGTGTTTGCATAATATATAATGATCCCGCCTAAAAGGCAGACGCCTCCAAAGATATGAACCAATATATACCTGTACCCCGCCTCGCCAGACGCCTTGTCCCCCTTGAACCAAACGAGGAATAACGATGCAAACGCCATCACCTCCCAGAATATGAACAGGGTGATGAAGTCCCCTGCGAATACGGCGCCCATTGAGCCGCCGGCATAAAGGAGCGCGGCCATATGCTCACCATCCCTCTTGACGTGCAACCCATAGGTGAAGCCGATAAAGGACATGATCCCGAAGATGTAGCCGAATACAAGGGAGAGCCTGTCCACCCTGCCGAAGACGAGCTCCTGGTTCAGAATATGCACAACGCCGTGCGTCCCGTGAGAGGAGGACACTATTGCTGCAAAGGCCAGCGCCGAAAGGAGGAGCAGGTATACCTGTTTAATCCCTCCCTTCAGGAACGGAACGAGCACTGCCCCGATGATCAGTATTGCCCCCGGATGAACCCATTCAATCATAATAGTCCTCTTTCTTCATAAGCACCGCGTGCCCTAAGGCCTTGGATACGCGTATTATGACGATGCATGATACAAAGCCATATACGGCGCCAAACCCCGGGATATTGTCCCAGATGAACGTCGCATGATGGCGATGAACGAAAAAATCCGCAACGAACACTATGAATAGTGTTATATATGACGCCTTCTTGAGCGTCCCCCTGTTATTTTCGTCCGCAAGCCAGTCGATTATCTTCATAATATCCTCCTTACGAAGCTTAAAAGGATGTCAGGATAGAAACCAAGCGCAAGAGAGCCTATGGCGCTGATCACCAGCGGAACGGCTATATACGGGTTCTCCTTTATCTCTTCGCCATGGCCGTGATCATTTCCTATGTGGCCGTGATGCCCATCTTCAGGGCTTTTGAAGAACGCCGTATACACGATGGGCAGGAAATAGGCAGCGTTCAGTACAGTGGACGAAAGCAGGACTAAAAGCACCGCCATTGAGCCAGCCTCCATAGCGCCTATTGCAAGATACCACTTGGTGGCAAACCCTCCTGCGGGGGGTGCACCTATCATTCCGAGTACTCCTATCGAGAACGCAGTCATTGTAAACGGGAGTTTCCTTCCTATCCCGGCCATCTCGCTGATATTGGACTTATGGGCGACGGCATAGATGGAGCCTGCACAGAAAAAGAGCGTGATCTTCGCAAAGGCGTGGTTGGTAATATGTACGATCCCGCCTGTTATACCGCTTGGTGTTAGAAGGGCGGCTCCGAGCACGATATAGGAGAGCTGGCTTATCGTTGAATATGCCAGCCTGGCCTTCAGGTTGTCCTTGGTGAGAGCTATCACGGAGGCTACTACTATCGTGAAGGAGACGAAATAGGCGGTTGGCATGCCTAGTCCAAGGGTCTTTAACGTCCCGGTGCCGAAAACGAAGAGTATCACCCGCAAGATGGAGAATACGCCAACTTTTACCACCGCCACAGCATGGAGGAGGGCGCTCACAGGTGTCGGAGCAACCATCGCGGAGGGAAGCCAATTATGCAGCGGCATTATCGCAGCCTTAGCGAAACCAGCAATGAAGAGCACATAAACCACTGTAAGCAGGGTCGAATCTCCACCGTGTAATATCCCTCCCGCTGTAAACTCCAGCGTCCCGGCTATGATGTATGTAAGGATTATGGCCGGAAGAAGGAACGCCTTGGAGGTGCCGAGCAGATATGCGATATATTTCTTTCCTCCCGCCAGGGCTTCAGAAGTATCCTTATGACTGACGAGCGGGTAGGTTATCATCGTGATTATCTCGTAAAAGAAATACAGGGTCAGCAGGTTTGCTGAGAATGCAGCTCCCATGGTTGCCGAAACCGCGCCAGCAAAGCACGCGAAGAACCGCGTCTGTGAGTGTTCGTTCAGGGAACGCATGTAGCCTATGGAATACATTGTGGTTAGTATCCACAGAAAAGAGGCGGTGAGAGCGAACATTAGTGCCAAGGCATCCACCCGTAACCTTAAGCTTATCCCCGGAAAAAACTCCGCAAGAGTCAGTTCAAGACTGTTGCCCGAAAGCACGGACGGCAGCATGGACGAGACGATAAGTAATATTATTACTCCTGCCAGAACAGACCAAAACTCCCTCAGGTTGGGTCTCCTGTCTGACAGCAGGATTAAGACGAATGCAACCGCAGCGACGCCAATCACGATCAACGGTTTAACTGAGGGTATTATCACGATTACGCTCCATTCTATTAAAAAGAAACCTTGATGATAGGTTTATGTCGGCATGTATCATATAGTATAGTAGTCACCACTTCATCAGATTTATCTCATCCACATTCAACGTCTCTTTGTTCCTGAACAGAGAAACCATTATCGCAAGGCCAATGGCTGCCTCTGCTGCTGCAACTGTCATGATAAAGAAGACAAAGACCTGGCCATCCATGGAGTTCATCTGTTTTGAAAATGCTACAAGGGAGACATTTACGGCATTCAGCATAAGCTCTATGCACATGAATATAACGATCGCATTTCTGCGTACCAGGACGCCTATGGCCCCTATCGCGAACAGGATTGCGCTTAACACAAGGTAATGTTCCTGAGGCACCATTACTTAAGCTCCTTCTTTGTAAGCACAACTGCGCCAACCATCGCCATCAAAAGGATGGCTGATGTCAGTTCGAACGGGAAGAGATAGTCGGTAAATAATACCGCTGCCACTGCCTCAGTATTCCCTCCAAAACCTTTGACTGCATCAGGTGGAAAATTCCCCTTGGCGCCTTTAAAAAAACCACCTCTAAATATCATTATTACCTGAAATGCGAATACCAGGCTCAGCACTATCCCAAAGAACTTTTGGAATGCGTGCCTTGAGGTGTTTCTCAGCTCCTCCTTCTGGAGCCTCAGCAGCATGATGACAAATAGGAAAAGGACCATTATGGCCCCGGCATATACTAATATCTGGGCTGCTGCAAGGAACTCGGCCCCGAGCAGTACAAACAGTGCAGCAACTACAAAAAAAACTACAACCATAAAGAGGGCTGAATGAACCGGATTCTTCCCTGTAACAAGACCAAGGGATGCTATTATTGCAATCCCACCGAATATATAAAATAGAATCAATTCCATCTTTAACCCCAGTTTTTAAAAATTCTTGCTTCTATATCATCGCAAAAACGCGAAGGTCGCAGAGAAAAAACTTTTAATATAAAATATTATGCTAATTTTGCGTTCTCGCCTGGAAGCGCCTGCTTTTCGTTGTGTCTCTCTGCAATACGTTCATTTTTTAGGAACTAACAGATCTTTTTTCTCGTAAACCAGACCGTCCCTGCCATAACATGACATCTCGTAGAATCCGGTCATATCCAACGCCTCAACAGGGCACGCCTCAACACAAAAACCACAAAAGAGACAGCGGCCCATCTGTATCTTGTACCATTCCGCATATCTTTTTCCATGCTCATTTTCTCCAGCCTGAAGGCTAATGCACTGGGAAGGGCATACTACAGCGCAAAGATAGCATCCAACACACTTCTCGCTTCCGTCCTCGTTTCTGTTGAGCTTATGCTTCCCCCTGAATCTCGGAGAGTACTCTCTCCTTTGTTCCGGATATTGGACTGTGTTTCTCTTCTTAAACATGTGTTTGAGGGTTACACTTAAACCCTCTGCAAGAGCTTTTAACATAACAACTCCATAAGCTTTTTACGTATACCAAAAAATACAAACCGTAACCACAGAAGACTAACTCCCCCTGACCCCCTCTTTACTAAAGAGGAGGTGCGAAGGCGGGGGCGTTTACAAATACCCGAAAATCTTCATAATTATCGGCGTCAACAGGATGTTAACAATAGATGCAGGCAGCAACACCTTCCATCCTAATGTCATCAATTGGTCGTACCTTAACCTTGGGACTGTAGCCCTCACCCATATCATAAAGAAAACTACTGCAAGAAGTTTTATGACAAACCAGAGCAATGGGGGCAATACAGGTCCGCTCCATCCGCCAAGATAAAGGGTAGTAACTATACCCGACACAGTGATGATATTGATATATTCGGCCAGCATGAACATTGCGTATTTCATACTGCTGTACTCCGTAAAGTAACCGGCCACCAGCTCCGATTCTCCCTCAGGCAGGTCAAACGGCGTCCTGTTAAGCTCTGCCATGGCGGCAGTAATATAGATTATAAAACCAAATAACTGAGGGACTATGAACCATACCCCTTGCTGGGCCTCAATAATCTTTACCATGGAGAGAGACTGCGACATCATAATGACGCCGACTATTGCAAATCCCATGGAAAGCTCATAGCTTATCATCTGGGCTGAAGCCCTTAGTCCGCCCAAAAGGGAATACTTGCTCTCGGATGCCCATCCTGCCAGTACTATACCGTATACACCAATTGAAGAAACGGCAAATATGTAGAGGATGCCAATATTTAGGTCCGCCATATATATATCAACAGGTCTACCCAGAATAGTAACTGTAGGGCCAAACGGAACTACTGCGATGGTCATGACCGCAGGTATCAAGGCCATGGCGGGCGCTATAACAAATACTGCTTTAGATGCCTTGTCAGGTATTATGTCTTCCTTGAGAAATAGCTTTATCCCATCAGCTATGGGTTGCAAAAGCCCCCACGGCCCCACCCTGTTCGGGCCCGGTCTTATCTGCATGTAGCCGAGAATCTTTCTCTCCGCCAGGGTTATATAAGTCATGGTCCCCATCACTGCGGCAAATATGACAACCATCTTTACTATCATTATTGTGACAAATTCAGTCATTACCTGTCTACCTCCCCCATAACAGGATCAAGCGCGCCTATTATGGCAATCAGGTCGCCTATCAGTTTTCCCTCAGCCATTTTTGCGAGGGATTCCAAATTTACAAACGAAGGGGGTCTGAATCTTAGCCTGTACGGCTTATTACTACCGTCGGATACTATGTAGAAGCCGAGTTCTCCCCTTGGCGTCTCTATGCTGTGGTAAACCTCACCGACGGGAGGATCAAACCCTTCGGATACTATCTTGAAGTGGTGGATCAACGACTCCATCTCTGTCATTACTTTCTGCTTGGGAGGGAGGCATATCTTCGGGTCATCGGCAAGAAAAGCGCCGCCTGGAAGCCTATCCAGTGCCTGTTGCACTATCTTCAGGGACTGTCTCATCTCTTCCATCCTAACCAGGTACCTGTCAAAGACATCCCCTGTCTTGCCTGTAGGGATATCAAATTCGTAGGTCTCATATCCGCAATATGGATTCGATTTCCTTATGTCCCAGGGAACGCCGCATGCCCGGAGCAGCGGTCCGCTTAAACCGAGGTCTACGGCATCTTCTTTAGATATGATGCCAACACCTTCCGTCCTTATCCTGACTATCTTGTTGTCCTGGAAGATACGCTCGTAGTCGTTCTTCATCTTTTCTGGTAATATGTCTATGAAGTCCCTGACCCGTTTCTCAAACCCTTCAGGGAGGTCCTTTGCAATTCCGCCTATCCTGAAATAGTTGATGGTAAGCCTTGCCCCTGCACACGCCTCAAACATGTCAAGGATAGTTTCCCTTTCCCTCATACAATAGAAGAATAGGCTCATGGCCCCGATATCAAGACCGAAGGTGCCAAGCCATATAAGGTGGCTGGCTATTCTCTGGAGCTCCGTAAGCAATACACGGGCAACCATGGCCCGCGGCGGAACTTCCATCCCGAGGAGCTTCTCAACAGTCATACAATATGCAAGGTTGTTGGAGAGGGAGGCGATGTAGTCTTCTCTGTCCGTCAGGGGAATAAACTGGTGATATGTAAGGTTCTCGCCGAGCTTCTCGACCCCCCTGTGGAGGTACCCTATTTCAGGGGTGAGCTTTACAACAGTCTCGCCGTCAAGCTCAAGTATAAGCCTCAGAACCCCGTGGGTGCTGGGGTGCTGGGGACCCATATTAAGTATCATGTTCTTTGTTTCAGCCATCTAAACCTATCTTCCTTTTAGCGGATAATCCTTCCTTAAAGGGTGACCGTCCCAGTTTTCAGGCATCAAAATCCTGGTCAGGTTTGGGTGACCTTCAAAAATTATCCCGTACATGTCAAAGGCCTCTCTCTCATGCCAGTCTGCAGTGCTCCATAGTCCAACTACTGAAGATATCTTTTCCCCTTCTCCAACCATTGCCTTGAGCCGTATCCTGTGGTGCTTGTTTATGGAGAAGAGATGGTAGACCACTTCAAACCTCGGTTCCCTCCCCATATAATCAACACCGCAGAGGTCGGAAAGGAAATCAAAGGATAGCTCAGGGTCGCTTTTTAGATATCTGCAGATCGCAACTAAATCCTCTTTCTTTATGACTACGGTGTTCTCGTCCCGGAATGAATAAGAATCCAACACCGAAGCAGAAAACCTTTTTTTCAATTTTTCGACCACCATCTCTGACATTTCTCTTCCTTACATCTTTTGACACTGTTTCACACTGATTTATTATGATTTATCTGTGAAATCTGTGTCTAAATTTATTTTTAAGCCTTTTTAGTTCTTAATGAGTGTTCCTTGTCAATCTTCTCCTGGAGCTTCATGATCCCATATATAAGCGCCTCCGGGCATGGCGGACAACCTGGGATATAGACATCCACAGGGACTACCTCATCAACTCCCTGGACAACTGAATATGTATTAAAGATGTTGCCTGTGCTCGCACAGCTACCCATGGATATCACATAGCGCGGCTCAGGCATCTGGTCATAAACAGCCCTTAACGCAGGGGCCATCTTCTTCGTTACAGTCCCTGCGACTATCATTAAATCAGACTGCCTAGGGGTCCCCCTGAATACCTCGGCCCCGAACCTCGATATATCATATCTTGCGGAGACCATGGCTATCATCTCTATAGCGCAGCACGCTAGACCGAAGGTCATGGGCCACAGGGATGAACGACGTGACCAGTTTATGACCTTCTCCGCAGAGGTAACTACAACATTATCGCCAAGCTTGCCGAGTGCCTGTTCTATTCCCATTCCAGCGCCCCTTTCTTCCATACATAGGCAAGACCTATCAGAAGGATAGCGATGAATACGCCCATCTCAATGAGCCCAAACATCCCTAGTCTCTTAAATACAACGGCCCATGGAATCATGAATACACCTTCAATATCAAATATTATAAATAACATAGCTATGATATAGAATTTTATCGGGAACCTCTCTTTTGTATTGCCGACAGGAGGCATACCGCATTCATAAGGGGAGAGTTTTTCTCTGTAAGGGTTTTTAGGCCCTATAAGATGTGACGCAAGGATGGTGCCGAATGCAAACGTCACTGCAAGGACAAAGAGGGATAGTATTGGTAGGTAGTTTATCATATCATCCCCCTAATTTAATATTATCAGATCAATCGGGAAATCGGCCTGAATCATGCCCTCGGTCATAAAGTTCGATAAAGATAATTTAACTTTCCCTTTTTGTCAAGGAGAAAAAGGTTGATTGTTCGTTAGAAATTATGGGCATGCGCTGCCATTTAAAGAGATAAATTCCTTGATAGAAGAGGCCCATTCTGCTATCCTCTTAAGCATGTTCACAATCGCCGACAAGGTACTCATTGCCTTTCTTGCCATTCTTACTATCTTCAGTTACTCCATGGCAAGTGGTGGAAGGCAGGGGGTGGAGGTTAAGATTGAGGCTGACGGGAAGCAAGTCGGAACGTACTTGCTCAAAAAGGACAGCGTTATTGATGTAAAAGGTGTTCTGGGCGCCAGCAAGATATCTATCAGGGACGGAAAGGCCTCATTTTTATCTTCCCCATGCAGGAATAAGGTATGCGTCCATCAGGGCGAGATCGGCAAGAACGGCCAGATTGCTGCATGCCTTCCCAACAAGGTTGTAATAAGGGTGCTGGGAGGCGATGGGGATTATGATGCTGTTACACGCTGAAAATGGATCAGACCTTGAAAGGGTAAGGAGGAATACCCACCTGGCACTCCTTGTGGCCCTGGCATCCGCTGTCCACACCATAGAGGCCGTCATTCCGACCCCGGTTCCATGGCTCAAGTTCGGGTTTGCCAATATACTCACCATTACTGCTATATCCTTATATGACTTTTGGGCAGGTTTGACGGTTGCCTTCCTCAGGGTAATGGTGGGTTCCCTTATTATAGGGACCTTCCTGACCCCATCATTCTTTATAGGCCTCTCCGGCGGGATAGCCAGCACCGTGGTTATGGGAGTCTCGCACAGGTTTTTTAAAGGTATTTTTAGCCTTGTCGGGATAAGCGTCCTTGGGGCATACGCAAGCAACCTGGCTCAGGTTGTTACGGTCTACGCCCTGTTCATAAGACATTCGGAAATATTTATGCTCCTGCCCGTATTCCTGGGTTTCGGACTTGCAACAGGTATCGTGAACGGGATAGGAGGAGAGTTCCTCGTTCGGCATATAAAGAGGCTCCCTGCATTCAGGTCTGTTGTGTAATTTTCCTACCCATGATAGAAAGCTACTGTAATAATGAGCCTCTTGCAAAACTATCTTTTGTGGTTCGACAGGATAGGGCTTAACCTTGATTAAGGGAGGGGGCAAACCCCTCTGACAGCTCTTCCATAAGTTCAGCTACAGAGACCATCTTGCTGCTCTTGGGAGCATTGGTACCGGCAAAGAAGAGGCCGTTTTTGATGTCTCCGGTTACGGCGTTCCTGAGGGCCAGGGCTATGCAGAAATCCTCACCTGTATCCCTCTTGGCGCATACCTTGAGGCAGTTGGCCATGCATCCCTTCCCTTTGGCTTTTTTTCCAGTCTTCATGAATGCTGTGTTTATGGCCCTGCCAGGCAACCCCACCGGGCTGTGGACTATAGCCAGATCTTCCTCCCCGGCAGATATGTATATCTCCTTAAATCTTATGTCTGCATCGCACTCATATGTGCATACAAACCGTGAGGCCATCTGAACGCCGGATGACCCAAGGGCCATTACCATTTTTATGTCATTTGTATTCCAGATCCCGCCGGCCGCAATGACCGGTATCTTCCCAAACGGTTTGACGGCCTCGACAAGGTCCGGGATAACAGCCTGAAAATCGTATTTGGGGTGCTCCAATTCATCATGTGAGGCGCCAAGGTGTCCGCCAGCATACTTGGGATGTTCATAAATTATGGCGTCAGGTATGCGGCTGAAACTCCTCTCCCACTTCTTGATTATGACCTGGGCTGCCTTGACTGAAGAGACTATGGGAACAAGGGCGACATCAGGGTACCCCTTTGTCAAGGCCGGAAGGGATGTGGGGAGGCCTGCGCCTGATATGATCATGTCTGCGCCATTTTCAACAGAGACCCTTACCATATCCTCATAATCGGTTATTGCAACCATGCAGTTTACGCCTATTACGCCATCTCCAGCTATCTCCCTGGCCTTTCTCACCTCGTCCCTGAGTGCCAGCTTGTTTGCCTCATAATAGTCAGATTTCTTTTTGAAATAAGGAGAGATAAGCCCAAGTGCAACAGAGGCGATAACTCCTACCCCTCCGTTTATTGCAACTGCACCGGCAAGGCCTGACCTGGAAACTCCGATACCCATACCGCCCTGTATTATGGGGATCCGTATCTTCTTTTTACCTATGGTCAGTCCAAGCGGTTCCAACAAACTCTCCTGCTTATACCAAGTAACCTTTCATTAATATTAAAAGTAGATATTTGAAAGCAATCTGGTATTAATCTTTTACTATTTTGAGGTGCCTGTTTTCCTTTTGCGCCTCTTCCTCTCTCTTTTCCTTATCAACACCTTCCCGTTTGCAATAAAAGGCCTTGCGTTCACCTTCAAGAGCATTCACAACATGCCACGGGATGAAGGCATCGTAATGGAAGCGGTTTATTGAAAGTCCCGCTTCTATCCCTTCGTCCGTTAATCTCAGATAGGGGGTTGCCTTCCCTCCAAGGATCATCCTCTGAGTTCCCTCAAGTGGAAGGTCAAGCATGTCCGCATTTACTACGGCAAAGAATGAGCCCTCCTCATCCAGGATGCACTCCGCCACGCTCTTAAGAAGCTTGTTAGTCTTGTCCATCACTTAATATACTTGTTTACATAATGCTGCTGTCCTATGGAAAGGACGTTGTTAACCAGCCAGTAAAGCACGAGGCCGGAAGAGAAATTCAGGAACATAAAGGTGAATATCACAGGCATAAGCATCATGACCTTCTGTTGCATAGGGTCCGCCGTCGCTGAAGGCGTCATCTTCTGCTGTATAAACATGGTAGCTCCCATGATGACAGGCGTAACATAATATGGGTCCTTTGCAGAAAGGTCCGTAATCCAAAAAATGAATGGTGCGTGCCTGAGTTCCACAGCGCCGCCAAGGACAGCATACAGGGCAAAGAATACAGGTATCTGAAGTATCATGGGGAGACAACCTCCAAGAGGGTTTACCTTGTGCCTCTTGTACAAATCCATGACCTCCCTGTTCAACTTCTCTTTGTCGTCCTTGTATTTCTCCCTGATCTGTTCCATCAATGGGGCGATCTTCTGCATGTCTTTCATCGACTTGTAGCTCTTCTGGGATAAGGGCCAAAACAGGACCTTTATCAGAACCGTCAGCAGAATTACCACCACCCCATAGTTCGGAATTATCTCATACATCCATTTGAAGCTGAGGAGCATGGGGTATGCGATAAGGTCAAAAAAACCAAGGTCAATGGCCCTCTCCAGTTTCGACCCTGCCGCCTTAAGTATCTCTACTTCCTTTGGGCCAAAGTATAGCCCATATTCCATCCCTTTTGTCTCGCCCGGCTTGATCTGCAACGGTACAAAGAACAGGCTGGCCTCAAATAGCTCCTCACCGACCTTTTTAAAGTAGACCTCCGCATTGCCCCCACTCGTAGGCATTACAGCGGTAATAAAATACTTGTCTCCGAGATAGGCCCATTCTATCTCTCCAGAACCGGCCTTCTCGTCCTTTATCTTATCTGCATGTATCCTCTTTAAGTCTTTACCCGAAAGAAAGGCCATCTCATGAAAGAGCACACCCCGGTCCGCTAGCTTTGAAGTTATAGACATTGAAAGGGCGGGTCTCTCTGTTGTCACAGAGGAGCCGGTGTTTTCATATGACACTTTTAAACCAGCCTTGTAGCTGTTCTCTGTAAATGTAAAGGTTTTTCTGACCTTCGTCCCGTCAGGCCTCATTGCAGTAAATGTTATGCTGCCTGCACCGTTCAGGGACTCCTTGTCTGAGATATAGATGAGATTGTCAGGGAAGTGGCTTCCGTTCTCAGTAGATAAAAGTTCAAGCTGCCTCTTTCCTGGAGGAACCAGTTCTACCGAAACTGCTCCATTGACCTTGTCTTTATACCTCTTCAGCATCCAGCTCTTAACAGAGGCGCTTTTTGTGTTTAAAACCACCCTTATGGTATCCGTTTCAACAACGATGTCCTTCGCAGCCAATCCCTCGCCCTGAGGGAGAGAGGGATGCGTGGCCCCCTCCTCCTTCGGGTGCTCTAAATCAGGTGTCTGAGTAATTGCAGGCCCTGCTGGCATCGAATGGGTCCCTGAAATGGATGCGGGTTTTTCTGCAACCATCTGCTCTTTTGGGGCAAAGATGTACTGATATCCTAATAAAACCAGCAAAGACAAAACTACGGCTAAGACAGCCCTTTTTTCCATTTATTCACTTCCTCCAAAGCACCTGAACACAATAATATACTCTATTTTCTCAACTCTACAATGTTGTGCGCCAAATGAACTATTTAACAGGGTCATAACCGCCCGGGTGAAACGGGTGGCAACTGAGTATCCTCTTTGCGGCAAGGAACAACCCCTTTACAATCCCGTATTTCTCTAAGCTCCCTATAGAGTAGTTTGAACATGTTGGATGAAACCGGCAGGATGGTTGTTTCATCGGCGAGATGAACCGCTGATAAGCCTTTATGGCTGAGACAAGGATACGGGTCATTCAACCTCTCTTCTCTTCAGCATCACCTGATTTGAACTTGAAAATCGGGACAAGGACCTTTTCCAGCTCCCTGGAGACCTCTACAAAGCCTTTACCTGCAGCCTCCCTCTTTGCTATAACAACAATATCGATACCCTTCTCGATCCTGGACTTGTTGAGTCGAAAAAATTCCCTTACAATCCTCTTGACCCTGTTCCGCGCGACCGAGCCTCCGACCTTTCTGCTGGCCGTAATCCCTATCCTCGAAAAAGCCAGGTTGTTGGGCTTAAGGAAAATGATAAAACTCCTTGTAAGAAGCTTCTTACCATCTTCGGTAACATTGAGAAACTGGATCCTTTTAAGGAGTCTCTCCTCTTTTGTAAACGAAAAATGTTTAGGTGCAGATGCCAAATCTGTGGGAAGCGCGCTAGACAGGAAACCCGCCCTAAACAGACAGGGACTTGCGCCCCTTGGCCCTTCTTCTCTTCAGCACAAGACGGCCGTTCTTGGTGCTCATCCTCTCGAGGAAGCCGTGGGTCCTCTTCCTTCTCAGGTTGTTCGGTTGAAATGTCCTCTTCATGGCAAAACTCCTTTTGAAATTAAAACCGTTATATTAAGCAAAAGCTAAAGATATGTCAAGCTATATGTCCAAATTCGTTACATCCAGAGCGTTCTCTTCTATAAATCTGCGCCTTGGTTCCACCTGATCGCCCATAAGCACAGTAAACATGCCGTCTGCTGCAATTGCGTCTTCTATTGTAACCTTTAAAAGATGTCTTTTTTCAGGATTCATGGTTGTCTCCCATAGCTGCTCGGGGTTCATCTCTCCAAGTCCTTTATAGCGCTGTATGTATAACCCCTTTTTACCAATATCCTCCACAGCTGCAATCAGCGACCTCAAGTTATCAAGCTTTGCAACAACACTGCCGTCTAATTCCAGTGTATATGGAGGTATGCCTAACGTACTGAACCCCTGAGAGAGACCCTTTAATTCAAGAAACTCCGGTGACGAAATAAGGTTTGTATCTATTACCGTTTCTGTGAATGAACCGCTCCTCTTTGCACTTGCCGTAATCCTGAATGCATTGTGTTCGGTGTCGCCGTCAATGGATAGCTCCAGAGAGGTAAGGTCAGGAAACTCCCTCATAGCAAACTCTTTTAACCCCCCAAGCATTCCCTCTAATGATCCTTTTTCTCGCAATGACTCCTCAGTAAGCCCTTCCATAACGGCAGTTGAGGCTATAACACTTTTCTCCACCCTTCTGTTTTCGAACTTAGACAGCAGGTCAAAGAACTTGTTAATGCCTTTTACTATAGAGGCAAGGCCGCTCCCTCCTACTGAGACCTTCCTGGTCTTAAGGTTTATCTTATCAGTTGCCAGCTCAAGAAGGTGCTCCTTGAGAAGAAGTTCATCCTTTATATACTTCTCCTCTTTTCCCTTCTTTACCCTGTAGAGAGGTGGTTGGGCAATGTATAGGTGACCGTTTTCAATAATAGCAGGCATCTGCCTGTAAAAGAAGGTAAGAAGAAGGGTCCTTATGTGCGCTCCGTCCACGTCGGCATCGGTCATTATTATGATGGTATGGTAGCGCAATTTTGCTACATCGAAATCTTCCTTACCTATGCCGGTTCCCATGGCCGTTATAAGGGTTCGTATCTCCTGACTTGTGAGCATCTTGTCGAATCTGGCCTTCTCAACATTCAGTATCTTTCCTTTTAACGGAAGGATGGCCTGGCTCTTCCTTTCCCTCCCCTGCTTGGCAGAACCGCCTGCTGAATCCCCCTCAACCAGATACAACTCGCTCTTTGCGGGGTCCCTCTCCTGGCAGTCCGCAAGCTTTCCAGGAAGCGAGCATCCGTCAAGCGCACCCTTCCTCCTTGTAAGCTCCTTCGCTTTCCTTGCAGCCTCTCTTGCCCTTGCTGCATCAACTGCCTTCTCCACAATCTTCTTAGCTACAGACGGGTTCTCCTCAAGAAACATGGCAAGCCTTTCATTTACAAGGCTCTCTACAAAACCCTTCACCTCGCTGTTTCCGAGTTTCATCTTTGTCTGGCCCTCAAACTGGGGGTTTGGGATCTTCACGCTGATAACAACAGTAAGCCCCTCCCGTATATCGTCACCCTCAAGGTTCTCCTTAAGCCCTTTCAATAGGTTGTTTGCAGTTATATAGCTGTTTACTGTCCTTGTTAAAGCAGACTTGAACCCTATAAGATGGGTACCGCCCTCATATGTATTAATATTATTGGCAAATGTATATGTGTTTTCACTGTATGAGTCATTGTACTGCATGGCTACTTCTATATGGACCATATCCCTGTCACCTTCAATGTATATAGGGTCGTGCAGAGGTACCTTGTTCTTGTTGAGGTGTTCCACAAACGACACAATCCCGCCCTTATATTCAAACTCGTTTTTCTTGCCGCTCCTCTCGTCTTCTATGATAATAAGAAGCCCCTTGTTCAGGAACGAAAGCTCCCTTAATCTCTGGGAAAGGATATCAAAACTGTATTCTGTCGTTTCAAATATCTGTACGTCCGGCTTAAATCTTATCCTCGTACCCTTTCTCTTTGTGTCTCCGATTACAACAAGCTGTGTTACGGGGTTTCCTCTCTCATACTTCTGGTGATATACCTTTCCATCCCTGAATATCTCCAGGTCTAAGTACTCTGAAAGAGCGTTTACCACAGATGCCCCGACACCATGAAGTCCGCCGGATACTTTATAGGCGCTATTTTCAAACTTTCCTCCAGCATGAAGCACCGTCATCACTACCTCAGCCGCTGATTTATTTTCACCCTTATGCCAGTCAACAGGGATGCCGCGCCCATTGTCTTCAACAGTGACTGAACCGTCAACATGGATTATAACGTCCACCCTGGAACAGTGACCAGCCAAAGCCTCATCTACACTATTATCAACTATTTCATAGACCAGGTGATGAAGCCCCCCCGGCCCGGTACTGCCGATATACATTGCGGGTCTCTTCCTGACGGCCTCAAGGCCCTCAAGCACCTTTATTTGGTCTGCGCCGTATTCATTACATTCTGTCTGATTATTTACCATTTATAACCTCTTATAACCTCATTGGCATAACTATTGAGATATGTTCTCCACCATCAACCAAACCACCTATCTTCACAGGGCCAAACTCGTCATTTATATCTATTTTAACGGTCTCATCATTAATACTGTTAAGGGTTTCTATCAGATAACGTGCATTAAACCCTATAACAATCTCTTCACCTGAAATTTCAGCATCTATACTTTCTGATGCCTCCCCTATATCCGGGTTGGCTGTAAAAACGTCTAATTGGCCCTTTGTGAGTGAAACCTTTACTCCTCTTGATTTCTCGCTGGAAAGGACTGCTACTCTCCTTAACGCCTTTATTAATAGTTCCCTGTTTACCCTTACCTCCTTTTCTCTTTTTACCGGTATTACCTGCTTATAGTCAGGGAAATCACCCTCTATCATCCTTATCGTAAGTATTGTATTTCCAACCTTAAATACCCCATTATTATCCGTAATATTCACCATTAAATCATCGCTGCTTCCTTCAATGAGCTTTTTAAGTTCCACAGCCCCTTTCCTTGGTATTATCACTCCCTTTCCTATCTCCACATCCTTTAAAGAAGGGTCTTTATAATTCATTAATGACAGTCTATGCCCATCAGTTGCTACCATCCTTAACTCTTCATCTTTCTTTTCTATAAATATCCCGTTCAGCGTATACCTTATCTCATCTGTTGATACTGCATATATAGTTTTTTCTATCATCCTGCTTATAACCTTGGCTGATAAACAGAAGAAAAGCCTATCCTCATAAGATGGAAAAGATGGATACTCTTCAGCAGGTAGACCAACTATGTTAAATACAGCCTTTCCTGAACAAACCTCCAGGTGATTACCTTCCTTTTTTAATAACTTTAATTCACCTGCCTCCATCTCTTTTACCATTTCAAACAGCTTTTTACCAGGCACAGTCAAACTACCGTCTTTTATTACATTTGCCGGATATACTGTATCAACCCCAATCTCTAGATCCGTAGCCTTTATTCTGAGATTGTCGTTCCTCGTTTCCAGAAGTACATTCGATAATATAGGCATAGTGCTTCTTTTTTCCACCATGCTTTGAGTCTTAAGTAAACCATTATAGAGATCATCTCTTTTTATAGTCAGCTCCATACTTATTACTCCTTATATATAAAGATATATTTATAAAAGACTTATAATAAAGACTGTGAAAATGTTTATAACAGGATTAACTATCTAATAATATTATTACTTCAATGTTATATTTTATATATCACTAACTGTTGATAACATTATAAATAATGTTGATGAATAGATATTGACTTAAATATAATTATTCATCAACATTAATTTCCCAGCTTTATAGACAAAGAATCAACAGCGTTCTTAATTGTATGATTAGTAAGGATCTCCTTCTCCATCTTTTTTACTGCGTACATCACAGTGGAGTGGTCTTTGTTGCCAAAATCCCTTCCTATTTGAGGGAATGATCCTTTTGTTAATGTCCTGCACAGATACATGGCTACTTGTCTTGGTATAGCTATAGTCTTTAATTTTCTCTGAGATTTCAGGTCAGATACCTTAATGTTATAAAACCCGGCTACAGCCTTTTGTATGTCATCTATAGTAAGTATCTTGTTTTCCGCACTAATCTTTAATACACCCTTTACCATATCGATAGATATCTCCTGGCCGGTAAGAGATGAAAATGCAAGAATATTTGTAAGGGCGCCTTCTAATTCTCTTATGTTCGACTTAAAATGAGTGGCTATAAAAAATGCTACATCGTTAGGGATTTTAAAGGCGTTTAATTCCGCCTTGTTTTTCAGGATAGCCACTCTCAACTCAAGATCGGGTGGCTGAATATCCACTGTTAATCCCCACTCAAAACGCGATCTTAATCTTTCATCCAGTTTTTGTATGTCTTTCGGGAAGCTGTCACTAGTCATTACTATCTGCTTATGGGACTCAAATAGTGTATTAAATATATGAAAAAACTCCTCCTGAGTCCTTTCTTTACCTGCTATAAACTGTATGTCATCTATAAGAAGGACATCCGCAACCCTGTATTTGGCCTTAAATTCATCAGCCTTATTAAACCTCATTGCTGTTACAAACTCATCCGTGAACCTTTCTGAAGAGACATATATAACCTTTGCCCTACTTTTTTTTGAAAGTACATGATGCCCAATTGCGCAAAGAAGATGGGTCTTACCAAGTCCAACTCCGCCGTATATGAAAAGGGGGTTGTAAGTTTTTCCAGGACCGTTGCCTACAGCCAGAGAAGCGGCCCTTGCAAACTGATTTGAAGATCCTGCCACGAAACTTTCAAAGGTGTACTTATTATCTAAGAAGTTTGCACTCTTTAGAACTTCCTGTTGAACAACCTTCTTTTCATCCTCTTTCCCGGTCTGTTCAGTCATACTGGTTCTTATATATCTTCCACTTTCCTTCTTCACTTTAAAGGTTACAGATAAATCTTTTTTACTTACTTCTTTCAGGGTGTCAGATATAAGACCGCTATAGTTGTCGTATAACCAGTCCTGAAAGAACTTATTAGGGACTTCTATCTCAACTCCTTTCTCATCAATTGAAATGAGCTTTAAAGGTTTGATCCAAGTGTCAAAATTGTGATTATTTACCTTTCCCTTTATCAGAGAGAGGCTCTTTTCCCAAATATGATCCATAACCCAGCCATAGTTATACACAAAGTTGTAAACACGTGTGGATAACTTAAAAAAGTGAACAATATTAAATAGATAGCATATAATTAACGACTTGTAACTATAGCAGAAAGGAGTGGCTGTTTGCAAGGACTATTTATTGCACAGCCTGCTATAGGGGTACCGCGACCCTTTCCACAATGTCATTTATGACTTCTTCTGCGTCCTCTCTGTTGGACTCCAGTCTGGAGCTTAACATTACTCTGTGAGAAAGGATAGGAAATACCATCTCTTTGATGTCATCAGGGATGCAGTAGTCCCTCCCGTCTGCCATCGCCTTGCCCTGTGATGCCCTGTAAAGGTGTATCGCCCCTCGAGTACTTACCCCAAGAGCAAGGAGCTCAGAGGTTCGGGTAGCGCTGACGATCTTTAATATGTAATCAACCAAGGAGCGGTCCATGCGGACTTTTTCGGAAAAGGCTTGCAACTCAAGCACCTCGTCCGATGAAACCACTGGTAAAAGGTCTTCTACCCTGTTACCTCCCGCTGATGTCAGGATCTCTATTTCATGGGTCTCGGAGGGGTAACCTATCTTAATCCTCATCATAAACCTGTCGAGCTGTGACTCGGGTAATGGAAAGGTCCCGTGATACTCAAGTGGATTCTGTGTGGCAAGGACCATAAAAGGCAGGGGTAAAAGGTAGGTCCTGTTTTCTACGGATACCTGAAAATCGTTCATTGCCTCCAGGAGGCAGCTTTGCGTCTTGGGCGTGGTCCTGTTTATCTCGTCTGCCAGGATTATGTTGGAGAATATAGGGCCCTGCTTAAACTCAAACTCGTGGCTTGTCTGGTTGTATATAGAGACCCCTATTATGTCGGAAGGAAGGAGATCACTGGTAAACTGGATCCTCTGAAAGGCGCATCCAAGAGACTTTGCAAGGGCATGGGCAAGGGTCGTTTTTCCGACCCCGGGCACATCCTCTATAAGCAAGTGTCCCCTGGCAAGGAGGGCTATAACAGCCATCCTAATTACCTCCGGTTTGCCCTTTATAACTGTGCCGATATTTGCTTCAAGCGCCCTTATTTTTTGGGTATTATTATTCATCTCCGAGAGTTTATCAAAAGAGCGAGATTGAGTCAAAGATTTAAAATACTTTTTTATTGTAATAAATCATGATAGATTCGTGGCTATATTAACCGATAAGTAGGAGGAGATATGATCTCTAAGGTCTTATCAAGTGCTGTTCTCGGTATTGATGCCTATCTGGTAGGTGTGGAGGTTGACATTTCTCCCGGTCTCCCTGCCTTTTCCACAGTGGGGCTTCCTGACGGCGCTGTAAAGGAAAGCAAGGACCGGGTCAAGTCTGCCATAAAGAACGGAGGTTACTCCTTTCCTGAGAGGAGGATCACTGTAAATCTTGCCCCAGCGGATATAAAGAAGGAGGGTTCATCTTATGACCTGCCGATAGCCATCGGGATCCTATCTGCAATTGGGGTTGTCAAGAAAGACAGGCTTTCGGACTACGCTATACTTGGAGAGCTTTCCCTTGACAGCAGGGTCAGGCCAATCAGAGGCGCGCTTCCAACAGCCATTGGCGTTAAGAGGTCAGGGCTGAAAGGGCTCATCATCCCATCTGAAAATTCAAAGGAGGCCGCTATTGTCCCAGGGATAGAGGTTATTCCAGTGGATACGTTGCCTCAAGTGGTAAGTTTTTTGAATGGTGAAGAGGAGATAAGGGCGGTTGAGATAGATATGGAAGGAGTTTTCAAGACATACTCCCAGTATCAGGAAGACTTTACGGACGTAAAGGGCCAGGAGCACGTGAAGAGGGCGCTGGAGATAGCTGCGGCCGGAGGCCATAACATTTTGATGGTAGGCCCTCCTGGGTCGGGAAAGACCATGCTTTCCAGGAGGATTCCGACAATCCTTCCAGACATGAATATGGATGAAGCCATGGAAACAACAAAGATACACAGCATAATGGGGCTTCTTCACTCAAGCGCATCCCTTATTGCCACAAGGCCCTTTCGCGCTCCGCACCATACGATTTCTGACGCCGGACTAATTGGAGGCGGGACTATCCCAAAACCAGGAGAGGTCAGCCTTGCCCATAACGGCGTCCTCTTCCTGGACGAGCTCCCTGAGTTCAAGAGGAACGTCCTGGAGGTTTTGAGGCAGCCGCTGGAGGACGGCGTAGTGACCATATCCAGGGCAGTAGTATCTCTTACATATCCTGCAAGGTTTATGCTGGTTACAGCAATGAACCCCTGCAAGTGTGGAAACTTCGGGGACCAGCAGAAACCATGTTCATGCACTCCAAATGAGGTACATAAGTACAGGGCGCGCGTCTCAGGTCCTTTGCTGGACAGGATAGACATACATATAGAGGTGCCTGCAGTCAGGTACAAGGAGCTTTCTGCAGCGAGGGCAGGGGAGAGCTCGGAGGAGATAAGAAAAAGGGTCAACTCAGCCAGGGATATCCAGAGAGAAAGGTTTACCGGGAAGGGGATCCACTGCAACTCACAGATGTCTTCAAGGCACATCAAGAAGTACTGCGTTATCAGGGAAGATGCTGACAGGCTTTTAGAGAGCGCGGTAGACAGACTTGGCTTATCAGCCAGGGCATTTACAAGAATACTTAAGGTAGCAAGGACCATAGCTGATTTAGATAAGTGCGAGGATATAGAGGCAAGGCATGTGGCAGAGGCGATCCAGTACAGGAGCCTGGACAGGGGAGTGGTATAGTTTAAGCAATCAAATAATGCGTCTGTAGCTCAGCTGGATAGAGCAATGGTCTTCGAAACCATTGGCCGCAGGTTCGAATCCTGCCAGACGCACCAAATCTATAAAGGAATGGGCATGGGATAATTTGAACTTGCCTTTTTGCCAAAACTGTATTAAGTTTTCCCTATCGCAACTTGCCGGTTAATCTGAAAATTAGACGACTTAAAACAAGGAGGTTATATGGCTTCTGAAAAGATAGTTAATGTGACGGATGGTTCGTTTGAGGCAGAGGTTTTAAAGGCCGGCAAGCCAACTCTTATAGACTTTTGGGCATCCTGGTGTGCTCCGTGCAAGGCCATTGCCCCTATAGTGGATGAGCTTGCTGCAGAGTATGAGGGGAAAATAAAGGTCGCAAAGATGAATGTGGACGAAAATCCCATGACCCCGAGCAAGTTCGGAGTGAGGGGTATACCTACCCTTATACTCTTTAAGGACGGGAAGGTGCTGGATCAGAAGGTGGGAGCCGTCCCAAAGGTCCAGTTGGCGGATATGCTTAAGAAGGCATTATAAAACATAGGGTATGAGGATATGGGGTAGGGTGTGGTTGCAAATTTTGCTATACCCTGCTCCCTACATGCTATACCCTGTTCTACATAAATCTCCTCATCCTTATATTCAAGAGCAATCCTATCCCAATCAGGATTGTCATGATGAAAGAACCTCCATAGCTGAAGAATGGGAGTGGAACTCCTACAACCGGCATCAAACCTACTACCATCCCTATGTTTATAAGGAAATGCCATGAGATCATGGCAATCACCCCGAAGGAGAGGATGGTCCCAAACCTGTCCTTACACTCCTTTGCTATACTTATTCCCCATAGAATGAGGAACAGGAATCCCATTATGACGATCATGGAACCAATGAAACCCCACTCCTCAGCCAGAACAGAAAAAATGAAGTCTGTATGATGCTCAGGCAGAAACTGTAGCTGGCTCTGCGTTCCTGACATTAGACCCCTGCCGAATATCTTTCCTGATCCTACGGCAATCTTTGACTGGATGATGTGATAACCCGAACCCAGCGGATCTGCTTCGGGATTTAGGAATGTCATTAGTCTCATCCTCTGGTAGTCCTTCATAAAGTGCCAGAGTATGGGTACTCCTGCTAAAAGTGAAGAGCCGGCGATCAGAAGGGATGGAAGTCTCACCCCCACAAACAGTATTATGGAACCGAATATGGACAGTAGGATAAGGGCTGTACCGAGGTCAGGCTGTTTCATTATCAGGAGTGATGGGATGCCTACAATCATGAAGGGCACGATCAGGTCACGGAGGTAATATCCACCGACCTTGTTCCTGTTGTAGAAATATTTGGCCAATGCGAGGATCAGGGTCAGCTTCATCAGCTCCGACGGCTGATAGGTGACCCCCATTATCCCGATCCAGCGTCTCGCCCCTCCGCCGGTTTTCCCGACCAGCAGCACCGCAACGAGAAGAAGTACGGAGAAGGCATAGATCCAGTAGGCATACCTCTCAAGGTTTTTATAATCTATCTGCAGTATGATCACTACTCCTATCAGTCCCATGAGGATGTAGTAGATCTGTTTTATGTAGACCGGAGTCCTTCCGCCACTGAAACTGTAGGAAGCGCTATAGAGATTAATTATCCCAAGGATTGAGAAAAAGAGCGTGATGCCAAGTAAGGCCCAGTCGAAGTTGCTTATAAGTCGCCGGTCTATCATAATGCCTCATGGACAGGTGTATCAGATAGAGGTACTGGTGCGGGTAAGGGTGCAGGTTTACCCTCTGCCTGGACTCCATCTTTTCTCTGTTTTTCAAGGTCAAAGAAACTCTTGAGGATCTTTCCGGCAACCGGGGCTGCTGCGTGGCCTCCGCTGTAACCACTGTGCTCGATAAAGACCACCAGTGCAATCCTGGGGTCTTCTACGGGTGCAAATGATGCAAACCAGGCATGGTCCCTGAACCAGTAGGTAAGGTCCTCGCCCTTAACCCTTTGGTCTGCCCTCATTGCCACCACCTGTGTGGTGCCTGTCTTTCCGCCGACCTTAATATCGTCAAGTCTGGCAGACCGTGCAGTCCCTCCAGGCTCGTTAACTACACCTTGCAGTCCGGCTTTTAGAAGCCCTACAGTCTCCGGCGAAAGCATGAGCTTTTTTCTGGCCTCGGGCAGCAAGGTCCTCAAGACCTTGCCGTCGGGCCCTACTAATGCCTTTGCGAGGTGCGGCTGATAAACATCTCCGCCGTTGGTAAGGGCCGCATAGGCCGTTAGGAGCTGAATGGGCGTGACAAGGTTGAAACCCTGTCCTATGGCACAGGAGAGTGTCTCACCCTCGAACCAGGGGGTACCGAAGCGCTTCTCTTTCCACGCCCTGTCAGGTACGACCCCTGTCTTCTCATCAGAGAGCTCTATCCCTGTGAGCTGGCCGAGGCCGAACTTCCGGGAATACTCAGCTATCTTGTCAATCCCGAGCTTCAGCCCGACCTGATAAAAGTAGGTATCGCATGACTCGACTATGGCCCGGTGAAGGCTGACACTCCCGTGACCGTCGCTTTTCCAGCACCTGTAATTCCTGTTTCCGAACCGATATGAGCCGTTGCACTGAAATGATGTATCCTTCGTTATCACGCCCTCCTCGAGGGCTGCAGCTGCGACTATCGTCTTGAATGTGGAGCCTGGCGGGTATTGACCTTGTATTGCCCTGTTTTGAAGGGGTTTTAAGGGGTTGTTTATAAGAAGGTTCCATTCCTCTGAATCCAGGGGGCCTGAAAACATATCCGGGTTGAAGGCAGGGCTGCTGATCATTGCAAGGATCTCTCCGTTACGCGGGTCCATGGCAACTACGGCCCCTGCCTTATCCTTAAATGCCTCCTCAGCTGCCTTTTGCAGTTCCAGGTCTATAGTGGTGACGAGATTGTTCCCAGGATAGGAATCAACCTCTTTTAAAATAGACAACTCCCTGCCTGAGGCATCTATTTCGACATATTTCCCCCCGTCTACACCCTTGAGGTATGTCTCATACTTCAGCTCAAGCCCTGATTTACCTATAAGGGACCCCATCCTGTAATCTGAATAGGAACCGACGCTGAGCTGTTTTTCAGTTACCTCCCCTATGTGGCCGAAGAGGTGGGAGCCCAGGTTGCCGTATGGGTAGCTCCTCTTGGGTTCAATAGATACGGTGATCCCAGGAAGGTCAAGCCTGTTGGTCAAAAGTGTTGCAAGGGTCTCCCTGTCTATGTCCCTCTTTATCCTTACAGGCCGTATCGGAGACTCCCTCCTGAGGATCGTCTCAACATCTTCGGGTCTTGTCCCAATGACGCTGCTGACGTTATTTATTGCTTCCTTCAGGTTCCCGGCATCCTCTCTAAGCAGAAAGACATCAAAGGCGGGTCGGTTGTCAACCATGACCTTTCCGAACCTGTCGAGGATCATCCCTCTGACTGCCAGTACGGGTCGTATCCTTACCCTGTTGTTTTCGGATTTCTGACGGTAATTGTCACCATTGAGTATCTGGAGATACCAGAGTCTTGAAAGTAAAATAATGGTGCCGACTACCACAATGGCAGAAAAGGTGAAGAGGCGGGCAGTCGCCCCAGCGACCCCTTCCCTCGAATATACTTCCATGTTCATACTTTTATGTCCTTTGAGCCCTCGTCCCTTTCATTTTCAAATCTGAGGACCCGTTCCATCTTCTTTATGGCTGTTATGAGTATTGGGGAAAATAATGCTGTAACTATACTGTTCCCAGCGGCCGTCCTGACGAAAGGATAGATCGATATATCCATGCTGAAGAAGCTAAACAGTGAATAGACGATACCGCTGTATATGATAGAAAAAATAAATACCGTCAGGGTCTGGGCAAGAGCCCTCTGCATAACTATTCTCTTCCCGAGGACGAAGGAGAGGTAACACAGGGAAACCATGGAAAAGGAGTTCAACCCCAGGAGGGTGCCGGTTGCAACATCCAGAAAGTACCCCAGGATGAAGGATATGATCAGTCCTGTTATGGGGGAATAAAACTGACCAACATATGTGACTATTATGAGGATCAAATTTGGAGTTACAGGGAGGGCAGGCAAACTTCCCTGCACCAGTATCAGGGTCAAAGCGGAAAGGGTCAGCAGTACAAGGTGAACCATTTTTATCCTATCTCCCGTTTTCCTCATGGGAGTCGGTTATTACAAGAACTTCTTCGAGTTTTGAGAAGTTTATTGAGGGTTCTATCTCAACATATTGAAACATCAGCCCTGCTTTTTTGTCAACCCTTGAGATGGCGCCTATTATGCAGCCCTTTTTAAAAACCCCGCCGATTCCAGAAGTGACCACAATGTCACCCACTACGGCATCCGCGTTTTTGGAAAGGAATTTGAGTTGGATGAGGCCGGAATCCCCTCCTTCGGCTACGCCACTGTCCCGGCTCCGCTGTATTATGGCATCTACATCACTGTTTCTGTCTGTTATCAAAAGGACCTTGGAGGTATTGGCGGATGAGCTGAGTATCTTCCCTATAACGCCGTCATTTGATACTACAGCCATACCCTTTCTGACATTGTCAATGCTACCCTTATCGATTACTATAGTGTTAAACGAACTGAGAGGGGAGCCCCCTATTACCCTTGCAGTCGTGGTCCCGTATCCGGTGGTTTCCTTAAAAGACAGCAGATCTCTTAGTCTCTGATTCTCCTGACCGGCCTCTTTCAGGGCATTTATCCTACCCCTGAGTTCAGATGTTTCATCCCTTAACAGCCGATTCTCTTCTCTCAGGCCTATAAGGTATATATAGCCGAACCATAGATCCTGGGCTGCCTGATAAGAGGACGTTATGCCCCTCTGCGCAATTGAGGCTGAGTCTAAAAGGAGTTCATCGAGCATGCTCAACTTACCTCTTTTTTTTGCATCAATTGACATCTGGAGGATGGAAACGATCAGGAGGGACAGGAAGGTTACATTGACTTTGTTCTTCTTGGTAAATCTAAGGAGCATGATATACCCTTACTGAATAGTCACATTCTTAAGAAGCCCTATCTGATCGAGGACCTTTCCGGCCCCCATAACTACGGCAGAAAGAGGGTCATCCGCAATTATGATGGGGAGTCCGGTTGCCTCCCTGAGCAGTATATCCAGGCCTTTTAGAAGAGCCCCTCCGCCGGCAAGAACGATCCCTTTGTCTACTATGTCCGCGCCGAGTTCCGGCGGAGTCCTTTCAAGCGCGACCTTTACGGCCTCCACAATGGCGTTTATAGGCTCGCTCAGGGCCTCCCTTGCTTCTTCGCTGCTGATGTCGACGGTTTTAGGTATTCCTGTGATCAGGTCCCTTCCCTTTACTTCTATGCTCCTTATCTCGTTCTCCGGGTAAGCGTTCCCGATGGTCATCTTTATAACCTCGGCAGTCCTTTCACCTATCAGCAGGTTGTATTTTCTTTTTATGAACTGGATTATGGCGTCGTCCATCCTATCGCCGCCAACCCTTATCGACAGGCTGTATACAATCCCGGATAAAGAAATAACCGCAACCTCTGTGGTACCGCCACCGATATCCACGATCATGTTGCCGGAGGCCTCTGTTATCGGAAGGCCGGCCCCAATAGCCGCAGCCATCGGCTCTTCAATCAGATAAACCTCTTTTGCCCCTGCGGAATGTGCGGAGTCTCTTACTGCCCTCTTCTCAACCTGGGTTATTCCTGAAGGTATTCCGATAACGATCCTCGGCCTGAGCAGCATCTTGCGGTTGTGTACCTTCTGGATGAAATAGCGAAGCATGGCCTCGGTAACCTCGAAGTCCGCTATGACCCCGTCCTTCAAGGGCCTTATGGCCATGATATTTCCAGGTGTCCTTCCAAGCATCTGCTTTGCTTCTTTTCCGACTGCCAGGACCCTTTTAATCCCCCTTTCATCCTTCTGTACCGCAACCACAGAAGGCTCGTTTGCAACGATCCCCTTTCCCTTGACGTATATAAGGGTATTGGCAGTCCCCAGGTCTATGGCAAGGTCGTTGGAAAACCTGCCGAGCAGTGAATCAATAAACATCTTTAATCTCCCTTGAAAATTATTTCTGATTACACGAAATCTCCCTTTATAAAAGTGATGCCAAAGGAGGTTTTATGCCATCCGGCAATTTTTTATTAATTTATCAAAACGGGCCAATTATATCAAGACAAATAATGGAGGTCAGGCAAAAAACTATTGCATTTTATCCATAGTTGAATTAATCTTATTCGGTTTAATTAGATTGCCGGAGGTAATAAAAAAGATGCTTGACGTTATGAGGAAACATGCCCAGTCCTGGGTCATAAAAGGACTATTCGTAATTATAATCATCGTATTTATTCTGCTCTATACCGCACCAGGGGAAAAAGGGACTGGGCTCCAGGTGGTTGCAACTGTTGATGACGCCAAGATCACGTGGTCGGAATATCAAAAGTCCTACGACAACATAATGAGCATCTATAGGAGCATTTACAAGGAGGGTCTCTCTGAAGAGATGCTGAAGGAGTTGAAGATAAAGGAGAAGGCCCTGGACAACCTCATTGATGCCAGGCTTTTATTTAAAGAGGCTGCAACCGTCGGTTTCAAGGTAAGCGACGCCGAGCTGGTAGATTCCATTTCCAGGTACCCGGCCTTCCAGAAGGACAATGCATTTAATAAGGAGCTGTACCTAACCGTGCTTAAGGCAAACCGTCTTACCCCTGGAGAGTTTGAGGAGGGCCAGAAAAGGAGTATCCTTATCGGCGAGGCGGAGGGTCTCATAAAGGAAGGTGTCAAGGTAAGCGATGAGGAGGCATGGGATACCTATGCAAGAGAGAAGGAAAAGGTAAATCTGGAGATGATAAAGATATATCCGAAGGATTTCATGAAGGATGCAAAGGTATCGGACGAAGAGGCAAGGGAGTTTTTTTCCAAGAACAAAGAGATATTCAGGATGCCTGCCAGTGTAAGTACCGAGTTTGTCACAATGAATTCCCGGGATGTGGAGCAGACGATAACCACCTCAGAGGATGACCTGAGGAAATACTATGAGAAGAATGTAGACCTGTTTATGAAAACCGAAAAAGATGCCGGCGCAAAGCCGTTTGAAGAGGTTATGGGCCAGGTTGCTGTCCTGTATAGAAAAGATCGGGGCGCGGAGGTCCTCAGGGAAAAGGTCTACAAGTTCAGGGAAGATGCGTCTAAGACCAAAAATCTGGAAGAGGAGGCGGCGAAGGCGAAGCTTCCCGTTACAAAGACGGGTTTCTTTTCAGCCGGAGAGCAGGTGGCTGGCATGGAGATGAACCCCGACTTTTACAGGGAGGCATTCACAATGAAGGCCGGGGATATAAGCCAGCCGGTAGAGACACCCACAGGGTACCTGATACTTAAGGTTGTTGAGAGGAAGGAGTCGAGGACGCCAGAGTATGAAGAGGTCAAGGAAAAGGCTGTTGCCGCAGTAAACCAGAAGAAGGCCGAGGAGTTGGCGTTCAAGAAGGCCGAGGAGCTGCTTTCCGGCATGAGGGAAGGGAGGCTGAATATCTCTAAGTTGCCCTACAAGGCTTTAGAGACCGGATTGTTTGGAAGGGGCGGAAGTGTGCCATCTGCAGGGTTCTCTGAGGAGATGAGCAAAGCTGCCTTTTCTCTTTCAAAGGAGGCGCCATATCCCGCAACCCCTTTTGTCATCAACAACATAACCTACATAATGAGGCTTAAGGAACGTGTCGAGGCAGATAAGGAAGGCCTGAAGACTGAAGAGGCATCCATTCGGGAGAGGTTGACGCAGGAAAAGGGAGACGAAATACTGAAGAGCTGGCTAAAGATAGCAAGGACTAAGGCGAAGATAAAGACGTACGAGGAGTTTTTGCAGTAAAGCAAAAGGTTTTACCTTGACATGCAGAGTCAAATAAATATAATAGAGCATTTTTTAATATAACCTGGAGGCAGAAAATGGGAATGACGGAATATCTCTTTACCTCGGAATCGGTTACCGAAGGGCATCCTGACAAGGTTGCAGACCAAATATCCGATGCTGTTCTTGACGCCATAATTGCTCAGGACAAGAAGGCCAGGGTCGCTTGTGAGACGCTGGTAACCACAGGACTGGCGATGATAGCCGGGGAGATAACTACTGATGCCAGGATTGATTACCCTAAAGTGGTGAGAGAGGTCATTAAGGAGATAGGATATAACGAGTCTGCCATGGGGTTTGACTGGGAGACCTGCGGAGTCATAACCTCAATAAACAGACAGTCCCCTGATATTTCTGCTGGAGTTACGGAGGGAGAGGGACTTTATAAAGAGCAGGGGGCCGGCGACCAGGGACTTATGTTCGGGTATGCCTGCAAGGAGACCCCTGAGTTTATGCCCATGACCATCATATATGCCCATAAGCTGACGAAAAAACTTGCAGAGGTCAGGAAGAGCGGCAAGCTGGACTATCTCAGGCCTGACGGGAAGTCCCAGGTGACCATAGAGTATGTAAACAACAAGCCTGTGAGGGTTGACGCGGTAGTCATCTCTTCCCAGCACAAGGATAGCGTTTCTCACTCAACCCTTACGGAAGGGATCATAGAAGAGGTCATAAAGCAGATAATCCCGGCAGGGCTTCTCGATAAAAATACGAAATACTATATAAACCCCACCGGCAGGTTTGTAGTGGGCGGCCCCATGGGTGACTGCGGCCTAACCGGGAGGAAGATCATAGTTGACACATACGGGGGACACGGCTCTCATGGCGGCGGGGCATTCTCAGGCAAGGACCCGTCAAAGGTGGACAGGAGCGCATCTTACATGGGAAGGTATGTGGCGAAGAACATAGTTGCCGCCGGCCTTGCAGATGAGTGCGAGGTACAGCTTGCCTATGCCATTGGCATTGCGGAGCCTGTATCAGTAATGATAGACACCTTCGGCACCGGTAAGATCCCTACCAACAAAATAGCGGAGATAGTAAAAAAGACCTTTGACATGAGGCCAAAGGGGATCATAGAAACCCTTAACCTCCTCAGGCCTATATACAGGAAGACCGCAGCATACGGTCACTTCGGAAGGAATGAGCCTGAGTTCCACTGGGAGAAGACAGATAAGGTGGAGGCATTGAGAAAGGCCGCAGGAATTTAAACAATATTGCAAACTGCAAATTGAAAATTGTAAAGTGAAACATTTTGCAATTTAGTTTTTGCAATTTGCATTTTAAAATAATTTTTATACAGGGGGAGAGATGGCAAAGGGAAATAATAATTACGATGTGAAGGATATAAAACTTGCCGATGGCGGAAAGAAGAGGATTGAGTGGGCTGATAACGACATGCCGGTTCTAAAGGTTATCAGGGAGAGGTTTACAAAGGAGAAGCCTTTCAAGGGGATGAAGATGTCGGCCTGCCTTCATGTTACGGCGGAGACCGCAAACCTGGTAAGGGCACTTAAGGCCGGTGGAGCTGACATAGTGCTCTGCGCATCCAATCCGCTGTCCACCCAGGACGACGTGGCAGCAGCCCTTGTTAAGCACTACGATATCCCTGTCCATGCCATAAAGGGAGAGGATAACAAGACCTATTACAAACACCTGAAGTCAGCGCTGGAGCACAACCCTGTTATAACAATGGATGACGGAGCTGACCTCGTCTCCGAGATCCACAAGTCGTATCCTAAACTCATCAAACAGATAGTTGCGTCCATGGAAGAGACCACCACAGGCGTCATAAGGCTCAGGGCAATGGAGAGGGATAAGGCGCTTAAGTTCCCAGTGATCGCAGTGAATGATGCGGACACAAAACACCTCTTTGATAACCGTTACGGCACAGGCCAGTCAACCATTGACGGGATAATCAGGGCTACAGATGTCCTCCTTGCAGGAAGGACCGTTGTGACAGCAGGTTATGGCTGGTGCGGCAAGGGTTTTGCCATGAGGGCAAAGGGAATGGGCGCCAATGTCATAGTTACAGAGATAGACCCGATAAAGGCGATAGAGGCCGCAATGGACGGTTTCAGGGTCATGCCTATGAAGGAAGCCGCAAAAGAAGGCGATGTTTTCTGCACCCTCACAGGGAACCACTCTGTTATCAGGGAGGAGCACTTCAAGGTAATGAAGGATGGGGCGATGGTCTGCAACTCCGGCCACTTTGACGTGGAGATAGATATACCTGTCCTTGCAAAGCTAGCCACAAAGGTGAACAAGGGTGTAAGGAACTTCGTGGATGAGTATGTGATGAAGGACGGAAGGTCTGTCTATGTCCTTGGAGAGGGGAGACTCATTAACCTGGCAGCAGCAGAAGGGCACCCTGCCAGCGTTATGGACATGTCCTTTGCGACCCAGGCACTGGCATCAGAATATGCAGTAAAGAACAAGGCGAAGCTTCAGGCAAAGGTATATACTGTGCCTAAAGAGATCGACTCATGGGTGGCGTCGCTTAAGCTTGAGACCATGGGGATCAAGATTGACAAGCTCACAGCTACACAGAAGAAATACCTGAGCTCATGGGAGATGGGGACGTAATAATTTTGATGTAGGGGCGCATGAAATGTGCGCCCAAGTGAAACAAAAAGGGCAGCCCAAAAGGCTGCCTTTTTTTGTTGGCAAAATACCTTGACTGTATTCAAAGATTGAACAATAATCTTTACCATGCACAACGAAGCAGATACCTGCCGCAAATATGTCCTACCCAAGCTCATTGCGGCTGGATGGGACAACGACCCACACTCCTTCACGGAGCAAAAGACCTTTACTGATGGCCGCATTGTTGTTGCAGGCAGCAAGGTCAACCGTCGCTCACAGAAGCGGGCCGACTATCTATTACGCTATACCCGTGACTTTCCTATCGCTGTGATTGAGGCAAAGGCCGAATACAAGTCCCCAGGAGACGGTCTGCAGCAGGCCAAAGATTATTCTGAGGTCCTTGGGTTGAAATTTGCCTATGCCACCAATGGGCATGAGATCATCGAGTACGATTTCCTTTCAGGTGAGGAGAGGCAAGTTACCACTTTTCCCCAACCCGACGAACTCTGGCAGAGACTCCGGAATGGACATGGAATCAGTGATGAAACCATGGCATCTCGCCTACTCACACCCTCTTACCATCTCAGCGGCAAAAGCCCGCGTTATTATCAGGAAATAGCCATAACCAGAGCTCTTCAGGCAACCCTGCAAGGCAAGAAACGGGTTCTCTTGACCATGGCCACAGGCACTGGAAAGACGGTTGTTGCCTTCCAGGTATGCTGGAAGCTATGGAATGCTCGATGGAACCGCACCGGCGAATACCGCCGTCCAAAGATACTGTACCTTGCAGACCGCAACATCCTTGTTGATGATCCCAAGGACAAGATATTTGCTCCATTTGGAGATGCCCGCTGGAAGATAGAAAACGGCAATGCAAACAAAGGGCGTGAGATGTATTTTGCCACTTATCAGTCCCTTGCCAGGGATGAGCGCAGGCCGGGGCTTTATAAGGAGTATGCCCCGGATTTTTTTGATCTCATCATCGTTGATGAGTGTCACCGTGGCAGTGCCTCCGACGAAAGCAACTGGCGGGAAATACTTGAATACTTCAAACCTGCCCATCAACTTGGGATGACAGCAACACCTCTTTGTGACGACAACCGTGATACATACGCATATTTCGGCAATCCCATATACCAATACAGCCTGAAACAGGGAATAGAGGACGGCTTCCTTGCCCCTTACCGCGTTCATCGAGTTATTACAACATACGATGCCGCAGGATGGAGACCAAGCCAGGGAGACATTGACCGTTATGGCCGCGTGATACCTGACGGAGAGTATCAGACCAAGGACTTCGAACGTATTGTGGCCCTCCGTGCGCGCACCGAGGCCATTGCAAGACATCTAACAGAGTTCATGAGGAAGACAGACCGCTTTGCAAAGACCATCGTTTTCTGCGTTGATCAGGAACATGCCGATGAGATGCGCCGGGCCATCAATAATCTCAGTACAGATATCGTTAAACATTATCCTGATTATGTTTGCAGGGTAACTGCCGATGAAGGAGATATTGGAAGGGGACATCTTGGCAGGTTTCAGGAACTTGAAACAACAACGCCGGTTATTTTAACTACCTCACAACTACTCACCACAGGAGTTGATGCTCCAACATGCAAGAACATTGTTCTGGCCCGTGTGATCAATTCCATGACTGACTTTAAGCAGATAATCGGCCGGGGGACTAGAGTCCGGGATGACTACGGGAAGCTTTACTTCAGCATCCTCGACTATACCGGAAGCGCGACGCGGAACTTTGCAGATCCGCAGTTTGACGGCGACCCTGCTTTAGTCAGCGAGGAAAAGATTGATGATTCAGGCAATACAGTCACTACAACCTATGAGGTTGTAGAAGAACATCTCATATCTACTGATGAACCGCAGTCAGATTCTTTTGGGCCAATAGGTGCAAATGAATTTGAGCGCCGTAAATACTATGTTGATGGTGGCCGTGTAGAGATAGCCGCCCATCTTGTCTACGAGTTGGACGCCGACGGGAAGCAACTGAGAGTTGTCAAATACACAGATTATGCGGCAGAGAAGGTTCAAACACTATATCCAAATGCTGCTGAAATGCGGGCTTCCTGGGCCGACCCTGTGGAGCGGGCAGAGATTATTTCAAAACTGGAAGAGCGAGGGATAAGCTTTCATGAGCTTGCAGTCTCAACAAACCAGCCTGATGCAGATCCCTTTGACCTTCTCTGTCACCTTGCATTCAATGCCCCGCTCCGTACTCGCAGGGAGCGAGCCGACAGACTCCGCCGGGACAAAAAGGACTTCTTCGATCAATATGGACCAGAGGCAAAGGCCATTCTCAGTGAACTTTTAGAAAAATACACTGAATACGGCACGGCCCAATTTGTCATTCCAGAGGTCCTCAAGGTTCCTCCTATCTCAGATCATGGAAATGTGGCTGAGATTATAAATATCTTTGGCGGGGCTGAAAGTTTGAAAAAAGCGGTAAGTGAATTACAAACGTTACTTTATGAGGAGTAAAAGAGATACTTAATGGCAAAGACAAAGAGCAGTAATCAACCAATGACCACTGCCCAGCAGCTTGGGAGCATCGTAAAATCAGCCCGCGACATCATGCGTAAGGACAAAGGATTGAATGGCGACCTTGACCGTCTGCCCATGCTTACGTGGATAATGTTTCTCAAGTTCCTTGACGACATAGAGCAGATGCGTCAGCAGGAGGCGGTCCTTGCCGGTAAGAGATTCCGTCCTGCCATCGAGTCACCATATCGCTGGCGGGACTGGGCGATAAGGGAAGACGGAATCACAGGAGATGAACTTATTTCCTTTGTGAATAATGAAGAAGCCATGCGCCCTGATGGTACGCGTGGCCCAGGCCTTTTTGCCTACCTGCGCTCATTACAAGGGGCCAATGGAGGAGACCGGCGGGATGTGATAGCCACGGTCTTCAAGGGCACCATAAACCGCATGATAAACGGCTACCTGCTGCGGGACGTTATCAATAAGATCAACGGAATCCACTTTACATCTTCAGAGGAGATACACACACTTGGACATCTCTATGAGTCCATGCTCAAGGAGATGCGGGACGCAGCCGGAGACTCCGGTGAGTTCTATACCCCAAGGGCTGTTGTCCGTTTCATGGTTGATGTAATTGACCCGCGCCTCGGTGAAACAGTCCTTGACCCAGCCTGCGGAACCGGCGGATTTCTTGTAGAGGCTTACACCCATCTTGAAAAGCAGTGCAAGACCGTTCAGGACCGTGAGGTTTTACAGACCAGGAGTATTTTGGGTGGAGAGGCCAAGTCTTTGCCTTACCTTCTTACTCAGATGAACCTGCTTTTGCACGGCCTCGAATCGCCACAGATAGACCCCGGCAACACCCTCCGTTTTCCTCTCAAAGAGATCGGGGATAAGGACAGGGTTGATATAATCATCACTAATCCGCCTTTCGGAGGGGAGGAGGAGCGCGGCATCCTCTCCAACTTCCCCGAAGACAAGCAGACCGCGGAGACTGCCCTTTTGTTCCTACAACTCATTATGCGGAAGCTAAGAAGACAGCCGAAGCCGGGGCGGGCCGCGGTGGTCGTCCCGAACGGGACCCTTTTTGGCGACGGCGTCTGCGCCAGGATCAAGGAGGAGATGCTCAAGGATTTCAATCTCCACACCATTGTCCGCCTTCCCAACGGAGTATTTGCGCCATATACAGGCATCCCTACCAACCTCCTGTTCTTTGACCGCTCCGGTCCGACGAAAGAGGTCTGGTATTATGAGCAGCCGCTGCCGGAAGGAAGAAAGAACTACACCAAGACCCAACCCGTCCAGTTCGAAGATTTCAGGCCATGCATGGATTGGTGGAAGAACCGTGAAGAAAACGGGCAAGCCTGGCGTGTGCCGGTGGAACTGGTCATTGAGAACGGTTTTAACCTCGACATAAAGAACCCGGCCAGCAAACAGGACTTTGAGCACATGCCGCCTGAACAGTTGGTGGAGGATATCGTAAAGAAGGAGAAGAGGATTTTAGAGATTATGGAGGAGTTAAGAGAGGCATTAGAAAAAAAGTTTTGATGCCAACCTTGCAACTTTAAAAATCTCTGTTAAAATAATTTCAGCTTGACTTTTGCATTTTTTGTGCAATAATGCCGCTCAAATTATCTTCAAAAAGGATTTAACCGTGCTTATCGAATTCAAGGTAACAAATTTCCGTTCCATTAATGGGACTCAAACCCTTAGCATGGTCGCAGGGACTGGAAATGAACTAAAAGGCGCAAATACATTTGCTTCCGGGTTACCTTCCCTCCCGGATATTCTTCGCTCCGCCGTTATTTATGGACCAAATGCGGCCGGCAAAAGTAATCTGCTTCGCGCTATGCAGTTCATGCTGAACTTTGTGTTAACATCTCAATCCTTGCAGGAAGGACAAAACATCAATGTGACCCCCTTCCTTCTAAACAGTAAAAGCCGCACAGAGCCCAGTGAGTTTGAAGTAATCTTTATCCTGGACAAGGTACGCTATCAGTATGGCTTTGCCGTTAACAATACAAGAGTGATGAATGAATGGCTGTTGGCCTATCCTGAAGGAAGACCGCAACGGTGGTTTGAGAGAAAGTACGACCACGTAAAAGGAAGCGACGACTGGTATTTTGGCAGCAAGTTTTCTGGTCCTACTTCAATGATTGATGTTTGGCAGAAGGCCACGCGTCAGAATGGTCTTTTCCTTTCTACCGCTATTCAACTCAACAATGAACAGCTCAAGCCTGTATTTAACTGGTTTCAACAGAAGCTTGCCGTTATTCTGCCGGTCGGGGATATTAATTTGCAGTTTTCAATTGAGCAGTGTGCCTCTGAAGATGGTAAAAAGCAGGTTATGGAATTCATGAACTCGGCAGACATCAGCATTACCGGGATTGAACTAAAGAAGACGCCGTTCTCTTCAAATATTTTACCTACTAACATGCCTAAAGAAATCAAAGAGCATTTTATTAGAGATTTGCATGGCAAAGAGGTGACCAACATTCGTTTTTTACATAAATCAACTGATAGTGAAGACATTGTTTCATTTGATATTTCCGAGGAATCAGGGGGCACCCAAAAGCTTTTTGCCTTTGCTGGCCCTTTGTTGGATGTCTTGGCTAAGGGCCGTATTCTCCTTGTTGACGAACTGGATACCAGTCTTCACCCAGTTATGGTGAGGTTTCTAATCAATCTTATCCATAATCCTGAAATTAATAAGAACAATGCCCAATTGGTCTTTACCACCCATGATACCTCTGTCCTTGATACGGATATCTTCCGCCGTGACCAGGTCTGGTTTGTGGAAAAGGACAGCGAAAGCGCAACTAAGTTATATCCACTGACCGAGTTCAGTCCCCGGAAAGGGGAAGCCCTTGAAAGAGGATATCTTAATGGCCGATACGGCGCGCTGCCTTTTATTGGAGAATTTAAATTCTGATGGGAACGGATGATCTATTCCATAAGCGAAAAGCGCGTGACGCGGAGTCTTTGCGCCGGAAGGCAGCAAAACGCGCACCTTACGATGTTGTCCTCATTGTTTGCGAGGGGGCAAAGACCGAACCCTACTATTTTTCCGGGCTTCGGAGCCATCTGCGCTTAAGCAATGCCAATATCATCATTGCTGATAAAACAACCGGGACTGATCCGCTCAGCGTTGTAACCTCTGCAATTAAGGCGTTCAATAAAGACCCTATCTATGATCGTGTCTACTGCGTCTTTGATAAGGATAAACACTCCACTTATGACGCCACCCTCGATAAAATCAGGTCTACTCGACTGAAAAAGGGCGCTGTTCTTCATGCTATAACCTCTGTCCCCTGCTTCGAGATATGGTTGCTTCTCCATTACACTTATACAACTCGGACTTTTTCCGCTGCGGGGGATGCATCCAACTGCACCCTTGTAGAAACGGAACTTAAAAGGCATGTCACCGGATACCAGAAGGGCAGCCGTAATATTTTTGAATCGGTAAAGGATAAACTGGATAATGCAATAGCTAATAGGGGTATCCACTTGACTCAACCAGCCACAATATATTGTGGTTTCACTA
>CAKKSC010000016.1 GCA_919902985.1 Desulfuromonadales bacterium | reverse complement strand
TTCCTTTACTATTGAGCCTCTTGCAAAACTATCTTTTGTGGTTCGACAGGCTCACCACGAACGGCCTGTCGTGAGCTCCGTCGAACGGGGAAAAGTCAATGATTTTAACCCTGCTACCGTTCACCCTGAGCGTGTCGAAGGGTAATTTGAGACTTTTGCAAGAGGCTCTATTTCAATATATATATCACCTCAGTCTTAATTAAAGAATGATGCGGTTCTCAGAAATAACGTGATTTGAATCACATTTCCTAAAAAAGCTCCCTCCTAAGCGTTGCCTCGTTTAAGATAGAGATGGTTTTTCCTTTAACCTTTATGCAACCGCTTTTCTGGAACTCGATCAGAATCCTTGTCGCAGTTTCCCTTGTAACACCTGCGATATCCGCCAAATCCTGCCTGCTGAGCATATGGCTGATCTCGATCCCGTTTTCCTTTCTGATTCCATTTTCATCGGCTATGTCCAGAATGGCTTTTGCCACCTTTCCGTAAGCGTCGGCAAACCTCAGGCTTGCTATCTTCTCATCTGTCTTCCTGAACCTCCTGCATAAGGTCGCAAGCATCTTGAGGGGGATCTGCGGGTACTTCTTTATAAAGTCTATAAAAAGCTCTCGCTGTATGATCAGTGCGCTGCATTTTTCCATTGCAGTTACCGTTGCAGACCTGTGCTGGTCATCAAGCATTGACATCTCGCCGAAAAAGTCACCGCTGGAAACTATTTTCAGTATGTCCTCCTTCCCTTTCCCGTCACTGATAGATATCTTTACAGTCCCGGATTTCAGAATGAAAAGGACGCTCCCCGAATCTTCAGCGTGAAAGATCACCTCGCCTTTTCTGTAACTCCTCTCAACAACTATATTGAGCAAGATGTCGAGATCGGGATCTGAGAGATCGGAAAACATCTGGACTTTTATTAAAAACTGTCTATTAGTTGATTGCTGCACTTACTTTCTCACAACCTCTATCTGCCTCCCACCCATTTAGAGCCTGCCCTCCCATCTGTTAAGCTGGGAGTTTCTGCGTACACTCCTGCTAAGACGCACGGCAAAAGTCTTTCCATATAAAGCCAGACGGAATCAAAAAATACGAATGTTTTTTAGGCACTTTACCACAGATAGGTTAATCGTCAAACAAGTTTTTTTGTGTGATATTACCATGCCGCTAATGGAATTATAGGGCAGGATTTGTTGATTTGCTTAAATTATAAAAGCCTGACTCCAAAAGCTGGGTGTTTAGAACCGTACTACTGCCGCAATGCTTGTTATGGCGACACCGGGCATTATAAAGACTGGATAACCATGAGTGTTTTCACAAGCCTAATATGCATTTTAAGATATAATCCACGTCCTGCATGGTGCTTGATTTTACCGCGCCCCACTTCTCTGAAAACCTTTGGATGGAGACTGATTTTACCTGGTCGCATCTGACAATCGAGGCGTGTTTGATGAGCCTTCAAAACTATTTCTGGCCTTTGTTTCCTCTTTGGAGAGGAAGGCCCTTGCTTCATCCTCAAACCCCTTCCAGAAAGACTTTTCATGCTCCTCAACCAGCTTGTCAATCAGTTCGGTGATTGACACATGTTCGGCGGATGAAATCTTTTTAAGCCTTTCCTGAGTGATTTTATGAACTCTTACAGTTGTGGTTTCCATAAATCCTCCATATACTTGTAGATAAGTCTATCAATCGCTCAGATTGTTGTCAAGGTCTTATACAAACCTGACCGACACCTCGTTTAACAGCAACAGCCCCTGTTTTGTGAGCCTCAGATGACCTTGAGTTATTTCCAATAATCCCTTCTCTGTTAGCTCGCTGACGGCATCAGGAAAGGCCGTCTCTATCCCTACGCCAAACCTTCCCTTAAATACTTCCAGATCAATTCCCTCAAGCATCCTCAGACCTAAGAAAACTGCCTCTCCCATGGCCTTTTCTTTGGTCAGTATCTCTTCTTCAATGACTGCATTTCCTTTTTCTTCAATGAGTCGGAAGTATTCTTTTAGGCTTGAAGTATTGGCAGTTCTTTTCCCCAAGTCCAGTCCCCTATACGAGTGCGCAGATACACCGAGGCCAATATAATCCCCTCCTTTCCAGTATATCTGGTTATGCCTGGAGCGGAATCCGGGAATGGCATAGTTTGAAACCTCATAATGCTCATACCCTGCCTTTTCCAGTATCTCTTCTGTAGTCAGGAGCATCTCTACCTGTGTCTCTTCTGAAAGGATGGGCAAAACCCCTTTTTGCATCTGGCTATGAAACTGGGTGCCTTCCTCTACTGTGAGGCTGTATGCTGATATGTGTTCAGGGCCGAGCAACACGACCTCATTCAGTTCTCTTTTCCAATCGGATAATGACTCCCTTGGGATAGAATGGATCAGGTCTACCCCGATATTATCAAAACCGGCCTCCCTGGCATCTTCATAGGCCTCTAAAGCCTCCTGTCTATTATGGATACGGCCAAGAGTTGTAAGAAGACTGTCGTTCAGCGACTGGACGCCGATGCTTAGACGGCTTACTCCGGCATCCCTGTACTCCTTGAGCTTTTCAAGGTTTACTGTTCCCGGGTTTATCTCGATTGTTATCTCAGGGGCTTCAATGAAGAATTGTTTTGAAATTGCGGTCAGAATGGCTTCTATAGCCACAGGAGAGAAAAGAGAAGGGGTCCCGCCTCCGAAATAGATGGTATGTACCGTACTACCTTTTTTGCTGTGTCGAGCCCCCATCTCATTGATTAGAGCGCTGACGTACTCATCTTCGGGAACGGCCTCATGGATGAAGGAAGTGAAGTCGCAATAAGGACATTTCTTTACGCAGAAGGGGATGTGGATGTAAATTCCAAAATTCATAAGTCAAAATGCAAAGTGAAAATTGCAAAATATATAGTTTATTTGTGTTACGTTTTGCAATTTGCAGTTTTCCTTTTGCAATCATTTACTCCGGTATCTCCTCCAGCCGGATCAGGTCCTCGAAGGTTTCCCGCTTTCTTATTATATGGTATCGGTCACCCTGAACGAGTACCTCCGCAACCCTGGGCCTTGAGTTATAGTTGGATGCCATGGCAAAACCGTAGGCCCCTCCGCTCATCACGGCAAGGAGCTCTCCCTGCCTTGCCTCAGGCATCTGCCTCTCCTTTGCCAAAAAGTCACCTGACTCACAGACCGGCCCGACTACGTCAACCATTGCATCCTTCCTTTCCTCCTTTTTCACAGGCTGGATAAAGTGGAAGGAGCCGTATATGCTCGGCCTTATCAGGTCGTTCATCCCTGCGTCAACTATTACAAAGGACTTCTCTTCTCCTTCTTTCGTGTAAAGTACTTTTATGACAAGTATCCCCGCATTCCCAACGAGTAGCCGACCGGGTTCGAGGATTAGTGTGCAGCCGAGGTCTTTGACCTCATCTATTATTGCCCTGGCGTATTCGATAGGCTGCGGTGGCTCCTCTGCGTGGTACGGGATGCCAAGTCCGCCGCCAAGGTCGAGATACCTGATAGCAAACCCTTCGGAAGTAAGCGTCACAACAAGCTCCCTTATCTTCCCTACTGCATCCTTGAAAGGCCCTATCTCCGTTATCTGTGAGCCTATATGACAATCAACACCTACGACCTCAATATTTTTAAGCTCCCTTGCCCTTATATACTCATTCAGGGCCTTCTTTATATCTATCCCGAACTTGCTCTTTTTTAGTCCAGTAGAGATGTATGGATGGGTCTTGGGATCCACATCCGGGTTTATTCTTATCGATATTCTGGCCTTTTTCCCAAGCTTTTCAGCCCTCTGGTTTATTACTTCCAACTCCTGGGAAGACTCAATATTAAACATCAGGATGTCGCTCTTTAAGGCAAAGTCTATCTCCTCTATTTTCTTCCCGACCCCGGAATACACAATCTTGTCCGGCGACATGCCTGCACGAAGCGCCCTGAAGAGCTCTCCTCCTGATACGATGTCGGCCCCGCCGCCAAGCCTTCCGAATATATCAAGGATAGCAATGTTGGAATTAGCCTTTACCGCGTAACAGATGATATGTGGGACATCCGAAAATGCCTTGTCAAATACCTTGAAGTGGTGTTCGAGGGTTTCTCTGCTGTATAGATAAAATGGCGTCCCTACCTCTTTCGCTATCTTTTCAATTGCCATATCCTCGCAATAGAGATCGTTACCTTTGTACTGGAAGTGGTGCATTTATACCTCCGTGAACCGTGAACCGTGAACCGTAAGTTGTGACTTATTCTGCTCACAGCTTACGACTTACTGCTTACGGCATTTCAATTATCGCCTCTTTTGGAGTTACTGCAATTTCATCGGATGATTGTCCTTCAATAAGGCTTTCATTGACCTGAACTACAGCCTTGACTGAGTACCTGTAAGTCTTGCCGTTGCTCAACCCGAAATCAGAAAAACTCGTTTGCTTTACCGGATCTGGATTGATCGGGTCAAGAGGATATTTATTACCTTCCTCTCTCCTGTAGACGTTGAAACCGGCAAGCTCTTTGACAGGAGGGCCGTCCACAAGGGTCTCTGCGGGACTCCATGTAAGGTCAACTGCCTTATCACCAGCCCTGGCAGTAAGGTTTATTGGTTTACCGGTTGGGACATCCCACGTGAAAATAACCCTTTGTGCCTCAGGCCCTTCGTACCCATCCTTGTTGTATGGAACAACCTTATATTCGTACTTTGTCCCGGGAGTAAGGTCAGTGTCCGGGAAAGATATACGGTCTCCTTCGACGACTGCGCCTTTAGGGTAAGATATATCTATGTCATAAACAACCGGGAACTTCTCAGGGCAGCCCTGGCAGCCCTTATCGTCAATGACCCTCCTCATTATCCTGAATCCAGCGAGGTCTGTGATCTTTGAGCCGTCTACGTTCTTAGAAGGTTTCACAAACCTTATCAGGAGCTTGCTATCCCTGGACATAACCTTTAATTCTTTTACAGGTTCAGGGACAACGCTTTCAGGGGCAACCGGGGGGAGCTTCTTGCCGCAGGAGGCAGTAGCTATGAGCATAAAAAAAACCATGAGAAGTAAGGCCCTACGATGCCGTTCGTCCTGAGCCCTGGCCTGAGCTATGTCGAAGGGCTGTCGAAGGAATGAATGGCTCTCAGGACAGGTATGAGACGTGATTTGAAGATGGTATTTTTTCATGATTCCTTCTTGAAGGTACTACATCAGGGCCATATTCCACATTATTTACCCTGGAAATTACCTTTTATTTTGTATCGAGCTTCTCTATAAGGGATTGCGCAAGTGATTCTATAGAGTTTCGCTTATGTTCATTCAGACTTTTGTTCGCCTCTTCTTGGGCAACTGCGCAAACGAGATGCTTAATTTCGTTTTCAATCGAATCATTCCATTGCGTCGCTTCAGTTAAAAAGCAACTTTTCAGTATGGGTATAAATGGGACGCAACCCTTTTCCTCCCGACCATGCCTAACCTCTCCTTGCAACAGGGAGGAGCTACGTTTCTTTCGTTAGTGATCTCGTTGACTTTAGTGCAAAGAAAACCTGTAATATTATTATACAACACTGAGTTTTTCTTTCTCAAAAAAGCCCCGCAGCAACTTATCAGAAGTAAGAAAAATACAATGCTCACCTTTCAAAGTCAGGGCAGCCGCAAACTGCAAGGAATCCAATGTCCTTAGCCCACGGCTGCCGTATTTCATCAACAGGTGTGAAGCTGATTCGACAATATCGGATTGCAACAGTATCCATTGGAAGTTATCTCTGTCGTTATGAAAGCATTTAATAACTTCAATGGCGGCCTTCTCCTCTATCTCTTTTTCCCTTATCTTCTTCCATAGGGCCGAACGGAACTCCAAAACGGCAAGCTCTGAAAGGAATATTTCTTCGACATCGTTAATAAGGGCTTCCATTACAAAATCTGATCCATCCTCCTGATGATAGAGCTTAATGAGGGAGGAAGTATCCAGAAACGCCTTCATACAGCGCTCCTACGCTCATCTACAATCGCCTCACTTAGCGATCCCTTGTAGCCTGCCAGCAGCTTCTTGGCTTTTTTAAACGAGAACCTGCTAATATCAAGTTTTTTCAGGGCAGGTGTCTTCACCTCTTCGAGAAAGGTAACTATGACATTAACCGATTTTTCTGTCTTTACCTTCTCCCTGATTAACACTTTTCCGTTCTTATAAGTACCTTTAACTGCCAGCATCTTGCACCTCCAGTTCTTATTTGTGCCATAATATCACAACCCATGATTAAAAGGGACGAACCCTTTTCCTTCCGATCCCTTCTAACCCATCTTGCAGAAAGGTAAACCCGTCCCCGATTGGTTGTCTCAGCCCTCTATCTCTTTTATCCTCTTCTTGACCTGTTTCAGGGCGGTCCCGCCGGTTACGCCCCTGCTGTTTACCGATTTTTCAACGGTAATGTAATCAAAGATGTCCTTCTCAAAGGCCTTGGAGAACCTCTGAAACTCCTTTAAAGTCAGGTCGTATAGATCTTTCCCCTTTTCTATGCAGTATCTGACACACTTCCCGACGATCTCATGGGCATCCCTGAAGGGGACACCCTTTCGAACCAGATAATCTGCCATGTCTGTGGCAGTGGAAAAGCCTCCTCCAGCAGCCTTGAGCATCCTTTCTTTATTTAACCTTATCCCTGGGAGCATCTCGGAGAATGCCCTCAGGCAGTCCTTTACAGTGTCAACGGCATCGAATACAGGTTCCTTGTCCTCCTGCATGTCCTTGTTGTAGGCCAGCGGAAGCCCCTTCATTGTCGTAAGGAGCGAGAAAAGGTCTCCGTAGACCCTGCCTGTCTTTCCCCTGACAAGCTCAGGGACATCCGGGTTCTTCTTCTGGGGCATGATCGATGACCCGGTACAGAAGGAATCCGGAAGCTCTATAAAATCAAACTCCGAAGAAGACCAGAGTATCAGCTCCTCGGCAAACCTTGACAGGTGCATCATTATAATTGAAGAAGCGGAAAGGAACTCTATGGAGAAGTCCCTGTCGCTGACGGAGTCTATGGAATTCTTTGTGACGCCCTCAAATCCCAGCTCCCTTGCCACAGCCTCCCTGTTAATCGGGAAAGTGGTCCCGGCAAGGGCCCCTGCGCCTAATGGGGAGACGTTCAGTCTCTTAAGGCAGTCCTCAAGACGTCCCTTGTCCCTCTCCAGCATCTCGTAGTATGCCAGCATGTGGTGAGAGAAGAGGACAGGCTGCGCCCTCTGTAGATGGGTATATCCTGGCATGACGACATCTATGTTTGTCTTGGCAAGAGAGACAAGCGAATCCTGAAGCCTCTCGGCATAGTCGTAAACCGCCTGTATCTCGTCCCTTAAATAGAACCTGATATCCAGGGCCACCTGATCGTTCCTGCTTCTCGCAGTATGCAGCTTGCGCCCGGCATCCCCGATCCGCTCTATCAGCCTTTTTTCGATGTTCATGTGTATGTCTTCAAACTCTGTGAGGAACTCGAAGTTGTCGCTCTCTATGTCTTTCAGGATGCCCTGAAGTCCTTTGATTATCTTATTCGTTTCGGCCTTTGTGATGACCCCCTGCTCCCCGAGCATGATCGCATGGGCTATGGAGCCGATTATGTCCTGCCTGTAGAGGCGCTTGTCAAAAGATATTGAAGCCGTGAAATCCTCAACAAACTGATTTGTGTCCTCTGTAAACCTTCCTGACCACGGTTTTGATTTCATGAGATTGCCTCTCTTTTCACTTGATATTAAGAATTTGCCGAGATATGTTTTGAAATGACCTTCATCAGGTCCTCTAAGGTAAATGGTTTTTTCAGGAAGAGGTTCCCTGTGTCCTTCAGAAACGTCTGTGTTCCATCGCTGACACTGTCGCCGGATATAAAAATTATTTTATTTGCTGCATCCGGTTTCATAGATTTAACTTTGTGATAGAACTCCTTCCCGTTCATGCCGGGCATCTTGAAATCGCTTATTATCAGATCGTAGGTTTGATTACTAAGGAGCCTGAGGGCGACATCACCTGAAACGGCTGTGTCCACATGAAAGCCTGAATCCACAAGCACCTCATTTATCAAAGAAAGGATTAGCTCCTCGTCGTCAAGGACAAGGGCCCTGTTCCCCTTTTTGGACAGACGGCTCTTCTTGGAGGTAGCGGCAGGGGATGAATCTTCCGGTGCCTTGATTATCGGAAGCTCTATGATAAAGGTTGCGCCTTGGCCAGGGCGGCTCGTTGCATATATGTTGCCTCCATGCTCTCTTATTATGCCATACGAAATGCTCAGGCCAAGGCCTGTTCCTGCCCCGACTTCCTTTGTGGTAAAGAACGGGTCGAATATCTTCTTTAGACGGTCCTCAGGTATCCCTTTCCCGGTATCAGATACTGTTGCCCTGATGATCTTGTCATCGAAGGTGGTGTTAATTGAAATCCTGCCCCCTATCCCCTTTTCGGCTACAGCATGCTGTGCGTTGTTTATGATGTTCAGGAATACCTGCTGGAGCTGATGCTCATCGAGCATCGTCTTCGGGAGAGAAGGGTCAAGATTAAGCTCTACATCTATACTGTTCACCTTTAATTGATAATCCTTCAGGTCAATGGTTCCGGTTATCACACTGTTCAGGTTATTATATTTCTTTTCAGGTTTATATGCCCTGGCAAATGTGAGAAGATTGTCAATAATGCGTTTAGACCTTTGAGATGCATCATTTATCATCTTCAACTGCTTCTTTGCCATTTCAGGCAGGTCTTTGTCAAGAAGAAGATCAGAGAAGCCCATGATAGCTGTGAGCGGATTATTCAGCTCATGTGCCACGCCAGAGACGATTTCCCCCAGAGAAGAGAGCTTTTCCGAATGGGCCAGCTTCTGCAGGAGGGCTTTCTGTTCCACCTCTTCTTCCCTTATCTTGCGGTTGGCTTCCCTTAATTCCCGGTTCTTGCTCTCAAGGTCTTCGTTTAGGACCTTCAGTTCCTCATTGGCCGCATTGAGCTCCTCTGTCCGGCTCTGCACCTCCTCATACGACACCTCAAGCTCCTCATTAACCGTCTTAAGGCTCTCGTTAAACATAATAAGCTGTCTGTTCTTTTCATCCACCTCTTTCAGGTGCTGCTCCTTCTCAAGGCTCCTTCCCTTTACATCGTTCATCATGGCATTGAAGGCGCGAGCAAGTATCTTAAGTTCGTCTTTCGAGTTCGGGTCACCATCAACATCTATCCTTATATCCATCTCTCCGCCGGCAAATGCGTCGGCCTTTTCCCTTAGTAGTTTCAGAGGGCTTATGATACTGCGGATCTCTATTATGGCAACTACGAGTGATACGGCAAGGCCGAGAAATGTTATTGCTGCTATTACTGTCAGATTCTCCTTCTGTATGGCCCATAGTTGCGTCTTGGGCATTCCTACATCAAGGAGGCCTATTATCTTCCCCTTGTTGTCCCTTATAGGGTCAAAAATGGAGATGAACTCCTGACCGAGGATTGTCGATTCTCCCAGTATCGACCTTCCGAGTTTTGTCTTTGACATAACTGGAGCAGGAAGAAGGGTCCATCCGGCTGTCTGGCCGTTACTGTCCCTTATGTTCGTGGTTATCCTGAGACCGTCCATGGAGATGCTTGTAAAGAGCCACGGCAGTTTATTTGAAACGGCGTCAGGGACATGCGTGTCTTTGTTTAGTATGTCAGCGGTGATTATGACCCCAAGAGATTTCTGGTCTTCGCCTGCTACGGGCGTGACAACTACAAGGGCCATGGCGTCACTCTCTACAAGTTTCCCATCTCTCTTATATTCATCTTCCGAACTGCCAAATGCTACAGGTATTGTCACCTGTCTGTGAAATTCCTCTCCTTCCATGACCAACATCTCGGCAGGCAGGATTTCTGCTGATACCTGGGATTTTTCTGATCTTATTGCCTTCTCGATAAGACCGTTGATATCTATGGTATCATCCCTCATGTCGCTGTTGAGGCGGGATATTACCTTCCCCCTGCTGTCCACTACAATCCATAGATCAACGTAGGGCCTCCTCTCCCTCCAGTTCGTCAACATCCCCTTGAGGGTTTTCGCATCATTACGTTTCAAGGCCTCTTTTACCTCCCCCATTGAGGCCGCCTGGAGCATCCCGTAACGCATCTGCTCGCCCCGGACCAGATACTCAGACCATGCTGTCTTGATGCCTGTATTTATCTTTTCATCCGCCTCCTTGATAAGCCTTGCATCTATAACCTTGTAGGAGGCAAATGCAATGAGCAGCATAGGGATCAAGGCAACCACGACAAATGCGGAAATGATTTTAAATCCCATTGTTTTGTCATTGAAACGTTTTGCCCATAGACTGGTCATGACACCTTCCTATATACCCTGCTTTTTTCCCTGACCTCTTTATACCTGTATGCAAGAGAAGGATGGAGAGCTTCGGCCCCGCCAAGGACAAGAATGCCGCCTGGTTTAAGGGCAAAGTCCAGTTTATCCAGTACGCGGCCCTGAAGCTCTTTCTCAAAATATATCAGAAGGTTTCTGCAGAGAACGATATCGACCTTTGATATTGGAGCGTCTTTGACAATGTCAATCCTCCCGAACTTTACCAGATTCCTTATGCCATATTTTACCTTATAACCTCCGTCGGATCTGATGAAATATTTATTTCTGCTCCAGTAGCTTACGTTTTGCAGGTACTCCTCCCTGTAAACCCCTTTTCTGGCGATGTCTATTGCTCCTTCATCAATATCTGTTGCAAATATTCTGACATTCCCCAGCCTCTCCTCTCCGAGAGAGTCTGCAAGTAATATTCCAAGCGAATATGCCTCCTCTCCGCGGGCGCAGGCGCAGGACCACGCTCGCAGCCCCTCGCCTGATGAAAAAAAAGGAGTTATTAATTCCCTCAGAAGGTCAAAGACCTCCGGGTCCCTGAAGAACTCGCTTACCTTTATTGTAATGGTTGAAAACAGGCTTCCGTATTCCTGGGGGGTTGATTCTAATACAGAATGATAATCGTTGTATGATGAGATGTTGTGGGCGTTCAGCCTCAGTGATATCCGCCTTTTAAGGCTGGGTTTTTTATAGTGGCGGAAGTCCCATCCTGCCTCCATATGTATCTTTTCCAGTAGCTCGGGGAAGCCCTCCTCACAGTGGTAAGAGGGGTTGAGCCCACCTGTTTGTGTCGACAGAAGCGTCATCTCTTCCCCATCATTGCCCTGATCCTCAACCTCAGTGCGTTCAGCTTTATGAACCCTTCGGCGTCCTTCTGATTGTAAAGCCCCTTGTCGTCCTCAAATGTGGCTATGTCAGGCCTGTAAAGGGACCTGGATGATTTCCTGCCGACTACCTGGCAGTTCCCCTTGTAAAGCTTAAGCCTGACCTTCCCTGAGACATTCTTCTGTATATCGTCTATCATCCCCTGCATTATCTCTCTCTCGGGAGCAAACCAGTATCCGTAATAAACAAGTTCGGCATATCTGGGGATGATGGAGTCGCGGAGATGGAGGACCTCTCTATCCAGGGTTATAGATTCGATAGCCCTGTGAGCTGCATGCAGTATAGTACCGCCCGGCGTTTCATATACGCCCCGGGATTTCATGCCGACATACCTGTTTTCCACCAGATCAACACGACCGATGCCGTTCTCACCCCCAAGCCTGTTGGCCATGGACAGTACCCCTGCCGGCGACATCTTCCTGCCGTCTATGGTTGTAGGGTTTCCATTTTCGTATTCTATCTCTATATATGTAGGTTTGTCGGGGGCCTTTTCCACCGGAACAGCCATTGTGTACATGTCCTCAGTTGATTCCATCCACGGGTCTTCAAGGATTCCCCCCTCATAACTTATATGGAGAAGGTTCCTGTCTGTGCTGAACGGTTTGGATTTTGTGGCAGTCACAGGTATCCCACGTTTTTCAGCGTAGTCTATAAGGGACTGCCTTGACGTAAATTCCCATTCTCTCCACGGCGCTATTATCTTTATATCAGGGTTTAAGGCATAGTAGGTCAGCTCAAACCTCACCTGGTCGTTGCCTTTTCCTGTGGCCCCGTGAGAAACAGCGTCAGCCCCTTCCTTCCCGGCTATCTCTATCTGCTTTTTTGCAATCAATGGCCTTGCTATGGAAGTACCAAGGAGATAACTCCCCTCATATACGGCATTGGCCCTGAGCATCGGGAATACATAGTCCTTTACAAACTCCAGCTGCAAATCTTCTATGTAAATCTTTGACGCCCCCGTCTTTATCGCCTTTTCCTTGAGAGGCGCAAGCTCCTCCCCCTGGCCCAGATCAGCTGCAAACGCCACTACCTCGCAGCCGTAGTTCTCGATAAGCCAAGTTATTATGACAGATGTGTCAAGCCCGCCGGAATAGGCAAGGACTACCTTTTTTACACTATTTTTCATCAATACCCCCTTTTGGGCAGACACATAGGTCTGCCCCTACAAATTACCTCCCATCAGCTTTTCCATTATTGCCTTCTGCACATGCAACCGGTTTTCCGCCTGGTCCCAGACCACAGAGTTCGGCCCTTCTATGACCTCTTCAGTTATTTCCTCTCCCCTGTGCGCAGGGAGACAGTGAAGGACGATGGCATCTTTTCTGGCTACCTTAATCAGTTCAATGTTTATCTGATATCCTTTAAAAACCTTCTCCCTCTCTTTTTGCTCCTCTTCCTGGCCCATGGAGGCCCATACGTCTGTATTAATTATATCTGCGTCTTTTGTGGCTTCAAAGGGGTCGGAGGTGAGCCTTATCTTTCCGGTGGCCATCTTGTGGGCCTCACCTAAGATCATGGGATTGGGGGTATATCCCTTTGGGCATGCAAGGGTCAGGTCAAACCCGATTTTCCCAGCAGCCTCTATCCATGAATTGGCCATGTTGTTCCCGTCTCCTATCCAGGCCACCTTCAGTCCCTCATACGTACCCCTTTTTTCAATGACAGTCAATAGGTCGGCCATTATCTGACATGGGTGCAGGAGGTCAGTAAGACCGTTTATCACAGGGACACCTGCATATCCGGCAAGCTCTTCAACCACCTCCTGGCTGAAGGTCCTTATCATTATGCCGTTCACATAACGGGAGAGCACCCTGGCAGTGTCCTTTACAGGCTCTCCCCTCCCTATCTGAGTCTCGCGCGGGCTCATAAATATGGCATGTCCTCCAAGCTCGAACATCCCCACCTCAAAGGAGACCCTCGTCCTTGTTGAAGACTTCTCGAATATCATTGCAAGGGTCTTACCTGTCAGAGGATGGGAAACGACACCCTTTCTCCGCATATCCTTGAGCTCAATGGCCCTTTTAAGGATGGAATCGAGCTCCTCCCTGCTCCAGTCTTTGAATGATAAAAAATCACGTTTCATTTCGCTATCCCCAAAAAGATCTCTTCCAGTGCAGTTATCAGCACATCTACCTCATCTTCCATAACTATCAGCGGTGGTATAAACCGGAGGACATTGCCGTTGGTGTAGTTTATAAGGATTCCCCTATCCATACACTTCTTTACTATATCTCCGGCATCGAAAGTTAACTCCATCCCGATCAAAAGGCCTATCCCTCGGACATCTTTGATAAAATCAAAACCCTTCATGAGTTCCTTGAGCCTGTTTATAAGATAGCCGCTCACGATATTGCAGTTCCTTAAGATATCTTCTTTCTTAATGGTATGCAAAACTGCCAGAGCTGCGGCAGTAGCTAAGGGATTTCCGCCAAATGTCGATGCATGGGCGCCTGGGACAAAGGCCGATGCAAATTTATCCTTTGTCAGCATTGCCCCTATCGGTATCCCGTTTGCAAGCCCCTTGGCGAGGGTCATGATATCCGGCTCTATGCCGAAGTACTCATATGCAAAGAGTTTCCCCGTGCGCCCGATCCCAGTCTGTACCTCGTCGAATATGAGAAGCAGACCCTTTTCATCGCAAAGTCTTCTCAGTCCTTGAATATACTCTTTTGAAGGTACGTTTACTCCGCCTTCTCCCTGAATCGGCTCCATCATAATTGCGCAGGTCTTTTCGGTTATAGCCCTTCTAAGCGCCTCCAGGTCGTTGAACGGGACGTATTTAAACCCTTCGAGAAGAGGCTCAAACCCCTTATGGAACCGTTCCTGGCCTGTGGCAGTTATGGTTGCCATTGTCCTCCCGTGGAAAGATTTGAGCATGGTTATAATCTCAAACTTTTCCTTGCCGAGATTTTCCTTGGCATATTTTCTTGCAAGCTTTATGGCAGCCTCGTTGGCCTCAGCCCCTGAATTGCAGAAGAAGACCTTTTCTGCAAAGGAATTTTCGCATAAAAGCCTTGCCAGCTCTATCATCGGCTCGTTGTGGTAATAGTTGGAGACGTGAATGAGCTTTTCAGCCTGCTCCTTTATGGCTCTGACCACACTTGGATGACAGTGCCCTAAATTCACAACCGCAAGACCAGCCACAAAGTCCAGATATTCCTTACCGTCCACATCCCAGAGCTTGCACCCCTTCCCCTTTGAAAAGACAATAGGGTAGCGGTTGTATGTGAAGCATAGGTATTTGGATGACTGTTCTATGAGTTCTTTAGTTAACATAGTTTCCTTCATTTATTAATATTTCCTGGTCCAACCCCTTTTTGTATTTGTGTATAGAGGCAATTAGGTTCAAAACATTTTCTTCTTTAATTTTGGCAATGTCAAAATTTATTTTTTGTTCGTCATAACGTTTTTTGCTGCCTGAATTTCTTATCAAGCTGTCAATGTTGTCCGGGATAAAAAAGGTTGCCTTGTCGCCAAGATATTTTTTAAATTCATTGACATAAATCCCTATTCCTGCAAAATCAAAATCACCGAAGTGCAAATAGTTGTTTGGTATCGTTTGAAGCCATTTAATTAAGTCTCTGTTTTGATTTTGGGGATAACGGCTAACAAAAAGTATCTTTTGTTTTTTGAATAAATACTTTTGCTTGTTAATATATCGAAAGTTTTCAGAATTCTCTATTCCAACAATTGTAATATCTCGTGCCGGAACAAATTTTTCGAAGTCATAAATGAAATTAAATATTCCTTCTTTGGGAGTGATTGTAATTGATTCGTTATTTAGTGTCGCCTCGATTGGCGCGTAGCAGTTAACTAAAAAACCTTTAAAAGTTCTTATTGATCTTAGCTTTGAATCAGCAGCAACAGCTACAAGTTCAGCACGGGTTAAATCTTCCTTCTCATGTGCGTCTATGTAACTATTAAGGTCATTGACGGCATAATGGTTTTGCAGGAAAAGATTTAATTGCTCTTTATCTGAAATTTGAATTGCGCTTTTAATTCTACCTGATTTGTGTAATATTCCCTCCCCAATTAAATCCTGAATGATCGTGTGCTTCAGCTTGCTCGCAGGTATTTTGTCTCCGTTTTCAAGCAGCAACAGTTTTTTTGCAATGTTTAAAGGGAGCTTCATCCTTCCGCTCCCTTTCTGATCAGCCGCTTGATTGTAGTTACATTCTTTTCATCTTTTGCCAGCAGATAAGTGTATCTGTAATCTGTGGCATTATAACTTGTAGGGGAGCTATTAATGAGCAGGATATTCCTATCATTCGCGAATTTCAAGATACCGCGGACATTGTTGGGGTGGAGCTTCCCTATTTCATCCATCATGCAATGCAGCCTGAAATCCTTGAATCGCTTTGACGCGCTTTCCTTGAAGACATTCAGCAACATGATATTTATCATCGCCTTAACCAGCACATCCGTTCCTTCAGAGCCTACATTTGATATCTTTTCAACCCAGTTCGTATCGTTATCGTTCTCAACAATCCTGAACTGTAATTCAAAGGAGTGGGCAAGCATGATCTCCTTGTCTTTAAAATCGCTGATCTCCTTCACCAGCTGCGTAAGCAGTTCAACCGCCTTCTTGTTTTTGGCCTCCCTGTCGTGCGAAGAAAACAGGTTCGCCGGTCCCAGGTCGTCTATATTTTCATCGTTAAACTTTCTTATCTCAATCAGGCGTTGAACTACTTTGTTCGCGCTATCAACAACCCGAAGGTGTGCTAACTTTAGTTGAAAATTAGGTAGAAGCGGCTCCAGTTCTCAG
>CAKKSC010000015.1 GCA_919902985.1 Desulfuromonadales bacterium | reverse complement strand
TAGAGGTCTTTAAAAGGTTTCCCGAAGTTCAGGTGGATTACAAGACAGGGCTCAAGCCAGAGGAGTTGAAGGCAATCATAAAGGACTACGACGGCCTTGCCATCCGCAGTTCCACTAAGGTCACGGCCGAAATAATAGAGGCCGCCGCCAACCTGAAGGTGATTGGACGCGCAGGTATAGGCGTTGACAATGTAGATATACCTGCGGCCAGCAAACGCGGGATAATTGTAATGAATACGCCATACGGGAACACGACTACCACTGCCGAACATGCGATATCGATGATGCTCTCCCTTGCCAGGGACATCCCCCAGGCTACTGCCTCAACAAAGGCCGCCAAGTGGGAAAAGAACAAGTATATGGGTAAGGAGATAACGAACAAGACCCTTGGCGTAATCGGCATAGGAAACATCGGCTCCATTGTTGTAAGCAGGGCACAGGGGTTGAAGATGAACGTAATAGCGTATGACCCGTTCATATCTCCTGATAAGGCCATTGAGCTTGGTGTTGAACTGGTGACCCTTGATGAGCTTTACAAAAGGGCAGACTTTATCTCCCTCCATATTCCAATGACAAAGGACACAAAGGACCTGCTTAATAAGGACTCCTTCGCAAAGATGAAAGACGGTGTAATGATCATAAACTGCGCACGAGGCGGGATCATAAACGAGTCCGATCTGGCTGAGGCTATAAAGGCCGGGAAGGTCAGAGGAGCTGCCCTTGACGTATTTGAAAAGGAACCGCCGGCAGCAGACAACCCGTTATTGGCGCTGGAACAGGTAATATGCACCCCGCATCTGGGCGCTTCCACTGACGAGGCCCAGGAGAATGTTGCGGTTGACGTGGCGGAACAGATAGCCGATTACCTTGTAAACGGCACCATAAGGAACGCCTTGAACGTACCCTCTGTCAGCGGTGATGTGATGAAGAAGATCGCCCCTTACCTCACTCTTGTTGAGAAGATGGGGGCCTTCCATGCCCAGATCACCCAGGGCGGACTTGAGGAAGTTGTTATCGAATACAGCGGAGAAGTTGCTGCAGCCCCTGTGGCCCCTATGACCATAGCAGCCTTAAAGGGACTTCTTACACCTATCATGGGTGACATAGTAAACTTTGTAAATGCCCCGATTATGGCAAAAGAGAGGGGGATAAAGGTTGTCGAGTCCAGAACGAGCGAACCCGAAGACTTTTCTTCACTGATAACTATTAAGGTAAAGACCAGCGGAGGAGAGAATACCCTTGCTGGAACGCTTTTTGGAAAGAAGGAGCCGAGGATTGTAAAGATAAACAACTTCTACCTTGAAGCAACGCCGGAAGGGACAAAGCTGTTCATATACAACCATGACAGGCCTGGTGTTATAGGGAACATCGGGACCCTCATGGGAAAGAACAGCGTGAATATTGGCACTATGGAGTTTGGAAGGGACAAGGTCGGAGGAATGGCCATATCACTCCTTTCTATTGACTCCCCGGTATCTGATGGAGTAATGGAAGAGGTAAAGAAGCTCCCAAATATAGTATCAGTAACCCAGGTCAGGCTATAATATAAAAAGGTACTTTGACGACCGGTAAAAAGACTCTGGGAAAGACTCCCAGGGTCTTTTTTTAGATATCACTCACTTCCCTCTCTCCAACACCTGCCTCAAGATAGAAGACATAAACCTCCTCGCCAGGGCATTCGGCGATTCATGAGAAAGAAGTAACACTCAGCTGAAAAACAATAACTGTTATTTGACAACTTATTAATGACTGTGATATTACTCAATTATCTTGGAATTGAATAACTTTTTAACTGACTAACATCCTTTTTTACATGATAGAAAGGTCTGTCTAATAACTGGTTGGGTTTCACGATCACGACACCGTGCTGAAATGAAGATTCCAATAAGCAAGCAATCGACCTACCCACTTGAGTATCACTTCCGTGGTGCTCGAAGTGCCATGAAGCCGTTGGTCGAAAGCATTTTGGCGGAACTGGAAGCCGAGCTGCCCGATTTCGAGTTGAAGGTTGGCAAGGCTTACATTGGCCTCCTGCACAAACTGGTCTTCGCGGCGCTGCACGTCCAAGCCAAGAAAGTCATCGTGGAGTTCACTTCACGCAAGGAGGTATCGAGTCAGCGAATCGTCAAGTCCAAGCAGTTCCAGAAGAGCCGCTGGGCGTACTACGTTGAAGTCACCACTCCAGCGTCCTTTGATGCCCAGCTTCTCCGCTGGGTCAAGGGTTCGTATGAGTAGCCAACCACCCCGTGATAGGCGGGTGAAACCTAACCCTTCGTTGCACCCGACTCGCTACAGCGGGCTTCGCCCGCTTCCGCGAGCGGGTGAACTCAAACGTTAGGCAATCCGCTTATAAATTATCGTTATCGTTTCCTTGGGCTCTACCTCATAAATAGAACCATTTAGTAAATGGTTCTATTTATGAAGAAAGTAGATTCTAAGGTTTCAATGGAAATTAGAGCCGTTATCTTTATCTTAACAATTCATCCGTAAAAAAAGGGAGAGTCATCTTAACTTTACGACACAGCACAAACCTGATAATGTATACAAAAAGAAAAAGGGGTGAGACAATGACACACTTGCTTGAAAAAGCCTTCAAGGAGGCATCAAAACTACCTGTTGTAGATCAAAACGCACTTGCAAAGTGGGTGCTTGAAGAATTGGAAGCAGAGAAGAAATGGGAGCTGATGTTCGCAGAGTCGGAAGATGTTCTCGACAACCTTGCCGATGAAGCTCTAACAGCGCACAAGAAGGGCAAAACAAAAGCATTGGATATTGATCGTTTATGAACTCAAGGACAATGGAACGTTTCTGGAAGTGCTATGGCGAGTTGCCAGGGACAATCAGAAAACAGGCAAAAGAGGTATATAAGCAATTTCAGGAAGACCCATATTATCCAAGTTTACATTTCAAGCAGGTCCATTCTACACGTCCCATATTTTCAGTAAGAATTACGAAAGACTATAGAGCTGTCGGTATCATTCATGGTGAAGATATTATCTGGTTCTGGATCGGTACTCATTCGGAATACGATAAAATATTGAAACAACTGAG
>CAKKSC010000014.1 GCA_919902985.1 Desulfuromonadales bacterium | reverse complement strand
GAGGTACACCCTTTTTACAGCCCTAAAAATTCACACAACGCAGTTTACTCTATCCATCTATGCAACCAACGCCGACCTGGTCCCTCCGCGTTAGGTTTTGAAAACCTTTGCAAGTAATCTAACCCGAAGTTGATGATGCCAAGAGCAAGTTTCAAGATAGCAACTCCTTGATTGCTGATACGACATGCTCCTGCTGTTTATCCGTCAGGTCATAGAAAAGTGGGATGCTCAATCCTTCCTGATAATATTTGTGAGCATTTGGATAATCATCGGGTCTGAAACCAAGCCTGCGATAATGGGGTTGTGCAGGCACAGGGATATAATGCACCTGGCTTCCTATCTGTCGGGCCTTGAGTTCCTGCATCAGTTGTCCTCTGCTCAAGCCCCCCGCGTCAAAATTAATCCGGAGCACATAGAGGTGGTGTCCGCTCTGCTCACGTCCACCAACTTGAGCCGGACGACAATTCCGCATTCCTGCAAACGCTTCATCATATCTTTTAACGAGTTCGCGCCGACGCGCAATGAACCTGTCAAGCTTTTTGAACTGCGAAAGCGCAAGGCCGCATTGAATGTCGGTAATGCGGTAGTGGAAGCCGAGCTCCTGCATTTCGTAATACCAGGGGTTTTGAATGCCATTGGTCTCTGCCTGCTCCGGCAGTTGAAATGGATCATCGAGTTTGTTGATGCCGTGGCTCCGTAAGCGCAGGAGCTTGCGATAGGTGGGCTCGTCATTGGTGGTGATCATCCCCCCCTCTCCCGCGGCTATCGCCTTTACCGGATGGAAGGAGAATACCGTCATGAGCGAATAGGCACATGATCCGACGCGCTGACCATTTGGATACGTTGCACCCAAGGCGTGGGCAGCATCCTCAATTACAACAGCGCCTGCTTGATCCGCGACCGATTTGATTGCGGGCATATCGCATGGCAAGCCGGCAAAATGAACAGGTACCACCGCACGGGTGTCTGGGTTTTTTCCAAGCGCCTCTTTTAGGCCGCCCGGTGACATATTGACCGTATCCGGATCAATATCCGCAAATACGGGCCGCCCACCAACGTAAAGCGCCGCATTTGCGCTGGCAACGAAGGTAATCGGCGAGGTAATCAGCGATTTACCCGGGCCGACACCCGCGGCCAGAGCAGCAAGATGCAAACCGGCTGTGCCGCTTGAAACAGCAATGGCGTATCTGGCACCGACATGTTCCGCAACCGCCTGCTCGAATGCCTCGACAGCCGGCCCTTGAGTCAGCACACCACTTCTTAAAACATCTGCGACGGCCTGGATGTCTTCCTCATCGATATGATGTTTTCCATATGGGATCATAGTTTCTGTATCTCCTGGGCAAGGCCGTTTTGTTCCTGCTGGTGAAGTCTTGCCATGTGTTCGTTGCCTCCTCCGAGTTTTCTGCCGAGCAGGTTGCAGGTTTTTTTATTCGACAGGCTCATGTCACGTGGACGCTGAACTAGCGAGACCTGGTCGGTCAGGAATCCGGGGTTGATGAGGCTGGGGTCAAGGCTGAATTCCTCAGCGATCTTGAGCCCGAACTCGTACTTTGAGATGCGTTCATCTCCAACCACATGGAAAAGGCCAGATGCCTTTAGATTGATCAGGTCGTGCACGGCCTGGGTTGCCGTTTCTATAAGAATGGGTGTGTAGAAGACATCCTTAAACAAGGGCAGTTCTTTACCTGAGCGAAGCGCTTCAATGACTACATCGCTGAACGAACGGCGATAGCTCGGACCCCAGCCATAGAAATTTGTTCGAATCACCAGTGCCTGCGGATGAACCTCAAGGACTCGAAACTCTGCTTCGGCCTTGGTACGTCCATAGACATTCCTTGGTTCGACCGGGTGGGTTTCGTCCACGAATGACGACTCCCCGGAGAATAAATGGTCCGTAGAGATATGCACCAGTTGCAGTCCGAGTTTGCTGCAGGCACGTGCAACATTAACAGCAAGCTCTACGTTGATGTGCTGGGCCAGGTCCGGCTTGGCTTCACATCCCTCTACGCTGGTGAAGCCAGCGGTGTGGATGATCATCTGAGGCTGAACCGCTTTAAGCGCGCTGACAAGTTGATCGACAGATTCAAGATCAATCTGCCGGGTTTGAACACCAGCAAGCGACACATCCCTCTTGTGAAGACCTAAGGTAACGGAATAACGATCCCTGATTGCCAAGGCCCAATTGAGGGCGAGCAGCCCCGAGCCTCCTGTAATAAGGACAGTCGAGTTCATACCGGATTAGATTGCACCTATCTTGCTGCGATGCGCCTCGATCCATGCCTGTAGCGCCTCGACAGGCATCCATTCTGGATTGTTGTCAGAAGTGTACATGAACCCCTCATCTACTTTTCTGCCACCGTTGATGCGCGAAGGATCCGAAGACCAGTTATGAATCGCCGGAAGAATTTTGAAGTGGTCTTTATATTCGTAAGTATGAGCCGCATCCTCCAGACCTATCATCTGCTCGTGGATCTTTTCACCCGGCCGAATCCCGATGATCTTGTGTTTAGCCGCTGGCACAACGGCTTTGGCAATATCCATGATCGTCATGGAGGGGATCTTTTTGACATATATCTCGCCACCCTCCATGTCGTCAAAGGCATGCCAGACGAGTTCAACCCCCTGTTCCAGGGTGATCATGAAGCGGGTCATTCTGCTATCAGTAATGGGCAAAACACCTGTATGCGCCAAAGACATGAAGAACGGGATCACTGATCCTCGTGAACCCATGACATTGCCATAGCGGACCACCGCAAAACGAGTGTCATGTGTTCCGGCATATGCATTGCCGGCAACAAACAATTTGTCGGAGGCGAGCTTAGTTGCACCATAAAGGTTGATCGGATTGCTTGCCTTATCCGTTGATAACGCAACTACTCGTTTGACTCCGTGATCGATACAGGCATCTATCAAGTTCATCGCACCGTTTATGTTGGTCTTGACGCACTCAAACGGGTTGTATTCTGCCGTAGGTACAATTTTTGTAGCCGCCGCGTGGATCACATAATCAATGCCATCAAGCGCACGGGCAAGACGGTCCTTGTCGCGGACATCGCCGATAAAGAATCTTACTCGAGAGTCGTTTTCAAACATCTGGGCCATCCCCCACTGTTTCATCTCATCGCGGGAATAGATAACAAGTCGCTTAGGGTTGTATTTGGCGAGGGTCATTGGCACGAAGGTGTTGCCAAAAGAACCGGTGCCGCCAGTGATAAGGATGGATGCGTTAGTGATCATAAACTTTACCTCTGTGCCTGTGATTTAGTCAATATACCCCAAAAGCAATCTTCTCAGATGAAAGCATCTTCCCTGAAGGCCCTTTGCTATCTATTAGCAAAGCTCCGCTCCCTCGGTTACATATCCAGATTTTCACGGATATAAGCCAAGAAGGCAATTTAGAGTTATGAGTCAGGAATAACTAACCTGACTCTAAAGTCTCTCTACTTCAGATGCCTCAATTTTCAGGGATACTCCCTGCCGAAGAATATCAACTGAAAGGACAAGTAGATGTTTCCCCGCCCTTTCAACAAGTATCCCTTCCATTCCAGCAAGCGGACCTTTTTTTATCCTGACTCTTTGTCCTTCTTTCAGATAGGGATAAGGGTCAAGCTCCTCTTTACTTTCAACCAGTCGCTGCAAGCGAATTATCTGATCATCTGCAACGGGCTCAGGCTCGCCGGGAACCATACCCAGGAATCTTACAACACCCTTGGTCTTTAAAACAGACAATATGCTCTCATAACTTGTGGTGATACGAACAAACATATAACCAGGAAAGAGCGGAAAGGCCACAAGCTTTTTTCTGTCTTTCCATCTGCTGAGCCGTTCCACAATTGGCAGGAATGCTTCGACTCCTGTGCCTGTTAACCTATCAAGCACTTTAAATTCATGCCTGAACTTGACATGAATCGCATACCAACACTGCTTTACATCTGGGATTAACTCCATATTTACTAACGTATGTTCGTGGGTTACAACAAAAATAGGAACTATTTTTACCGTTGATATATAGCCGGCAGGCTTACAGTATATTCCCCACCTTCAGTCTCCACTTCTCTCCTTAGGTCCTCTATCTCCATTCCCAGAGAATCGTACTCCTCCGTTTTTCTCTGCAAAAATGATTGTCAGTTCCACCTCATTCGCACCATTCTTGAATAAGCTTTTGTCCTTTTGTCGGGATATATCCTTTTATAATCTTACCATAAAAATTGCACATAGCCTCTAATCATTCATAAGCCACATGAAAGTGCTGCGGATTATGATCGTCATATACATATAAACAACGATTCCAGAGAAGATAGACATCCTTGGCATTCCACTCCTTTCTACGCTCAACCAAACCTTTCCACTACCACAAATGCAAACTCCTCGACATCCCGGGGCCGCTCCTGCCAAACTTTATAGACTATTTCAAGGTTAAGTTTTTCATATTCATGGACCACCCTGTTCCTGAAACCAACCATGCCTATAAGCCTTCCAGCAAAGTCCCTTGATATAAGACCTTTATCCGTCAGAATATCGAATATCTCGCTCTGAGTCCCCGGCAACCCCCATCCCTCATCGCTCACTATATGAGCAGCTATATCAATACAGTTTTGGATAGCCTGAGTAAGATTGAAGAGGAGTATGTCCTGACTGTTAGTGTCTTTTTTAAATACATCCAGTGAAGTTGAAGGCAGCTCTTTTATACGCCTTACATGCTCCTCTACTGAGATAAGCTTCCGGGAAATGATCGACCGGTTAACCATGTACCACCCTGCTGAATCTTGACTTCAGTTTACTAAAGTAAAGGTCCTCAATCGGTTTGTAATCAAAGTATTCTTGCAGAACCAACGCCGTAAACTCTTTCCTCTGAGACGGATTCTTATCAAGCAGTATCCGTCCTGTCTTTAATATTCGATGCTTTAAATAGGTTGGAGCCGTATTTAAAATGACGATATCAATGGTGCGCATGGAAAACCCTGGCGAGGCATTGTAATATTCGCTTTTTAAAACCTCAAGTTCTTTATTATTTCCCTTGGAAACCAGTACTGCTATGTCTATGTCACTGTCTGCTCTTTCAAACTGTGTATCAAACGACCCAAAGATATAAAGGGCCATCACCTCAGGTAGCTTTTTAAAATAGCTTAAGATTTTTTCTATTTCCGCTCTCACAGCTGTCTTCCTATTTTCAACCGGCATGGGCTGAATTACCTCTCACTTTTCAACCTTTCTTCAAGAGACAATAGCAAGTCTTGAAATGCATTCCTATAGTCAACTATCTTGCCAAGTATCTCTTTTATCTCATCCTCATCATAGATATGACTGGAGAGGTTTCTCTACTCTATCATGTCAAGTCAGACATCTTCACTTTCTAAAGCCGCCACACCCTTACTCCAGCCTCTTCCAAAGCATCCTGCTTATAAATACCCTTCACATCGGCCAATACCGGGTTACTATTCATAAGAGAAGTTAATTGGGCAACAGGAAGAGATCTGAAGGCCTTGTGCGCCACCGCCATCACTACAGCACTAGCGGGCTTCAGCTTCTCCATCGAGACAAGAGAGACACCGTATTCATGCTCAGCCTCTGCCGGATCCGCAAGAGGGTCATGTACCTGTACATTGATCCCGTAATCCTGCAACTCACGTATTATATCAATAACCTTGGAATTACGGAGGTCAGGACAATCCTCCTTAAATGTAAGCCCCAGCACTGTTACAGTACAGCCGTGTATCCCATGTCCAGCATGGATCATTTCCTTGACCGTCCGCTGGGCTATGAACTTTCCCATGCCGTCATTGATCCTGCGTCCAGCCAGAATGACCTGGGGGATGTACCCTATCTTTTCAGCCTTATGGGTAAGATAATAGGGATCAACCCCTATGCAATGGCCTCCTACCAAGCCTGGTTTGAATTTCAGGAAGTTCCATTTAGTGCCTGCCGCCTCCAGTACATCATTGGTGTCAATCCCCATCCGATCGAATATGATAGCCAGTTCGTTCATAAGAGCAATATTGAGGTCCCGCTGGGTGTTTTCTATTACCTTCGCAGCCTCAGCGACCTTTATACTTGCCGCCCTGTGGACCCCGGCAGTAACCACCGATTCATAAACAGAAGCAACGACCTCAAGGGTTTCTGCATCCTGGCCTGAAACCACCTTCTTTATTTTGGTAAATGTATGCTCCTTATCACCGGGATTAATCCTCTCAGGGCTGTAACCTACCTTGAAGTCTCTTCCGCATTTAAGACCTGAAACCCGCTCCAGTATCGGCACGCACTCATCTTCCGTAACTCCTGGATAAACGGTAGATTCATAGACAACAATGTCCCCTTTTTTCAAAGCCCTTCCGACAGTCTCCGAAGCCTTCAGCATAGGGGTCAAATCCGGCTGTTTTGCGTCATCAACAGGGGTAGGTACGGCAACTATATGAAAATCTGCCAGACTCAACTCCTCTATCTTGTCTGTAAAGATTATTTCGGCAGATTTAAGCTCTTCAGCTGTAACCTCTCCAGTACGGTCGTATCCTTCTTTCAGCTCCTGTATGCGCTTGGCGTTGATATCAAAGCCGACTGTTTTATCAATCTTTCCGAAGGCAACCGCAACAGGCAGCCCCACATAACCGAGGCCAACAACAGAAACTACTCTATCTAATTTAGCGCCCATAATACCCCCTGTACCATTCCACAAACCTTCTAATCCCTATCTCTATTGGACTATCCGGCTTAAACCCTACATCCTTCATTAGATCACCAACATCAGCGTAAGTAGCAGGAACATCTCCCGGTTGCAAGGGTAAGAAGTTCTTTATTGCCTTTTTTCCAAGGGCGTCCTCCAGTACCTCTATGAACCTCATCAGTTCTACGGGATTATTATTCCCTATATTATAAATCTTATATGGGGCGGAACTGGTTCCGGGATCAGGCGCATCGCCAGACCAGGCCGAATTTGGTACTGCAAGTCTGTCGACTACCCTGATCACACCTTCAACGATATCGTCAATATAAGTAAAGTCCCTCTGCATCTTCCCGAAGTTGTATACATCTATCTGCCTGTCTTCAATGATCGCCTTTGTAAACAGGAAGAGGGCCATATCGGGACGCCCCCAGGGGCCATACACTGTAAAGAACCTCAGGCCTGTGCATGGCAATTTATATAAGTGGCTGTATGTATGGGCCATGAGTTCATTTGCCTTTTTTGTGGCGGCATAAAGGGAGACCGGATGGTCTACATTGTCATGAACTGAAAATGGCATCTTCGTATTGGCGCCGTAAACCGAACTTGATGATGCAAATACCAGGTGTTTTACATTATTATGTCTGCAACCTTCAAGGATATTGATAAAACCTACGATGTTGGCATCAATATAGGCGTATGGATTTATCAGAGAATAACGGACCCCTGCCTGGGCCGCAAGGTTCACCACCTTGTCAAACCGCTCCTCCTTGAACAATCCAAGAAGCCCTTCGCGGTCCTCAAGAGACATCTTCACAAACCTGAAACCTGATCGTCCTTCCAATTGGGCCAGTCTGGCCTTTTTTAAGCTCACATCATAATAATCATTTAGATTATCTATTCCTACAACCTGATCCCCGCGCTCAATCAGGCGTTTAGACAGGTGAAAACCGATAAAACCTGCTGCCCCTGTAACAAGAACCTTTTTTCCCATCTTGACTCCTTTATTCTTCAGGATGTAGCAAATATGTTATTATTGTTTTATCTTTCCTATTCGCAGGAGATTTTCCACCAGTTCATTTTTTGGGAGACGATAATATCTCCTCAACCTCAGCTAAACTGGCTGGCAAGCCAATGGGACAAACAGCAACCGCTTTCTTCAACTGACACCCTTACAGGCTATTCCCCAGCTTCGATCTCCAACTCTCTCCTTAGCTCCTCTATCTCCATTCCCAGAGAATCGTAGTCTTTCTTTTTTCTCTGCAAAAAATGATACGTCAGTTCCATCTTCTCTATTATCCCTTCCGGTGTCAGGTGGTACATATACGCAAGTTTGTTCTTCGAGTTCTTGAACCTCTCCGCCTTAACCAGCCCTTTGTCCAGAAGGGCGTTCAGGACATAATTCACCCTTCCCAGGCTGAGGCCGAGCCTCTTTGAAAGGTCGCGCTGGGAGAGAGCGCTATCTTTGGAGAGTTCCTTAAGGGTTTTCAGATGATGTTCGTCCATATAAAATAAAAAGTTAAGGCTGACCAGCCTTCAGCCTCTCAACTACGCTCTATATCCAGAGCGTTCAACGGGTGAACATAATAGTAAATGCAGGGACGGTTGTCAAGTTAAAAGTCATAGCTGTAACATGATAAATATAGTGGATACTTTTTCACAGTTGGAACATATATGCTTGTATCTCCTGTCTTTCTCCGCAGAAAGAATAATGGAGAAAATACGATCATTGGCTAATTCATAACCCTTGCATTTATAGCCTGGAAGGATTAAAAAGGATGCTAAGATCAGTGAAAAGAGCCAATTTTTTTTGGTTTCATTTTATCAAAGGGTGCCAAGTTATGAAAAAACAAAAGTCTTTCTGGCTCTCCATTGGCACATTGTTATTGCTTTACATTGTTATCCTTTTCTCTCTTTTTATAAATCAGTTGAGGGTAGCGACCGATGAAATCACTTATGCCGATGCCATCGTTGTCCTTACGGGAGGTGCCGGCAGGGTCGAGGAAGGCCTCAGGCTCTTCAGGGAGGGAAGAGGAGGGTACCTCATATTGTCAGGAGTCGAGGAAACCAGCACACTTGATACAATATTTCCAGGCAGGGATATTAAAACCACTGTTGATACTTCGAGGATTATTTTAGATATTGAATCGAGGAGGACGCTTGATAATGCATTTAATGTAAAAAAGATTGTTGAGGATAAAGGGTTCAAATCCCTGGTCCTTGTAACCTCAAACTATCACATGAAAAGGGCCTTTACCCTATTCAGCACGGCCATCCATGGCGATGTCAGGCTTTACAGGCATCCTGTGAGTGGCCCGAATTTTAAAGATGAAGAATGGTGGCAAAGCCAGAAAAGCCTGAAACTTGTGACAAGCGAGTTTTTCAAATATATATGGTTTCATATCTGCCAGAGATGGGTGTTTTAGTCAAAATGGTCGGGATAAGGATTAAGATAACCGCACTGGTATTTATCTCCGCAATCCTCCTGGGTGCAGGATTTTTCTTTATCTATCCTGTTGTCTCAACCCTTAAGAAAGAAAACCCGAAGAAGACCTCCTTCATGGAATACCGTGAAAGAGAATGGGAGAGGGAGGGGAAGAAAATAAAGATAAGGCAGGTATGGACTCCCTATTCAAGGATATCGCCATATCTTGTAAAGGCCGTCCTTATAGCTGAGGACGATAAATTCTGGTCCCACGAGGGTTTTGATTTCGATGCACTCCAGAAGGCGGTTGAAACAGATATAAAGCAGAAGAAATTCAAGCTCGGCGGAAGTACCATAAGTCAGCAGCTTGCAAAGAACCTGTATCTGACTCCATCAAAAAATCCTTTAAGGAAGGTCAAGGAGGCTATCATTACATGGAGAATAGAGAGAACCCTATCAAAGAAGAGGATACTTGAGCTTTATCTGAATGTGGCCGAGTGGGGTGAAGGGATATTCGGTATAGAGGCCGCATCCCGGCATTATTACAGCAAACCAGCATCAGACTTGACCCCCGAAGAGGCTGCAAGGCTTGCATCTGTCCTCCCGAATCCGAGGAGATACAAGCCGGTTGGCGATTCGAAATATGTAGGGAACCGCTCCAGGATAATTTATAACATAATGGTCAAGCGGGGGATAGTTGTAACTGAGAGTGGAGAGATCGAGGGCAAGGAAAAAGTGGAGAAAGAAACGGCAAACGAGGGAAATTAAGTGCAAAGAGAGCGTGATGATGCCGTCTAAACAATACCTGCTTATGCTGACCATGGCTATAATCTTTTGCCGACTGCCTGCCTGGGCGGAGGAAGACACGCCATCCCCGCCTCCGGTTCAACAGCAAGATATCATGACATTGCCAACGAACTCTCTGGAACCGGCAAGTGAGGTGATCATAGTCCAGCCAGAGAGCGCTACGGAAGAACCAGAGAAAATAGATGAATCGCCAGGTCTTGTCGATCAGGTGCATGGCGAGCTGTCCAATGGCCTTATGTCGACCGCTGCCTGGCTCGACTCCTTTTTCGGAGATGAGCGCTACGTGGCTGAGGATAACCGTTCCTACGTCAGGGTGCTCTATGACGCTTTCCAGGAAGAACGGTCGGAGTTACTGCTTAGGCCAGCCCTAGACTTGAGGCTGGTACTTCCGCAACTGGAAAAGAAGGCGCATATCGTGTTCTCGGCGGAACCGACTGAGCCCCCTAAAGGTACCGGGACCCCGGTGGCTGTCTCAGGCGAACAGACCGCCACCACCGAGGAGCGGAACTTCACGGCTGCACTCGAGTATTTTATCCGCTCCGTATCACGCGAGAGCTTCATCATCAGGACCGGCGGCCAGATTAGTGAAGGGCAGCCTGTCCTGTTCGTCGCGCCACGGTACCGCTCCCTCGTCCCGCTCGATCCATGGGATTTCCGGTTCACGCAGGAGGCAACATACCGGACGGACACAGCCTGGCAAACGGACACCCGCTTTGATCTCGAGCGAAAACTGCCACATGACTTTTTTTTCCGTGCAAGCATCGACGGGGCCTGGTACGAGAGCAGGGTCGGCTACTTCCCTAACCTCGTATTCTCATTACGCCAGGCAATTGATGCAAGCCACGCAGTGGATTATGAGTGGGTGAACAATTATCAGACACGGCCGATCAGTGAACTAACAGAGATCGCATTAAGGGTCCGCTACCGCCATAGCTTCTGGCGGCGGTGGCTTTTTGGCGAGGTCGCCCCCCAGATAAGGTTTCCGAGGGAGATGAATTTCGAAGGCATTCCAGGCATTCTGTTCAGGCTTGAGATGTTTTTTGGGAGGTAAGGTAACTATCTGAATAGTTATCTTTTCCTTGACAAGATATACCGTCTGGCTTATTATGTGAGTAAATACTCACTTACAATATTACGGGGGCGGTTTATGGGTATAAAAAAAGAGTCAACCGAGGTAAGAAAAGAGCAGATAGTAAGGGCTGCCCTGGGGATCATCGGAAAAGACGGTATTCAGGGGCTTACTACTTCAGGGATAGCAAAGGCAGTGGGGATATCCGAGGCGAACATCTACCGCCACTTCAAAAACAAGGACGCCATCCTTACGGCCACCGTTGAGGACCTGGAGGACACCATCTCGAATATCCTTAAGGCCGTGACAACCAGGGACATTCCCCCCCTGGACAAGCTGGCTCATATATTCAAGCTCCATCTCTCCCATATACAGGAAAACAAGGGCGTCCCAAGGCTGGTCTTTTCTTCAGAGCTTCATTTCAGACATGACCTCCGGGACAAACTCTCCTCCCTGATAGACCGCTATCTCAAGATGCTGACGGGAATATTAGATGAAGGGGTAGAGGACGGGAGTGTGAAATCCGCCACAGACACTGCGGCAATGGCCGGGCTCTTTGTAGGTATGATACAGCTTAGCGCCCTGAGATGGTCCCTTAGCGACTTTAAGACCTCTCTTTTGGGGGATGGAGAAAAGCTCTGGAAGGGATACAGGAAATGTATCGAGGCAAAAGGGAGGCAAACGTGAAAAATTTCATGACACTGCCACGGCGGGTATGGTTTGGCGTATTCGGAATTGTCCTGCTGCTTGTTTTTGGTTGGGTTGCGGCGAGGAGTGGTCCGCTCGCACCGATAAAGGTAACCGTGATCCAAGTTGCGAAAGGGGAGATTGTACCTGCCTTGTTCGGCATTGGCACAGTAGCTGCTCGGCGCATGTATCTTATCGGACCTACCGCCGCCGGTCGGGTCAAGCACGTCCTGGTCGATGTGGGTGATGCAGTCAAGACCGGTCAATTGTTGGCGGAAATGGAGCCGGTGGACCTCGACGAGCGCGTGGCCTCGGCTGTTGCCGCGACTACCCGTGCCCGGAGCGTAGTGGTGACCTTTGAAGCCCAGATAGATGATGCGAAGAGCCGCCAGGAATTGGCCGCCATCGAGGCGAAACGATATATAGAGATGCGGCATAAGGGCTTTGTCAGCCAGAGCATCGTGGACGGCGTGATACAGCAACAGAAGTCGGCAGATGCCCAACTTTCCGCAGCGGAAGCCGCGCTGGCCGGAGCCAGGAAAGACCTGTCCAGGTCGGAGGCCGAGCTTGAAGGGGTGAAGCGGCAACGGATGAACATCCGCATGGAGGCGCCCGGTGACGGGGTGGTGACATCGCGCGATGCTGAACCAGGTTCCACCGTAGTTGCCGGACAGGCTGTGCTGAAGCTGGTGCAAACCAGCAGCCTGTGGGTCACAGTGAGACTGGACCAGGGACGCTCCGCCGGACTCCGGACGGGACTGCCTGCCGAAATCACGCTCCGCTCCGATCCGCGAAAACCGCTTACCGGCAAGGTCATCCGCGTCGAACCTAGCAGCGACAGCGTGACCGAAGAGCGCATCGCCCAGGTGAGTTTCGATCATATACCACAAGGGGTGTCCACCGGCGAAATGGCCGAGGTGACGCTGCGTCTGCCTCCCCTCGGCGACGCTCTGCTTATTCCCAATGCAAGCCTCCGCTATCACGGCGCCCAGGCCGGCGTCTGGCTGCGTGCGGACGGGCATCTGCGCTTCGCACAGGTAAAGACGGGGACTGAGGGCCTTGACGGCAAGGTGCAGATTCTCGAAGGCCTGAAGTCCGGCGATGAGGTGGTTGTTTTCAGCGAACGCGACCTTAAGGATGACAGCCGGATCAAGGTAGTTGAATCACTGGTGGAAAAAGCGCAATGATAAACCTTGCGGGCCGCGACATCCTGCATTCCTGGAGCAAGTTCGTTCTCACCGGACTGGGGCTGGGACTGCTGATCGGTGTTACATTCACCATGGCGGGAGTCTACCGCGGCATGGTGGACGATGCCAAAGTGCTGCTCAACAACAGCGGCGCCGATCTGTGGGTGGTGCAGAAGGACACCCTGGGACCTTACGCCGAATCGTCAAGCATTCCTGACGATATATATCGAAGCATTCTCGGCATGAGCGGCGTGGCGCAAGCCGCCAATGTCAGCTATCTCACTATGCAGGTGCGCAAAGGCGACACCGACGTGCGTGCCATGGTGGTGGGCTTCGAACCAGGTCAGCCGGGCGAGCCGAGCTATCTTGTAGCCGGCCGGCGCATTACCCGCAGTCATTACGAAGCGGTGGCCGATGTGAAAACCGGCTTCGCGGTGGGCGACCGCATCCGAATCCGCCGCCACGAATACACCGTGGTAGGCCTCACCCAGCGCATGGTCTCCTCCGGCGGGGACCCGATGGTATTCATTCCACTCAAGGACGCCCAGGAGGCGCAATTTCTCAAAGACAACGACGCCATCATCAATCAGCGCGCCCGCACCGGCGCCAATCCCGCACTCAACCGCCCCGGCGTACCTGGCTTGCTGGACGCGATCAACGCCTCGCAGAACAGCAACCGGAATGTCAATGCGGTGCTGGTGCGTGTGGCCGAGGGGCACTCGCCAGAGGCCGTAGCACAGGACATCCGCCGCTGGAAGCATTTACAGGCCTTTATCCGCGCGCAGATGGAAAATATCCTGATCGCAAAGCTGATCGCCACTGCCGCCAGGCAGATCGCCATGTTTCTGGTGATCCTGACCATTGTCAGCGCGGCCATTGTGGCTTTCATCATTTACACCATGACCCTTGGCAAAATCCGCGAGATCGCAGTTCTGAAACTTATCGGCACACACAATCGCACCATTGCCGCCATGATCCTGCAACAGTCGCTGGGGTTGGGTCTGATCGGTTTCGCCATCGGCAGGATTGCAGCCACCATCTGGGGGCCATTTTTCCCGAGATATGTCCTGCTAGAACCGGGTGACGCGGTGCGCGGCTTCGTCATAGTGATGGTCGTCTGCACCCTCGCCAGCACCCTTGCGATACGCGCGGCGCTCAAGGTAGATCCCGCTACGGCAATTGGAGGTTGATATGAAAAAAGAGAGCGGCATCCACATCGAAGGCCTGAGCAAACGCTACGGCGAGGGCGCGACTGCTGTAGATGCGCTAAAGGAAGTGAACATGAGTGTCGCCCCCGGCGAAGTGGTCGGCCTCATTGGTCCCAGCGGCTCCGGTAAGACCACCCTGCTCAAATGCCTGGGGGCGGTCATAGAACCGACGCAGGGCCGCATGACCCTGGGCGGCGAGGTCATTTACGACAATGGCTGGAGGATTTCCGACCTGCGGGTGCTGCGCCGCGACCGCATCGGCTTCATTTTTCAGGCCCCTTATCTTATCCCTTTTCTGGACGTAACCGACAACGTGGCGCTGTTGCCGATGCTGGCGGGGCGACCCAACGGAGAAGCCCGCGCCCGCGCGCTTGAATTGCTGCAAGCGCTTGACGTAGCACACCGGGCCAGCGCGGAAACATCCGAACTGTCCGGCGGAGAGCAGCAGCGGGTCTCCATTGCACGCGCGCTGGCAAACAGGCCGCCGGTGATCCTGGCTGACGAACCCACCGCGCCGTTGGACAGCGAGCGGGCGCTGGCAGTGGTGCGCATCCTCAACCAGATGGCCAGCCAGTATCATACCGCGATCATCGTGGTGACCCATGACGAAAAGATCATTCCCACTTTCAAGCGCATCTACCACATCCGCGATGGACGGACGTATGAGGAGGCGGGGGAAGGACGGGCGCTTCAGTAATCATGAACACAGCCGCTGAACGTCAGACATTGCGGGAGGAGGTAAATGAATAAAAATGATGGATTTAATCTTTGCTAATTTTGCGCCTTAGCGAGAGTAACATGGTTTTAACGGTATTTAAACCAAACAAAAGGAGGTGAGAAAATGAAAAAGTGGATAGTAAGTGCAGCTGTTTCTATGGCTTTAAGTGCAGTAGTTGCTGTACATGCGGAAGAGGCAAAGAACGCTCCGGCTGCGGATAATCCAGTGAAAGTAGAAATGAGGCTCCTCAATGATGCGTTCAAGAATCTCCTGGATTCCCTCATTCTAAATAACCCTGGGGCCATCGAAGAACCTTTTCATGAAGTCCACAGGGCAAAGGCCAATACCGAGAAGGCCCTGGAAAAAGGCGAGATCAAACTCCCCAAGAACAGCAACAAGATGAAGGAGTTCATCCACATGGACGAGCAGTTCCATGGCAAGCTTGAGGCGCTGATCGAGGCGTCAAGAAAGGGTGACATGAAAGCGGTGCAGGACGTCACCCATAAGCTCCTGAATGGATGCGTTCAGTGTCATAACAAGTTCAGGAATTAACCTAACGCGGGCAATCCGATGGATTGCCCCTACAAAAATACCAAGGAGAGAGCTAATGAAAAGAACTTTAATTACAGCAGTCGCAGTTACATTATTGTCGGCAGGGATTGTATTTGCCGAGGAAAAGGGGCATGAGCATGG
>CAKKSC010000013.1 GCA_919902985.1 Desulfuromonadales bacterium | reverse complement strand
ATGTCCGCTTATCTATTCAGCTCCATGACCTCGGAGAGGAGTCGTAAATTAATATTTGATTAGTCTACTTTGATTGGCAGTTCACAGATAAACTTTCCGTTATGGAAGACTCTGATTGAGCGGAAGGGATGGATATGTAAGTCAACTTTAAACGCTACCATACAATACTCCTTCGGTATTATGTAAGTTGTTCCTTCAAAACTGAAACTATTGCAACTATCCACTTTTCTGGTATCCTTGAAGCAGAAGACATCGTCTAGATTTACTTCTCCGGAAAGCGGGATAAACCCATTTGGGTTAAACCGCTTTTTTGGTGTCATGCCGGTTGTCCGATTGACATGCTTCTCGTGGTACCAGTCAATCCATTCCCACAAAAGTCCATTAGCGCTTTCCAAGTCACAGACTTTTTCCTTTTCAAACTGGCTGATTACCCGTTCCTGGATAAAGCGGAAAATCCTTTCGATTTTTCCTTTGCCCTGGGGCTGGTAAGGTTTGTGAGTAATATGGGTAATGCCGATTTGCCTACAGGCTCTGGTAATTTCGCTTTCATACTCCGGCTGCTTAAAGGAATAGAATCTGCTTTGGTTGTACCTGATAGCCTTAAAGAAACTGGCGTTGTCGGTGTAAAGTACTTTAAAACGGCCATAATCCTGCACTACGTCCCGAATCATCTGCATGTTGTTGTAGGCCGAGTCTTCCCAAAAGAATTCCGCGGCCATAATATACCGCGAATGATCATCGAGTAGCAGAATTAAATTTATCCGCTGTCCATTGACCCAGTAACCCCAGGTGGTATCCATCTGCACCAAGTCGCCGCAGGCCTCTGCTTCAAACCTCGCCCTTACTATTGAAGCTCCAATTTCTTTTGTTAAAAGATTTTCTGACTTTAATATCCGCCAGACACTGGGTTGGGAAATTGGTTGTTCAAATCGGTCGCTGACGAGTTCACTAACCCACTGGCAGTTAAGGTTTGGGTTTTCTTTCTTTAAAGCTACTACCTCCTGTTTCATTTCTTCCGTAATCCGGTTCCAGGCGACTCGGGGCAAAAGTCCTTCGCCCTGTAGATATCTTCTTAATTGCCTGCCGCTGATATTCAGCAGCCTGGCGGCAAGGTTTGAAGGCAGACTTCCACTACGAATTAATGGTAAAAAAGATTGTAAACGTACGAGTTGAGATTGCGTCATCTACGCAGCCTTTCATCCGACCCCACTCCGAGGTTAAAAGCAGTTTAACAGGGCGGACAGGAAGCTGCATAGATATATGGCCATTGTAGCTGAATGATTACA
>CAKKSC010000012.1 GCA_919902985.1 Desulfuromonadales bacterium | reverse complement strand
ATGGCGCCTCCGCCTTCCTCGATGGTATCGGAACTACGCCACTTCCGAACCCTGTTCCCGAACCCTCCACCCTCCTCCTTCTTGGCAGCGGTCTTGTCGGGCTTGCAGGGATGAGAAGAAGGTTTAAGGCGTAAAAAGAAGTTAAAGTAAGTAAACAGTGCAGATGGCCCACTGTTCTTAATTATGTGTATAAAGATTGGTTGCCAGTCTACTATATAATTTGCAAAGGAGGTGAGACTAATGAGAAACAGAAGCATTAAAGTCCTTGGCCTTGCGGTATTGATCTCTATGACCGTGTTGACAAATGCAAATGCAGTTCCAACATTTTTGGGGCCTACATCTTATCTAAGTCAAGCCGATAGTCCATTCAGCACTGATATTACTGCTGGAACAACCTATCTGGAAACCTTTGAAGACCATCTACTCGATACCCCTGGCGTGATTGCATCTGCTGGTGGCGTTACAAGTGTAGTTTTTGGTCCTTCAATTCACGACTCTGTCGATGCCGATGACGGGAGCATTGATGGGTCGGGGCTGCTTGGCGATTCATATTTTAGTTCGTCTGGCGCGACTGGCATTATGTTCACTTTCAACGCTTCAATTCTTGGGGGTCTCCCGACACAGGTTGGAATTGTTTGGACAGATGGTGCAGGTAATACCCTATTTGAAGCCTTTGGATCCGGTGGTGTTTCTTTGGGGACGATAGGTCCCGTTGCTATTGCTGACGAAGGCCATTCCGGCGCTACTGCTGAAGATAGCTTCTTCGGATTAATCGATGCTGATGGCATCTCAGCCATAAAGATCAGCAATACCGGTGGTGGAATAGAGGTTGACCATCTCCAGTATGGTCAGTCCAATACAAACCCAGTCCCTGAACCGTCTACCCTGCTCCTCCTCGGCTCCGGTCTTGTGGGGTTGGCAGGGATGAGAAGAAGGTTTAAGGCTAAAGGATAAAGGTTAAGCACAAGAAGAATTCAGGTAGATAAAACGCCCGCTGGTCTGAGAGATCAGTGGGCGTTTTTTTGATGATTGTAAATAGGGATTCAATCTGATATATTTAATATTATTTGGGACCTTGTTTCGGAGGAGGATAAGCTGATGAATATCGAAAAAGCAAAATTAGAGGGCATGTTTAAAGACCTACCAGAAAGTGTTGATACTGAGGAAGTGATGTACCGGCTTTATCTCTTTCAGAAGATAGAAGCCGGAGATGCCGATATTGCTGAAGGCAAAATGCTGACCCATAATGAAGCCGTAGCAAGGTTGTCTAAGAAATGGCAGCACTAATATGGAATGAAGAGGCTTTAGCCGACTTGGAGGGCATCTATGATTTTATTGCCCGCGATTCTCCGTTATATGCGCAATTCCAGGTAGAAAAAATCTTTAAATCTGCTGAACGCCTAACCATATTCCCTGCATCCGGTCGCAGCATTCCTGAATTCCCATCTTTGCCCCACCGTGAAATCATTGTTGACAGTTATCGTGTAATATACCGGTATCTTTCCACTCGTGATGAAATAAAGATTGTTACTGTTGTCCATGGAAGACGGCTGATGAAAGAGGATTCTCTTATTTGACCCCAACACCGATCCTATGTCCCGTAAACTAAAAGAAAAATCAGCCAGGCGTCTCTTTGCGGAGAGCGGAACAGTTATAAAACGCTGGGGGCGGAAGGTCACGGTCGCCCTGATATATCCCAACACCTATTATGTAGGCATGTCTAACCTTGGGTTCCAGCAGGTCTACTATCTGCTAAATCAGAGAGAGGACACCATTTGCGAGAGGGTGTTCCTGCCTGACAGGGAGGATATGGATGAATATCAGAGGACCGGCACACAGATATTTTCGCTGGAATCGCAGAGGCTTCTCAGGGATTTCGACATCATCGCCTTTTCCATTCCCTTTGAAAACGACTACCTTAATGCCTTGAAGGTCCTTGAAATGGGGAATATCCCTCTTCTCGCGTCCGAGCGGGATGAGAATTACCCCCTCGTCATTGCCGGAGGGGTGACAACTTTTCTTAACCCTGAGCCTATGGCCGATTTTATCGACCTTTTCCTGATAGGGGAGGGGGAGGAGGTTGTCAACGAGCTTATAGACAGCTTTATAAAGAACAGCAATGGAGACAAAAAGGACTTTCTCTCCAGCGTATCCAAACTGGAAGGCGCATACATCCCTTCATTCTATCAGGTAACCTACAAGGAAAATGGAGAGATAGAATCGTTCCTTAATAAAATAAAAGCCCCGAGAAAGTTAAAAAGGAGATGGATCAGGGACATAGACAGCGCCCCGACAATGTCCAGGATATTTACGCATGATACTGAGTTTTCCGGAATGCATCTTGTGGAGATAAGCAGGGGTTGCGGAAGGGGATGCAGGTTCTGCACAGCAGGGTTCATATACCTTCCTCCTAGGATAAGAAGGCCGGAAAAGATATTGGAATCATTGGAGGCACCCCCCCTCAATCCCCCCCTTAGCAAGGGGGGGACGAAAGGGGGGGTGAAAGTCGGCCTGGTAAGTGCGGCAGTATCCGATTATCCCTTCATCGATTCCCTCTGTGTGCCTCTTATCGCAAAGGGGAAGAAGGTGTCGGTTTCCTCCCTCCGCATGGATTCAACTACCGACGAACTGATGGATGCGTTGAAGGACAGCGGACACAAGACCATGACCTTTGCGCCGGAGGCAGGGACAGAGCGCCTAAGAAATGTTATAAATAAAGGTATTTCAGAAGAGGACATTCTAAAGTCGGTAGAGATGGCTATATCAAGAGGGATATTGAATGCAAAGCTGTATTTCCTTATAGGTTTACCGACTGAGACGGACGAAGATATAGAGGGGATTGTGAAGCTTGCAAAGAGGATAAAAAAAGAAGTCTTGGTGTTAACAAAAGAGGCCGGGAGGATTGGGACAATTACACTCAGCATAAACCCTTTTATACCAAAGCCCTGGACCCCGTTCCAGTGGTCACCCATGGAAGATGTGAAGTCTTTGGGCAATAAGCTTAAATATATAAAGGAGTCCCTCAAAAAAGAGGGGAACATAGAGGTCAACCATGAGAACCCGAAGGATTCATATCTCCAGGCCCTTCTTTCAAGGGGAGACAGGAGGGTAGGGGGGATCATCAGGGCTGCCCTTGAGACCGGGAGTTGGAACAGAGGGATAAAAGAGTCGCAAGTTGATACAGACTTTTATGTTTACAGGATCAGGGATAAGGGCGAGATCCTACCGTGGGACTTTATAGACCATGGGATTGAGAAGGGCTACCTCTGGAAGGAATATGAAAGGGCATTAAAGGGCCAGTTTACACCTCCATGCAATCCGCCAAAGTGCCACAGATGTGGGGTGTGTTGAGGTTGCCCATGCTGGATACCGCATCTGAAGGAGTGCAAGGGAACTGTTGACATGCCCGCATATCTGTTGTATACAATTCATGCCCAGTCATAATCGGGGTAGGGTTGCGGCACATAATATAAAACCGGCAGGTGAAACATGACTGAACAAGGGAAAAATAAGGGCTCCGTCACTATAGTGTTATTCAGCGGCGATATGGACAAGGCCATCGCAACCTTTGTGATAGCTACTGCAGCCGCATCCATGGGGATGCAAGTGACCATATTTTTTACGTTCTGGGGTCTCAATGTGATCAAGAAGGAAGGTGGTCTGATCAAAGGGCGGAACTGGATGCAGAAGATGTTGAACATCATGAATTACGGCCATGCGAAGAAGCTTGCAATATCGAAGATGAACATGTTCGGGATGGGGCCGGCCATGCTCAAGACGATGATGTCCCATAAGAAGGTCCCGAGCCTTCAGGAGTTCATCTCAATGGCCACTGCCTTAGGTGTGAAGTTTTACCCGTGCGAGATGAGCATGACAGTAATGGGACTCAAGAAAGAAGACTTCATAGACGAATGTGAGGAGGTTATCGGCGCGGTTTCGTACCTTTCGATTGCAAAGGAAACAACCATAAATCTTTTTATTTAAGGGGCTAAAGCAAGATGAATTATAAAGTGGACAAGAGCATTGATTGCACAGGACTAAGCTGCCCCCTCCCATCGGTAAAGACGACCCTGGCCCTTGAGCAAATGGAGGTCGGTCAGGTCATTGAAGTCCTGACAGACGACCCTGTATCCAAGAGGGACCTGCCTGTGTGGGCACAGAGCACGGGGAATGAACTACTTGGGGTAGAGGAGGAGGGCAAGGTCATTAAGATATACCTGAAGAAGGCGGAATAGAGACACTTTACTCATACCTCAAGGCCTCGATGGGGTCAAGGAGGGACGCCTTCATTGCCGGATAAAACCCGAAGAATATCCCCACCACACCTGAAAAGCTGAAGGCAAGGAATATTGAGAAGGGCGATACTATTGTTGGCCAGCCTGCGATTGTTGACAAGACCTGTGAACCTGATACGCCAAATAGAATACCAATCCCACCGCCGATCAGTGAGAGGATAAGGGCCTCTATCAGGAATTGAAGCCTTATGTCCCACGTCTTGGCCCCCACAGCCATCCTTATTCCTATCTCCCTGGTCCTTTCCGTTACAGATACGAGCATGATGTTCATTATCCCTATACCTCCGACAAGCAGAGACACTCCTGCAATAGAACCGAGGAGCAGGGCCATGATCCGGGCAGACTGCTCCGCGGCCTGCATCATCTGGGTCAGGTTTCGCACTGTAAAATCGTCATCCTGTTTCTGGCCGATACGGTGTCGCTGTCTTAGCAGCTCCTTTATCTGTTCTTCCGCAGCGGGCAGGTCTTCCGTGCTCCGTGCCTTTACCATAACGATCCTTACCATTCCTGGGAAGGTGGTCCCGAATATCTTTTTCTGAGCTGTTGTCACAGGTATCCATATAGTATCATCCTGATCCTGACCGTTAGGGGACTGGCCTTTCCTGTCAAGCACACCTATAACCGTAAAGGGGACATTTTTTATTCTGACAACTTGGCCAATCGAATATATGCTCCCGAAGAGGTTTTCGACAACAGTCTGCCCAAGAAGACAGACCTTTGTGGCGCCCCTTACGTCATCGTCGGTAAAAGACCGTCCTTCGGAAATCTGCCAGTCCCTTACCACAAGCATTCCCGGGGTCGTTCCAGTGACGCCTGTTGACCAGTTCTGGTTGCCGGAGATAACCTGGGCCACTCCTCCGAGATTCGGGGCAACGGTTTGCACAGCAGGGCATTCCTTTAAAATTGCTTCCGCGTCCCCCATCGAAAGGGTCATCTGGCTTCCCGCCCCCATCCTTGCTCCTCCGGATGTTGTGGCTCCTGGGAGCACTATGAGCAGATTGCTACCCATGCTGGCGATCTGTTCACCGATCTTCTGGCGGGCCCCTGTGCCCACGGCAAGCATCGTGATAACTGCCCCGACACCTATTATTATACCGAGCATGGTAAGGGCCGACCGCATCTTGTTGACCCTAAGCGCTCTGACGGATATCTTGATTGTAGAGGGGATGTTTATCATAACTTTATCGTTGGACTGTCACTTACTACCCGGCCGTCAAGGAACTTCATTGTCCTCTTGCTGAAGGCGGCTATATCGTGTTCATGGGTAACAAGAATCACAGTGATATTTGACTCTGCATTCAGCCTTACAAAAAGCTCCATTATCTCTGTGCTCGTCTTTGTGTCGAGATTTCCTGTCGGTTCATCAGCGAGGATTAAGGGTGCCTCGTTTACAAGGGCCCTGGCTATGGCGACCCTCTGCTGCTGGCCGCCTGAGAGCTGGTTTGGATGGTGGTTCTCCCTCCCGGAAAGGCCGACCTTATCCAGGGCAGCAGCAGCCCGTCCCTTTCTGTCTCTTGCGGGCAACCCGTTGTAAAGCATTGGCAATTCAACATTCTCAAGGGCGGACGTCCTTGAAAGGAGATTGAATCCCTGAAAAACAAAACCTATCTTCTTGTTCCTGATGGCCGCAAGCTCGTCCCTTGTAAGTCCGGCAACATCAACCCCTTCAAGGGAATACCTCCCGCTTGTGGGCTTGTCAAGGCAGCCGAGGATATTCATAAATGTGGATTTACCAGACCCGGACTGCCCCATTATCGCAACAAACTCACCCTTATCGATGTTGATTGAGACGGAGTTCAGGGCATTGACATCTATATCCCCAAGCCTGTATATCTTGCTTATGTCATTTATCTCTATAAGAGGCATATCAGAACATCCTTGGCCCTGTCCGCCCAGCCTGGCCCGATGTTGTTGACTTTGTCAGGGATTCCACTATAACCTCCTGCCCCAGTCTTAGATCACCAGAGATCATTTCCATATAGCTCCCATCACTTATTCCAGTTGTTACTTTTACCCGCTTCGGTTTTTCCCCTTCCAGTATCCATACACCGCTTCCTCTTTCCCTTGACTTATCCTTTGATGTATCCTTATTGCGCATATCCGGAGGCCTGAACCTTAATGCTGCATTCGGAATCTTAAGAACACCCTTCTTTTCCGATACTATTACGGAGACGTTCGCTGTCATTCCGGGCTTCAGTTTGAGTTCGCGGTTATCAACCTTGACTACCACATTGTATGTGACTACATTCTGGACGACTATGGGAGCGTTCCTGATCTCCGAGACCCTGCCTTTAAAGGTAACTTCGGGATACGCATCAACAGTAAACTCTACTGACTGGTCCACCATGATCCTTCCGATGTCCGCTTCGGCAGCGCTACTGTCTATCTGCATCTTAGTAAGGTCTTGGGCTATGTTAAAGAGAGTCGGGGTCTGGAAGCTTGCTGCAACTGTCTGGCCTATGTCTACATTTCTTGACACAACGGTCCCATCTACAGGAGATACTATTTTTGTGTACCTGAGGTTTATCTCTGAAAGCCTTAATGCGGCCTCTGTCTGGGATATCTGGGCCTTCGCAACACTCACCTGGGCCCTCGCAGATTCATAATTCGTCTCCGAGGAATCCATTTCACTCTTTGCCACCATATTCTGAGAATACAGTTCCTGGTTTCTCTCCATTGTCCTCTTTGCATCAAGAAGCGCTGCCACTGCTTTTTCGAGATTAGCATGGGCCGAAAGGAGGTTCGCCCGAGCCTGTTCAACCTGGGCCTCAAATGTGGCGGGGTCTATCTGGGCTATCACCTGTCCCTTGTTGACATGAGAGTTGAAGTCCACATAGATATCCTTTATAGTCCCTGACACCTGAGTTCCGACAAGGACCATAGTCACGGCATTGACAGTGCCTGTAGCGGTAACGGTTGAGACTATGTCTCCGGTTGTGACCTTCTCTGTTCTGAAGCTCAAGGCAACCTCATTTCTGCTGTAAAATATAAAAGCAACTCCACCGAGGGCCAATAAGATCACAATGCCAAACAGTATTCTCTTCATCATCCCAAACTCTCCTTTCCAACAAGCCTTCGCAGGCATTTCCAGTTTCTTATATTCCTGTCAAATTATTACATTTTATCACCATCACAGCAAGCCATTGTTTTTTTCAGTGATGCAAAGTTCATGATTCCCTTGACAGCCCTGATATGAGCGTTTATATTTTACTGCAAAGGAGGTGATAAATAATGAAAAGTGTTATATTGTTAGCAGTTTTATCTCTTTTTGTCATATCGTTCCCTGTTTTTGCAGAGGAACCGGCAGAGCAGAAGGGGATCGATATCGAAAAGAAGAAAGAGGATGTAGTATCAAGGATCGACAAACGCATCGGCATCCTCCAGGAGCTCAAGAAATGTATAACAGATGCAGCTACAAAAGAAGATCTGAAGAAATGCAGGGAGAGCTTCAAAGAGGAAAAAAGTGGTATATGGAAAGAGATGAAACGCAAAACGAAATAATGAATAACTCTTGCCTTCAGGGGAGGATGTTTTATTCTCCCCTGAAACGGTAAACAATTTCTCCTTCCCTGACAAGTCCCAAGTCTTTCCTGGCTATGTTTTCAATGTAGCGCCTGTCGTTCCTCAACGAGGACAGCTCTCCGCGCAAGTATTGGTTCTCTCTCCTCAGCTTCTCGACCTTTGCCCTTATATCATCCCTTTCACTGGTTAACCTGTGGGCCTTTAAAAGGCCTCTCTCACCAAATACGGTCAGAAGCGCCATCAAAATCAATATAGGCAATATGATCTTCAGCAGCCTTGGAAATAGTTGGGACATGAACACCTTTTTAACAAATCTGTAGGGGCGGCCCTACGTGGCCACCCCTCACTGGGCAACCACATAGGGTTGCCCCTACCGGTTATCTTAAATTGTAAAACGCGTCTCTTCCTTGGAACTTAGCCATTCCGCCCAGCTCCTCCTCTATCCTCAGAAGCTGGTTGTATTTGGCGATCCTGTCTGTCCTGCTTGCCGAACCGGTTTTTATCTGTCCTGCATTGGTTGCAACTGCAATATCAGCAATGGTCGTGTCCTCTGTCTCACCCGACCTGTGGGATATCACGGCAGTGTAACCTGCCTTCTTGGCCATCTCAATGGCCTCAAGGGTCTCTGTCAGGGTTCCTATCTGGTTGACCTTGATGAGGATGGAGTTCCCGATCCTTTCCTTGATCCCCCTTGAAAGCCTCTCTGTATTGGTCACAAAGAGGTCATCACCTACAAGCTGGACCTTGTCTCCTAACTCCTTCGTAAGGATGCTCCAGCCGTTCCAGTCATCCTCGGAAAGGCCGTCCTCAATAGATATAATAGGATATTGTCTAACCCAGTCAGTATAAAAAGCGACCATCTCCTCGGAGCTTTTCTTTGAACCGTCAGATTTCTTGAATACATATTTTCCGTCCTTATAGAATTCGCTGGCAGCAGGATCCAGGGCTATCATGGCGTCTGTGCCTGCCTTGTAACCAGCCTTTTCTATGGCCTCAAGGATGACCTCGATGGCCTCTACGTTTGATTTAAGATTAGGCGCAAATCCACCTTCGTCGCCAACCGATGTTGCATATCCCCTGGAAGAGAGCACCTTCTTGAGGGAGTGGAAGACTTCAGTCCCCATTCGGAGTGCGTCGGAAAATGTCTTTGCCCCTACAGGCATGACCATAAACTCCTGAAGGTCCACGCTGTTGTCTGCATGTGCCCCGCCGTTTAAGATATTCATCATGGGAACAGGAAGGGTCCTGGCATTGACTCCTCCTATATAGCTGTAAAGGGGGAGTTCAACGGCATTGGCGGCGGCCCTGGCAGCAGCGAGAGAAACCCCAAGGATAGCGTTGGCGCCAAGCTTCGCCTTGTTGGGAGTCCCGTCCCGCTCTATCATGACCTTGTCCAAAGCAGCTTGGTCAAGGGCATCCATATCCAGAAGCTCAGGGGCTATTATATCATTTACATTGGTTACAGCCTTCCGCACCCCTTTGCCGAGGTACCTTCCCTTATCGCCGTCCCTGAGTTCAACAGCCTCATGTTCCCCGGTGGACGCCCCTGAAGGGACAGCAGCCCTTCCCATAACTCCACATTCAAGGAGCACATCTACCTCAATAGTGGGGTTACCTCTCGAATCAAGGATCTCTCTTGCATGGATATCTTCTATCAGTGTCATAACAGCCTCCTGAGTAATTTTGCTGGATAATATCAAAACAGTGGCGTCACTGCAAGGGGTTTCTACAGGATAGACACTGCCTTACTTCCTCGGTTTGGCAAGTATCTCAAGGACCTTAAGGTCAAAGAACCTCTTTGAAGCAGCCGATCTTATTATGCATACGGTATCTGCCCCCCTCCCTGTTCCTGCAACTGCCACCACCTCTTCAAACTCCGGTATAAGTCCTGCATCGCACGCCTCCATAACTATCTCGCAGCAGACCTTTGGCCCTTCCCCAAACCGCCTGAGCGACTGGGCAACAATCATGGTGGGATATAGGCCGTTAAATTTTTGCGCGAATGCCGTCTCTATGGAGTGCGTAAGTATCGTTCCTGTATAGATCTTCCCGCCGAGCCTGAGTATCTCATCCCTGTTTTCAGGCAACAGCTCAAGGTGGTTTGCCTCCTTGAACCCTGCCGAATGGGTGACTATAACGAGGTTTAGATCTTTACCCTGAACCCTTCTGGCCATGGCAACGCCTGTATCCCCGACGGTTGTGGCAACTACCACATGCTTATAACCTTCGTCTACAAGGGACGCCGTTATCTCAAGGCACTTTTCAGAGTTTTCCCTTCCACCCTTTTCAAAGTACTCGACCTGTCTTATCATGTTAATTTCTCCTTATTTTATCACCACCGATGCCTCTGGATTAAACGGATTTGTCCTCACTGCAAGGGAGAAAAGGTATGGATACTCGATCTTGAGGTGCTTCATGTATTCAAGCCATTCGGATATCAGCAGTCCAAAGGCACGTCTCATGTCGTTATTAAGGTGATCAATATCCTCCGGAGGAAGGCTGTCCGTTGCCTGCCTTGCTGCCAGTTCTTCAGTCAGGTGAAATACAGCCCAGAGCAGGTCTGTAAATCTGTCATGTTCAAGCAGGCTCGGGTTTTGCAATAGCCCAAGCATGAAGCCCCTTTTTGAGATAAGTAGTTCCTGGAGAGCTGCCAGTTCTACTGAATCAAAACCAGAGTAGCAGTCACATCCCTTGGCAAAACCTATAGCTGCGCGGAAATCTTTATCACTCCACTCCTTGTTTACCTTAAGCCTTGCATCTATCTGTATAGTGTCCTTATACAGCTTCCTGAAATGCAGCAAAAGGTTGTTCCCGACCTCGCTATAAAAGGCGCCGATGACCATATTGAGCTTCTTAAGCATAATCTGCTGTTCTCTCTCGGTCAAAAGCTTCTCGATGATTACAGTCACAAGAAGCACCTGTACGGGAACGAAGACGATATCCAGGGCCAGATAAAATAGAAGGGTATTGGCGTCCCCGAAGACGGCATAGTGCAAGACACCCAGCACGGCAGACAAGGCCACAAGAATAACCCCTATAAATAACTTCCAGTTCGAACTTATCATCTTACCCCCTTGGATGGTGTTTTTTGTGGATATCTTTGAGCCTCTTGGTGGTCACATGAGTATATATCTGGGTCGTAGATATGTCTGCATGCCCCAGCATCATCTGTACTGAGCGCAGGTCAGCACCCCCTTCCAGAAGGTGCGTTGCAAAGGAGTGGCGGAGTGTGTGTGGTGTAATGGGTAAGGTTAGCTTCGCCTTCCTTGCATACGACTTAATGATCTTCCAGAACCCCTGCCTTGAAAGCCCTTTTCCTGACCGGTTTATAAAGAGATTCTCCGAGTGCCGCTTGGAAAGCTTTGACCTTCCGTTCAGAATATAGTCCTTCACCCACACCTGGGCCGATTCTCCGATAGGGACAATCCTCTCCTTAGAACCCTTACCGAATGCCATCAGATACCCCACATCAAGGTTAACATCTCCGACCTTTAGAGATACCAGCTCAGAGACGCGAAGCCCTGTCGCATAAAGGAGCTCAAACATCGCCTTGTCCCTCAATCCAAGGGGAGTTCTTGCATCCGGTGCCGACAGGAGCATGTCCACCATCTCCAAAGAGATCGCCTTGGGAAGCCTTGAAATCCCCTTGGGCAGCTCTACCAGAAGGGTCGGGTTGTCTTTTATATACCTTTCTGCATTCAGGAACCTGTAAAACATCCTGATAGTGGTGAGTTTCCTGGCCGATGAACGCGGCGCTATCCCGCTGTCCCTGAGTCTACCAATATATTTTACAATATCAACAGGAGCAACATTGCCAGGGTCGGCAACCTTCATTTCCGTGAGGTGATTTATAAAATCCAACAGGTCCCTGCTGTAGGCATCAATGGTGTTCCTTGAGAGGCCCTTTTCTACGATCAGGTAGTTTATGAAGAGGTCGAGGTAGTGTTCCATAGTTATATTTTTAAAATAGCCGCATATCCAAAGCCTGTCAAGCCTGGACGTGTAACGCAGTATTTGCTTCATCAATTTCAACTTTGCTGATATTATTAACCCAAAAAATGCATTTAACCTTAAAAGCATTTTGGACACAGATTTCCACAGATTAACTATGATTTTTCATAGAAATAAAGGCTAAATGACCTCCATTTTGGTAAAAAAGCCGAATAAATCTAACTGTGCAAATCATAAGCTTATATCAGTGCTAATCTGTGTCTAATTGCCGTTTTGAGGTTTAAAGAGAGGGAGCAGAATGGTAAAAGCGGTAATCTACGATATGGACGGACTTATTATTGATTCCGAGCCTCTCTGGCAGGAGGCGGAGATATCTGTATTTAAGTCTTTAAAGATCAACCTCTCCAAAGAAGATTGCATGAAGGTCATGGGGATGAGGACTGACGAAGTGGTTGACTACTGGTTCAGGAGGTTCCCGTGGGAGGGCCCTTCAAGGACGGAGATCACATCGGATATAATAAGGGAGCTGATCGGACTGATAAAGGAAAAGGGCGAGTTGATGGAGGGTGTAAAAGAGTCGCTGGATTTTGTGAGGTCCAAGGGTGTAAAAACAGCCCTGGCATCTTCCTCATCATACGAAATAATCAACACGGTATTGGAGAAATTCGGGTTGATGAAGGAGTTTGAAAAGATATACTCCGCCCAGGAGGAAGAATACGGGAAGCCCCATCCCGCTGTTTATATATCAGCAGCAAAAAGGTTAAATGTCGCCCCAGTCGAGTGTCTTGCCATAGAAGACTCTTTTAACGGGGTCCTGGCTGCCAAGGCCGCAAAGATGAAATGTATAGCCATACCGTATGAAGGCGTCAGACATGACCGGCGGTTCGCTATAGCTGATGTTTCGTTGGATTCGTTGATGCAGATTGATTTGGATGTATGGCGCAGGGTTGAGGATTGAGGAGTTAGATCGCAAGGTGACAGGTGATTAGTTGAAATTCATCGCAGACAGCATGCTCGGCAGGCTTGCAAATTGGATGAGGATCATAGGATGCGATGTCACCTATTATCGCGCTATTGGTGACTCTGAGCTTGTTGATCTGGCCCAAAGAGAAGGAAGGATCATCCTTACGAAAGATACCCTTCTGATTAAAAGGAGAAAGGCGAAAGGGAACTCATTCCTTGTTGAGGGGAACAGCTACAAAGACCAGCTAAAGCAGGTTATACGGCATTTCTCAATAAATCCTTCCAGAGATTTACTTACCCGCTGTGCGGAGTGCAACCTCGTTTTATCTAATATCGAAAAAGAAACGGTAAAGGATACCATTCCGGAGTATGTCTACATAACACAGGAGTCTTTCAGCGTGTGCCCAGGATGCAACAGGATTTACTGGTTGGCAACACATAAGGAGGCAATACTGAAACTGTTAGAGGAGGTACTCGGGGATTTAAAGAAATAGAGGGACACCCATCTACTCGCTATGCCTGTTCGAATAGCCGCAAAAATAATTGACAGTATACAATGATTGTATATAATAGACCTTAGAAAAGATAGGCAAGATGATGGAGGGGTCATGCAGACAAGTACAGTTAATATTGCATTTCAAAAAGATCTGTTGAAAGAAATAGACAAGGCGGCTAAAAATGAGTTCCGGAGCCGTTCCGAATTCATCAGGGAAGCTGCGAGACTTTATCTTGACCGCAGAAAACGGTGGGATGACATCTTTTCTCTGGGTGATAAACAGAGAACCGATTTAGGATTGAAAGAAGAGGATATTGAGGCAGAGATCAAAAAACATCGCGCAAAAAAGAAGACCCGCCATTGATCAAGGCTGTGCTGGATACCAATGTAGTTATCTCAGCCGTCATCTTTGGCGGCAAACCAAGAAAGGTTTTGAGTCTCGCCATTGAAGGGAAAATCAGCCTATTCTTTTCCAAACTTATGTTTGAAGAGATAAGGGAGATACTTGGCGGTCGCAAATTCCGGTTTACCGCACCTCAGCTGTTGGCTGTAGAACGCGAACTGGAAGCAATCTCCGATACTATTTATCCTGATAAAAGCATTAAAGTTGTGAAAGACGACCCGGACGATGATGTTTTTATCGAATGCGCCCTTGCTGCCGATGCAGATTACATAGTCTCCGGCGACAAACACCTGCTGGATTTAAAGAGCTATGGCAATATAAAGATTGTCAATGCTGCGGAATTTATTGAGCTGGTGAGTAAGCATTAAGTAAAGGTCGATATTTGGAAATAAATCCGTCCCGTTTTACTTTTTACAAAGATGGAAATTTTCAAGTCTGATCCTTAATCCTTCCCTCCTATTTTGGACGGATAACGTTGCGCGTTAACCAGCTAACAAAAACAGAGCGAAGCGTTGCTTTTTCGAGTCTGAGTTGAACGCGTGGTTATGTGGTGGGTGTAAAAGAAAGGGTAAAATCATATTTTACTGGTACTTCAAGTATTCCCCACTGAATAAGTTCCTGCTCTATCTTGTCCAGGATTTGAAATGTATCTTTGCTTTTAGGCACTACTTGCTCATGGGTCAACTGGTTCCGTATGTCACGTGCATCATAGATAGTATCGTAGTCGCGCCACGAAACGATATTTTTTGATGCCTCCATTAAAGCCTTTAGCTGTGATGACCTGCAAGTGAATTTTCCTTCGTCGCGTATCTGCTGAAGCGCATGTTCAAGCACCGAAAATCCAAAAGGTAAAAATAAAGCATATATATTGTCCACAATTGACGACAACATAAATCCACCCATAGCGCACGACGCGGTGTAGTGGATCTCCACCTTGCCTTGTGAGCAACGCAGAGTCTGCCACTCGTCCACGAGACCTTTCCGCGCTATGTCATCGAGAATCATTCTTGTTACTCCTGAAGAGGCTCTGCATTCTCCAGGCGCGAAGCGCCGAGAGAACAAGTTAGTATCCGGTTCCTGCTATCTTTTCTTGTCGAGTTATAACTGGGAAAGTATTTTTTTCACCTTTATGCGTGCAAGATGTTCGTAAACTTTCCAGCAATATACTATTTAAGGTTTGGGATGGTCAATAAATTTGATGGGATATAGTGTTCCCTCTCCTTCAAGGAGAGGGTTAGGGTGAGGATGGGTTCCACCAGCTTTCTGCAATTCCATCCAAATTCTTTCCTTAACAGCCTCAATTTCATTAAGAACTTCATGGTTCCAAAACCGCAGGACGCGAAAGCCAGCATTTACGAGTTTTTCAGTGCGCACATTATCCAAGGCTTGACGCTCTACGTGCTGTCCACCGTCTATCTCGATTACCAGCATCTTTTCAAGACATACAAAATCCATAATAAAGTCTCCAAAAGGATGTTGCCGACGGAACTTATATCCGGACATTTGCCTGCTGCGCAATGCTTGCCAGAGTAGCCGTTCAGCATCAGTCATGGTCTTGCGGAGATGACGTTGAAGCTCGTTTTTAATAATTGCTTTGTTAGTCTGACCTATCATACGAACATTTTTACCCCATCCCCACCCTGACCCTCCCCTTGAAGGGGAGGGAGCCCACAGCCCTACAATTTCAATTCCTCATAATTCAGCCCCAGCGACTCGGCCACTGGCCTGTTTGTCAACCTGCCTTCATAGGTATTTATCCCCTTTGCGAGACCTGCATCCTTCCGTGCGGCCTCTTCCAGCCCAAGGTTAGCGATCTTCAAGACATACGGCAGGGTAGCATTGGTGAGGGCAAATGTTGAAGTCCTTGGCACGGCCCCAGGCATGTTTGCAACACAGTAGTGGGTAACCCAGTCAACCTTGTAGACAGGTTCTTTATGGGTCGTCCTTTTTGACGTCTCTATGCAACCGCCCTGGTCTATGGATACGTCAACTATGACAGAGCCCTTTTTCATTTTTGACACCATCTCTTTCGTCACAAGCCTCGGGGAGCAAAGTATGGGTCAAAAGTATGGGTCACCCATTTAAAAGGCCCTGTCAAGAGGAAAGACTACCCCTATGCAAGAAAAAAAGAGCTTTTCTTGTTTATAATTTCAGTTAACAATCTCCTTGCCATTGCCGTAGTTTCTTTAAGTTTCGGCGTCAGTCTTCACTGCGCCAGTCACCCATCAGGATTAAGGCCGGTAATTTAGCAGTGCCTGTTGTGTGTCGGCCCTTTCCGCAATTAGCGGACCAGAAAATCGTCGGTTCCATGCCGTGTCCAATTGGTTTTTTAGGTCTAATGGTTGTTAACCACCCCTTTAGTGGCTTACGGCATGGGTGACCCCAAAAGTCCCTTCTGCTAATTTAAACTCTATCTTGTGTAATATACGGATATAAGCAGGACTGCGATAAAACCAAGTGTTACATACTCTTTCACACCAAGCCGCATCTCCTTAAGACTCCCCCTCGCAGCACCGGGGACATAACCCCTGGAAACCATTGCTATTGCCAGATCATCGGCTCTCCTGAAGCTGCTGTAAATAAGCGGGACGAGTACAACTGGAATATTTTTTGCCCTTTCGATAAGGCCTCCACTGGAAAGGTCTATCCCCCTTCCCTTCTGGGCCTTTACGAGATTCTCTGCCTCCGTCTTTAATATAGGGATAAACCTGATGGCCACCAGCATCATCATGGCCAGGTCTGAGACGGGGACACCAATATCTTTCAGCGGAGAAAGGAGCCTTTCGAGTCCCATTGTCAGCTCTAAAGGAGGGGTTGTCAGGGTAAGGAGATTGCTGAAGATAATTGCCAGAACAAGCTGACTCATTATCATGACCCCTTCCTGCCCACCTTCATATGAAACCCAGGTTATATAGGGAAGCGGCTCTCCCGGCGTAAAAAAGGCATGGAATATCGCTGCAAAGAGGAACAACCATAAGAAGTGCCTGAGCCCTTTCAGGATAAAACCGATACTTATCCCGGAAAGAGTAATAGCAATAAGGGCTGTGAATACCAGATAAAAAAAGGGGAGTAACCCGCGGGCGGTGAATATCAGCGGCAACAGTATGGAAATTGACAGGAGTTTCACCCTCGGGTCAAGGGTATGAATAATAGAGGCGCCCTGTATATACTGCCCGAAGGTGATGTCCTGTAGAAATTTCATTTTATGAAAGGATTGGGCAGCCACAAAGGGCTGCCCCTACAAATTTATGCCTCAAGCTTCGGTTTCCTGCCCCTTCTGGAGGGTCGTGAGCCGAGCTCCTTATAAAGGTTGACCATCTCAATGGCAGTCACAGCAGCATCCCATCCCTTGTTCCCTGACTTGGTCCCCGCCCTTTCAATGGCCTGCTCTATGTTGTCAGTCGTAAGGACGCCGAACACGACAGGTATATTGCTCTCCATCGATACCTGGGCGACCCCTTTTGAAACCTCAGAGGCCACATATTCGAAGTGGGGGGTTGAACCTCTTATAACTGCGCCGAGGCATATGACGGCATCATACCCCTTGCCGGAAAGGAGCTTTGCGGTTGCGGGTATCTCAAAGGCACCAGGGACCTTTACTATGGTTATGTCACCATCCTTTGCCCCGTTCCTGACCAGGGCGTCCGCCGCGCCTTCCACCAGCCTTTCGCTGATGAATGAATTGAACCGGCTGACCACAATGCCGAACTTCAATCCCACCGCATTTAACTTACCTTCCATAACCTTCGCCATACCTTACCTCCTTCCCCCTCTGCTGTCGCCTTCTCTCGGCTTTGCAGGGGCAACGGCCACCTTCTGGCCGGATACAATACTCTGGTGCATGACATCTATTACCTTCTCCGCAGATTCCCTTGGCACTTCTACAAAGGTGAATTTATCAAATATATTTATCCCGCCTATGGCCTTTCCGGGGATATTTGCCTTGTCCGCAATAGCCTTTATTATGTCTCCAGCCCTGACGTTCTGCTCCCTTCCTACGGTCATGAAGAGTCTGACCATCCCGGGCGCGGCCCCTGTGTCATCAAGGGACACGGAGCTTTCACGGACAGCTTCCTTACCGAAACCCTCAAGGTGGAACTTTAAGAGCGCAGCGGCAACCTCTATAGGCTCAAGACCTACTGAAAGCCTCTCTACCATCTTGAGGAATGAATCAAACCTCTTGTCGTCAATGAACTCCTGTATCTTCTCTTTCAGGCTCTCTGTGCGGGCCGTCATGACCTGCTCCATGGTCGGCAGCTTCCCTTTCGTTATTTTAGCCTTAGAAACGGCCATGATGAGCCGTAACTGTCTTTCCTCGCGCGGCGACACAAATGTTATGGCAACCCCCTCTCTTCCGGCCCTTCCTGTCCTTCCTATCCTGTGGACATACGACTCAGGGTTCTGGGGGATGCTGTAATTAACGACATGGGAGATGTTGCTTATATCTATACCCCTCGCCGCCACATCTGTAGCCACAAGTACGTCAATCTTTGACTCCCTGAACTTTTTCATCACAGAGTCTCTCTGGGCCTGGCTGAAATCTCCGTGAATAGCCTCTGCCGTATATCCCCTGAGTTTCAGGTTTGAAGAAACCTCGTCCACTTCCCTTTTTGTATGACAGAAGACAAGGAATAGGTCTGAGTCCTCTGCATCTATAAGCCGGCACAACGCCTCCGTCTTCTCTGCGGGCCGCACCTCATAGAATATCTGGCTTATCTTCGGAGCGGTAACGGAATCAAGCGCAATCTTTATCTTTTCAGGAGACCTCATATAGCGCTTGGATATCTTAAGTATCTCTTCAGGCATGGTAGCTGAGAAAAGGAGTGTCTGCCTTTCGTCCGGGGTCTCCTTAAGTATCTTGGTGATATCGTCCACGAAACCCATGTCAAGCATCTCATCTGCCTCATCAAGGACTACAACCTGGACATCCTTGAGTTTAAGGGTTCCTCTCTCTATGTGGTCTATTACCCTGCCGGGGGTTCCGACGACGACCTGGACGCCCTTTTTGAGGGCCTTTATCTGCCTTTCTATCGATGTCCCGCCATAGACCGGGAGAGCCAGTATCCTCTTGAACTTGCCGAGCTTATTCATCTCCTCAGCCACCTGTACGGCAAGCTCCCTTGTAGGGGTAAGTATTATAGACTGGACCCCAAAATTGGTCTTATCCATTCTTTCAATAATAGGGACCCCGAAGGCTGCGGTCTTTCCAGTCCCTGTCTGCGCCTGGCCCACGACATCCTTGCCGCTTAAAAGGACAGGGATGGTCTTTTCCTGGATGGGGGTAGGCTCCTCAAAACCCATGGCGGAAATCGCCTTCAATACTTCACTGCTTAAATTAAAATCACTGAACACAATATTTTTCTTTTCCAATTTATTTATTCTCCTTTTAAATTAAAGTTGCAAGATGCAAGATTCAAGATGCAAGCGGTTGTGTTTTGAAACTTGCAACCTGAAACTTGAAACTTAGTTTATGGCCTCAACCCTGCTCAACAGGGTCGGTCTCTTTGTTTCCTCTTTCTTCTCCTCCTCTATATTAGCCATCTGACAACTCCCATCAAATATTGCACCTTCTATTATGATAAGCTTAGGGGTCTTTATAGTGCCGGATACCTTTGCGGGCGGATGGAGTTCAAGCTGCCCCCTGGCAGTTATTCCTCCTTCAACATTGCCGCTTATTACCGCAGTTCCAACCTCAATTTCTGCATTTATAACGGCGTCATCGCCTATAATAAGTGTGCCGGTTGATATAATCTGGCCTTTAAAATTCCCGTCAATCCTCACTGTCTGGTTAAAGGTAAGCTTTCCTTCAAATTCGCTGCCTTTCCCGAGAAAGGCCTTTATATCGCTCGCACTCGACTCTCTCCGTCCTATCATCTCACCCTCCCTTAAGAATATCGATGAGCCTGTCCAACTCATCTGAAGAATAATATTCTATCAGTATTTTGCCCTTCTTATTGCTTCCCAATATCCTGACCTTTGTGCCGAGAGACCTCATCAGTCCTTCCTGAACCTTTTCAATATCTGTGTTCGTCTTCTGTACCTTTTTTACAGGCCTGCCCTTTGCCATTCTCCTTACCAGGGACTCTGTCTCTCTGACGGAAAGCCCCTTTTTTACGACAGCGGCATGAGCCTCAATCTGCTTCTGAGGAGATTCAAGACCGAGTATCGCTTTGGCATGTCCGGTTGTGACAATACCTTCAGAAATATCCTTTTTAACAGGTTCAGGCAGTTTCAAAAGCCTGAGATGGTTGCTGATTGTTGAGCGTTCCTTCCCAACCCTTATTGAAAGCTCCTCCTGCGTATAATCGAATTCGTCAATGAGCTTCTGGTATCCCTCCGCCTCCTCTATCGGGTTCAGGTCAGCCCTCTGTATGTTCTCTATCAGGGCCAGTTCAAGCATCTCTGTATCCCTGACATCCCTAAGGACAACAGGAATCTCCTTAAGGCCCGCCATCTGGGCCGCCCTCCACCTTCTCTCCCCGGCTATAAGTTCGTACCCGCCGGCTATACGCCGGGCCAATAGAGGCTGTATCACCCCTTTTTCCTTGATGGATGCAACCAGCTCCCTCAGTTTGCCGATTTCAAAGACCTTTCTCGGCTGGTGCCTGTTGGGAGTTAACTCCTCTATGCCGCAGAATATGAGCCTCTTATCTGCCTCAACTGCAGGAAGAAGGGCTCCCATTCCCCTGCCTAAAACACTTTTCTGCACCATGCATACCTCTTAGTGGTCAGTGGTCGGTAGTCGGGATATTAAGAACTAACTAACCCCTGGCCACTGACAAGTGATCACTGCGGTTCAATGTCTTGCCATCAACTCCTGGGCCAGATCCAGATAGCCTACAGCGCCTCTGGACTTTATATCATAAAGAAGAATCGGCTTGCCGAAACTCGTACACTCGCTTAATTTCACGTTCCTCGGTATAACCGATTCAAACACCTGTTCCTTAAAATGGGCCCTTATATCCTCGGCCACCTGATGCGAAAGCCTGTTCCTCTGGTCGAACATGGTAAGGAGAATACCCTCTATCTTTATGGAAGGATTTAGCGACTTTTTTATAAGGTTTACTGTATTCAAAAGGTGGCTTAGACCCTCCATTGCGAAATATTCACACTGCATAGGGACTATCACAGAATCGGCAGAAGTAAGTGAATTTACCGTCAGAAGGCCCAGAGATGGCGGACAGTCTATAATAATATAGTCGTAGTCGTCCGAAATGGATGCAATAGCTTCTCTGAGTCTTGTTTCCCGTGAAATGGCGCTGACAAGCTCTATTTCCGCTCCCGTGAGGTCTATATTTGAGGGTGCCAGGTCAAGGTATTTTAATTCCGTTCTCCTTATAACATCTTTTATATCCTTTTCCCCTATCAGTGCGTGGTAAACGCTTTCCCTTATCTCGTTTTTCTTGCAGCCCAGACCACTACCTGCATTAGCCTGCGGATCTATGTCTACAAGGAGGGTCTTTTTTTCTGCTACGGCCAGTGAAGCTGCAAGGTTTATCGCAGTTGTGGTCTTACCCACGCCGCCTTTCTGGTTGGCTACAGCTATAATTCTACCCATAAACCTCTTTAAAACAACCGTTGGTATTATTGCAGATAGGCAAATGACAGACAGATCATTGAGAGGCCAATGGCTATTGAGATGTTAAAGTTTTGCGTCTCTGCGGTAAATTTTGATTCATGATTTATTCAATGGTAGGACAGATTATCACAAATTTCTACCGTTGAAAAGGTTTTTTTATCGCCCCATTATTCATGATGGTCTCGAAAAGTCAAAATCTTGGGGGTCAATTCTTTATCTTTGATAATCTCAACTCCAGCCGTTCCATAAGTTGACTGAGGCCGTCATCCTTCTTTAATTTTTCCAGAAGTCGTTTCCGACCAATACTAACGGTACTATAATCTACACCAAACAGCTCGCCAACCTCACGCCCCTTCAGTCCTCCCTTACGATATAGCAGTTCCATTGCGACTTGACGAATATCGCCACTTTCACCTGTAATCTCCTTCAAACCCTTTCCAGTCTCTTCGCTAACTGCTGCCAAAATCTCTTCTTTGGCATTGTATGTCTTGATTTTTTGTAAGGGAGGACATTCCCTGTCTTTTCCTGTTTCTTGCAGTTCGCATCGCTTCTGCATTATAAAACTTTCACTTCCCAAGATGCTCTGACCTACTGTACAAGATTTTAAATCGTAAGGTTGCCGAATGTCATTACATGTCTCATCCCAGTACTGATGCCGTGCGCTATCGGTGTCTTCGCTATATAGGCTGAGAACAGCTTGATATTCAGCAATACCGTCTCTACTATCTTTTAGAATATATTCAGGAAGGCTGCTCCATCTGTATGTTTTAAGATACAAAGTCTTCTCATTCGCTGTTTGATCCTTCATTCCCGCTGTCCGTATAGGATTTAGATGAATATACCTGGAGACCATAGAAAGATAAGAATCTTTTTCCACCAGAATACTTTTATACCGTCCCTGATAAAGATGCCCCACGCGCTCGTGTCGCTTGTTGAAAAAACCTGTATAGATTATGTTGAACCGGCGCATGAATTCGGAAAGATTGCCGAGGGGTGTTTCTACGAGAAGATGGAAATGGTTGGACATAAGGACATAGGCATAGACCTTTACGGAATATATTTCAGCCGACTCTGAAAGAAGTTCAAGAAACCGCATCCTGTCCCTGTCATCGCGGAATATCTCCTGCCGCTCATTTCCTCTGCATGTTAAATGATATACAGCCCCGGCATATGTAATTCTCAGTGGTCTGGACATATTTATGTCTTATAGCACAGCGATTTGATAGTTGTCAACGATAAAGAATTGACCCCTTATTCCTCCTTATTCCTCTTTGACAGCATTATGTGCCGCTATATACTATTAAGACAGTGAAATGTGTATTTTAAAGGCATAACGGAGGAATATCATGGGAACAACTGCCACGTTTACAGCCGAGCTTCTTGGTGACGGCCATCTTTCCATCCCTGAAAAGGTGGTAAAAGCCTTGTCCCTCAAAAAAGGGGAGAAGGTAAAGGCCGTAATTGAGGCTGAGAAATTCGATAAAGAGGGGTTTTTAGGGCTTTTCGGGATATGGAAGGACAAGTCGGCAGACGAGATCGGTATATACAATAAAATTCTTGAAGAGCGGGAGACCTTCGGGAGGGGCGAGGTCATTTTCTACCATGTGATAAATTAGGCTTCAATTAGAGGGTTGTGGTCAGATTCAAAGATTGACTTGTTGGCGCAATTGAGAGGTCTTGGGGATGAATGAGAGGAAGAATTGCCCCCTGAGTAAGTGGGCTTGACAGCCTACGTGGCTGGTGGTAGGGTCAGCTTAGAAAAAAGCTGTTATTAAGGAGAAATACCTATGCCGATTCTGTCAATGTTCTATGGCATCATAATTCGTATGTACTTCTATGATAACAAAGAGCATCACGCTTCCCACTTACATGCCGAATACTCTGGGAAGCTATCCGTGTTCAGTATAGAAGACGTAGTCTATTGGCCGGCACACTGCCGCCTGGAAAGATTAAAATGGTGCAGGCGTGGATTGAAATCCATCGAGAAGAACTAATGGCTGACTGGCAGTTAGCTGTGCATGGCGAAGAAGTCTTCAAGATCGAACCACTGAAGTAGAGGTGTCTATGAATCCATATGTAAAATCGCTGCGTCCGCTCAAAGATCACGTATTAGAAATTGTGTTCGAGAATGGGGAATGCCGAATTTTCGACGCAAAGCCATATTTGCAACGCGGCGTTTTCGTCCGACTGCAAAACCCCGCTGCCTTTCAAGCAGCACGGGTTGTAGCAGGCTCTGTGGAATGGTCCGGCGAACTGGATCTTAGCTATGACACCTCTACCTGGAAAGTCAGCCAAGGTAAAGCGGGGATTAGGGATGAGAGCAGGATGAGAGGGAACAGTCTTTATTGTTGACAATGTTGCCATATTTTACTTGACAAGAAGAGTCTCAACTGGTATAAAAGCAGCTTATATTTCAGGCGCGTAGCTCAGTGGGAGAGCACTTCCCTGACACGGAAGGGGTCGGCAGTTCAATCCTGCCCGTGCCTACCATGAAAGACTGTTAGCCGTCAGGGCTGATATAAAAAAGTGCCGGTCAGTTCATGACCGGCCGCCTACGCCCGTCTTGGGCTCGGGCCGTTTAACCGGAATGGAGATGTCTTGAGTACAGAGGAACTTGAGGTATTACGCCACAGCTCTGCGCATATCCTTGCACAGGCCGTGAAAGAGCTTTATCCGAAAGCGAAGCTTGCCATAGGCCCTGCCATTGAGGACGGGTACTATTATGATTTCGACTTTGACAGGCCCTTTACGCCCGAAGACCTTGACGCCATAGAGAAAAGGATGGCCGAGATCGTGAAGCGAAACCTCCCCATCGTGAGGAAAGAGCTCTCGAGAATAGATGCCATCAGGCTCTTTAAGGAGAAAGGCGAGGACTACAAGCTGGAACTGATAGCCGGTTTCCCTGATGAGACCTTTTCTGTCTACGAACAGGGAGATTTCGTTGACCTCTGCCGTGGCCCGCATCTTCGATATACAGGCAAGGCAAAGGCATTCAAGCTCTTGTCCATTGCCGGCGCCTACTGGCGCGGTGATGAAAAGAATAAGATGCTTCAGAGGGTTTATGGAACTGCGTTCCTTACCAAGGATGAACTGAAGGCCCATCTTGACAAGCTCGAAGAGGCCAAGAAGAGGGACCACAGGAAGCTTGGGAAGGAGCTTGATCTCTTCAGTATAAACGACGAGGCTGGCGGAGGGCTTGTCCTATGGCATCCAAAGGGCGCGAGGATCAGGAAGGCTATAGAGGATTTCTGGAGGGATGAGCATTACAAGGCAGGCTATGAGCTGGTGTTTACGCCCCACATAGCCAGGCTTGACCTCTGGAAGCAGAGTGGGCACTGGGATTTTTACAGGGAGAGTATGTACTCCCCCATGGATGTGGAGGGGTTTGAGTACGAGCTCAAACCTATGAACTGCCCTTTCCATATCATGATCTACAACTCGTCCATGAAGAGTTACAGGGACCTTCCGATAAGGCTGGCGGAGTTGGGCACTGTATACAGGTTCGAGAAGTCCGGCGTTCTCCATGGGCTTATGAGGGTCAGGGGGTTTACCCAGGACGATGCCCATGTCTTCTGCACCCGTGAACAGCTTGGGACAGAGATTGACAGGGTCATTGAATTTGTTCTTTATATACTGAGGACGTTTGGATTCAGCGAGTTCGAGGCCTACCTCTCAACCAGGCCTGAGAAGTTTGTGGGCGAGCCCGCAGTGTGGGATGAGGCGACAGAGGCTCTTAGGGAAGGACTTGAAAGGCACAACCTCTCGTACAAAGTTGATGAGGGTGGCGGGGCCTTTTATGGTCCAAAGATAGACCTGAAGATAAAGGACTCCATCGGACGTTCCTGGCAGTGTTCAACTATCCAGGTGGACTTCAACCTTCCTGAGAAGTTTGATGTGAACTATATAGGCGAGGACAGCAAGAGGCATAGGCCTATAATGATACACAGGGCCCTTATGGGTTCCCTTGAACGGTTCTTTGGGGTCCTCATAGAGCATTATGCCGGGGCCTTCCCGACCTGGCTTGCCCCGGTTCAGGCTTTGGTGATGACCATAACAGACAAGCAGATTGCTTATGCAGATGGCGTACTTGATAAGCTGCGGAAGGCCGGGATAAGGGCGGAAATAGACAAGAGGAACGAGAAGATAGGCTACAAGATCCGCGAGGCACAGATGCAGAAGGTCCCGTACATGCTGGTTGTCGGGGACAAGGAGATGGAAAATGAAGGTGTTGCCGTCAGGAAGAGGAGCGGCGAAGACCTTGGTTTTATGGGGATAGACGGCTTTATATCTATAATGAAAGAGAATTTAATCTACAGGAGGGAATGAATATCGCTAAGGACACAGTAAGAATCAACAGGATGATAAGGGCTTCGGAGATCAGGGTGCTGGGAAGTGACGGGGGCCAGCTCGGCATCATGAGCGTAAGGGACGCACTGGCTGCGGCTGAGGCCGAGGGGCTGGACCTGGTGGAGATATCTCCAGGGGCGATTCCGCCGGTATGTCGAATCATGGACTATGGAAAGTTTAAATACCAGCAGAGCAAGAAGAGTCATGAGGCGAAGAAGAAGCAGAGTGTTGTTCTTGTTAAAGAGGTAAAGCTTGGGCCGAAGACAGAGGAGCATGACTTTCAATTTAAATTCAAGCATGTACTCAGGTTTCTGGAAGACGGCAACAAGGCTAAGGTCACAGTCTTATTCAGAGGCAGGGAGATGGCCCATACTGAATTTGGAAGGGCATTACTCGACAGGATGGCGGAGATGGTAAAGGACCATGGTGTGATTGAGCAGACTCCAAGGCAGGAAGGAAGGAACATGACGATGATTATTGCACCAAAGAAATAAAGTACATTACAAGAACAAATTAACCGCTGAGACTCTGAGAGTAATCTTTTACAATAGAGATAAAAGGTTTTCTCTGCGCCTCTGCGGTAAGAAATATGATTTTAAAAAGGAGGGCATATGCCAAAGCTTAAGACGAATAGAGGGGCCGCCAAAAGGTTTAAACTGACGGCGTCGGGAAAGGTAAAGAGGAGCAAGGCCAACACCAGACATATCCTTACAAGCAAGACTACCTCAAGAAAGAGGGGGCTTCGGAAGGGCGGCCTTGTTGCAAAGGTGGATGAAAAGAACATGAAGAGGTTGCTGCCTTATCTTTAAATGTAATGTAGGGGCGGCCCCTGCGGTTGCCCTGGGCAGGTGCAAGACCTGCCCCTACGGAAAAATAAATCAAGGAGTAATGAAATGCCCAGAGTAAAAAGAGGACCTAAAGGTAAAAACAAGAGAAAAGCGATACTGAAGTTGGCAAAGGGTTTTTATAGCAGCAGAAGGATCCGTTTGAAGACAGCTATGGAGACCATAGATAAAGGTCTTAACTACGCATTCAGGGACAGGAAGGTCAAGAAGAGAGAGTTCAGGGCCCTCTGGATCACAAGGATAAATGCGGCTGTGAGGATGTCCGACCTGTCGTACAGCAAGTTCATTGCCGGCCTCAAAAAAGGCGGTGTCGATCTTGACAGGAAGGTACTGGCCGACCTCTGTGTGAACGACCCTGCTGGTTTTTCCAGGCTTATAACGATAGCCAAAGAAAACACTAAATAAGATGAAGGGAAGTCTTGAAAGGCTTAAGGAAGAGGCGCTTGTCCTTATAGATAAGGCGCCTGACGAGCAGGAGCTCATCTCTGTAAAGGCCCGTTATCTCGGAAAGAAGGGTGAGATCACGGCGATCATGAAGGAGATGGGAAGCCTTTCTCCGTCTGAGCGCCCAGCCTTTGGACAGCTTGTAAATATTGTAAAAGACAGCCTGGAGGATGCGCTTAACGGAAGGCTACTATCCATAAAGAAGATGGCCACTGAGGATTCTCTAAAGAAGGAGAAGGTTGATATATCTCTCCCAGGCAGAAGGGTATCGGTCGGAAAAAGGCACCCGCTTACCACTGTGATGGATGAGGTGATCGGCATATTCACGAGGATCGGGTTTTCTGTGGCTGACGGCCCGGAGATCGAGACTGATTACTACAATTTTGAGGCCCTGAATATTCCCAAAGACCATCCAGCCAGGGACATGCAGGATACCTTCTATATATCCGAGGATATTGTCCTCAGGACCCATACGTCACCTGTTCAGATAAGGACAATGGAGAGACAGGCCCCTCCGATAAGGATCATCGCCACAGGGTCTGTTTACAGATGTGACTCCGATGTCACCCACTCTCCAATGTTTCATCAGGTAGAGGGACTTATAGTAGACAGGGGGATATCCTTTGGAGACCTCAAAGGTATACTTAAGACCTTCGTTGGCGAGATGTTTGGAGAGGACGTGTCGTTAAGGTTCAGGCCGAGCTTCTTCCCTTTTACAGAACCTTCTGCAGAGGTAGATATCCAGTGTGTTCTTTGCAGGGGTGACGGGTGCAGGGTCTGCTCAGGTACAGGGTGGCTTGAGATTATGGGTTGCGGGATGGTGGATCCGGCCGTATTCAATTTTGTGAAATACGACCCTGAGATATATACCGGTTTTGCCTTCGGCATGGGCATAGAGAGGATAGCCATGCTGAAATACAAGATAAATGATATAAGGCTCTTCTTTGAGAACGACATAAGGTTCCTGAATCAATTTTGATTATTGCTGAAAAGCTTATTTTCACCGCAGAGGCGCTGAGAAAATCTGTAAATGGTTTCCTCTGCGTCTCCGCGTCTCAGCGGTAAGTTATGACTTTAAAATTATGAAAATATCCCTAAACTGGCTAAGTGATTTCGTTGATATAGATTTCTCTCCTGAGAGACTTGCTGAGACATTGATAACCGCAGGTCTGGAAGTGGAGGGGATCTCTAAGCTTGGAGAAGGGCTTAATAATGTAGTTGTTGCCCGAATACTCTCCATGAATTCCCACCCGAATGCCGACAGGCTCACACTCTGTTCTGTGAGCACCGGCGATAAAACCCATTCGATTGTCTGCGGTGCAAAGAATATGAAGGAGGGAGACTTAGTTGCCCTAGCCCTCCCAGGCGCACACCTTCCCAACGGTACAAAAATTGTTAAGAGTAAGATAAGGGGCGAAGTTTCTGAAGGCATGCTCTGTTCTGAGGTTGAGCTTGGTCTTGCCAAGGAGTCCTCAGGTCTCATGATCCTGCAGGATACGTTAACTCTTGGAACTCCTTTTGCGAAGGCCCTTATGCTGGATGATACTGTATTTGATATAAACATTACTCCAAACAGGTCTGACTGCCTTTCAGTTATAGGTATTGCGCGGGAGGTTGCGGCCCTTACAGGAAAGTACCTCAAGAGGCAAAAGGTCGAGTTTACTGAGGGCGACCTGGATACATCGGGAGTATCGGTGGATATGCGGGATTCAGACGCATGTCCAAGGTATACAGGGAGGATAATCAGGGATGTAAAGATAGTGCCGTCCCCCTTGTGGATTAAGAGAAGGCTTGAGGCCTCCGGTATCAGGACTATCAACAATGTGGTTGATGTGACAAACTATGTAATGCTGGAGACAGGTCAGCCGCTCCACGCCTTTGACCTCAGCCTCCTATGTGGTAACAAGATTGTAGTAAGAAAGGGATCTGAAGAAGAAAAAATAACGACCCTCGACGGCATAGAAAGGTCTCTTGGCAGCGAAACATTGATAATTGCAGACAACGAAAAACCGTTGGCAATTGCAGGCGTGATGGGAGGAATGGGGTCAGAGGTTTCAGAGATAACCACAGATATCCTCCTTGAGAGCGCCTGTTTCAAGCCATCCATCGTAAGGAAGGCCTCTAAGAGGTTTGGACTGCATACAGAGTCATCTCATCGCTTTGAGAGAGGGGTTGACCCTAACGGTGTTCTTCATGCCTCGAACAGGGCGATTGGACTTATATTGGAGCTTGCCGGTGGAAACCCTTCTTCAGGGCTCATAGATATATATCCGAACAAGATGAACCCTGTAAATATAGAGATGAGGCTGGGCAGGGCAAAGTCCATTCTTGGGATAGACCTGGACATGGATTCGGTTATTTATGGATTTAATGGACTTGGGCTTGCTGTAAAAGAAATGGATAGAGAGCGGATAATGGTTACTCCACCTACCTTCAGGGTTGACCTGACCAGGGAGATAGACCTCATAGAAGAGGTGGCGAGGCTGAAAGGTTACGACATCATACCTGTTACATATCCGAAGGTGGAGGCGAGGGCAGGAGAGAAGAATAAAAAAGGGATATTGGAGGACAGGCTCAGGGGAGCCATGATAGGTATGGGTTTCTACGAGGCTGTGACATACGGTTTTACCTCCCCAAAGGCGATTTCACCATTCCTCCCTTCAAACGTTGTGCCTGTGAGGCTTTTAAACCCGATAAGCGAAGAACAGTCTGTGATGAGGACAACCATAATACCATTGCTCCTTGAGGTTGTTGGAAGGAACCATAGTCATCAGAATGAAGACCTGAAGTTCTTTGAGATAGGAAGGGTCTTCCCGTTTTGTGGTGATGACAGAGGCGAAAGGATGGTTGTTACCGGGATATTGACCGGGCTCAGGTATGGGAAGAGATGGAACCTTCCGGCTGAGGAGTTGGACTTCTTTGATGTTAAAGGGGTCGTGGAAAATCTCTTAAACAGTGCGGGGGTATCAGCAGTATTTGCTCCCAGCGATACCATCCAGTATCTCCATCCCGGCAAGTCTGCAACTGTGGAGGTATTTGACCAGGATGCAGGGGTATTGGGAGAGGTGCACCCTGATGTCATGGAGAGATTTGATATAAAGGGAAGGGCATATGTGTTTGAAATAGAGTTGAAGCCTCTCATGGAGTTGACAAGGTCTGTTTCTTTTGCCCATATCCCGAAATTCCCTGCTGTTTCGAGAGACATTGCCATTGTCCTGGATGACGATGTCCCGGCTGAGAGGGTTTATAAGGTAATTAAGGATGTAGACCCGCTTATTACTGAACTATTTCTGTTTGACCTTTATCAGGGGAAACATGTCCCTGATGGAAAAAAGAGCATGGCCTATTCCATCAGGTATCAGGCCAATGACAGGACGTTGAGGGAAGAAGAGGTGAATATACTGCATGAGAAAGTTCTTGCTGCCGTAAAGGATGAGGTGGGCGGGGTTTTAAGGGAATAAAGGAGGCAGGTATGACAAAGGCTGAGATTGTGGAAAAGGTCTATGAAAGGGTTGGCTTCCCCAAGCGAGAGTCGTACGAGATCGTTGAGTCGGCTTTTGATCTTATCAGGGAGGAGTTGAGCCGCGGGGAAGGCACAGTAAAGGTCGCAGGATTTGGGAACTTTACAGTGAAGGAGAAGAAGAGCAGGAGGGGCAGAAACCCTCAGACCGGCGCTGAGATAGAGATCCCGGCGAGGAAGGTATTAACCTTTAAGCCGAGCAATGTCCTTAGGGACGCATTAAATAAAGAATGAGATTGCAAATTGCAAATTGAAAAGTGAAAATTGAAAAGTTAGTAGTAGCGTCCTTCATTTTGAATTTTGCATTTTGAATTTTGCAATGAGATTTAACATGGAACTTCCATCATCCAAAAGATATTTCAGGATAGGTGAGGTCAGCAGAATAACAGGGGTGAAGTCCCATGTCCTGCGGTATTGGGAGACGGAGTTTGGCATAGTCTCCCCTGAAAAGACAAGGTCCAATCAAAGAATTTATGACAGAGATGATCTCGCCCTTATAATGGAGATCAAGAGGCTCCTTTATGATGAGAAATACACCATCATAGGCGCCAAGAAGAGGATAAGGGATATAAAAAGGGAGAAGAAGCAATTAGATATTCCCTTTTCCGAACAAGGTGATATAATGGCTCTGATTAAAAGTGAGCTTGAAGGTATAAGGGAAATGCTTGAGTAAAGGGTTTCCGGAGGTAGGCAATGGGTAAATCCTTTCCTGTCTGAATTTTGTCGGGGCGTAGCGCAGCCTGGTAGCGCACACGCTTGGGGTGCGTGGGGTCGTGGGTTCGAATCCCGCCGCCCCGACCAAATAAAAAAGCAAGGATGAGGGCTGAATGGTTGAAGGATGAAAAACAACAGTTAATTCATCCCTTAGCCTTCAACCTTCATCCTTTTTTTATAATGAACAAGGAGAACTGCATTGAAAGTGGAGCTTCCAAAACTTAACAGGGTACTCAATAACTTTCCTAATGCCAGGGTGCTTGTTATAGGAGACATCATGGTGGATGAGTACATATGGGGAAAGGTTTCAAGGATATCCCCGGAGGCCCCTGTCCCTGTTGTAAATGTCACGAGGGAGACACTTCTATTGGGTGGCGCTGCCAATGTGGTCAACAATATAAGGTCGTTGGGGGGTAATGTCTTTGTCGCCGGAGTTATCGGGCCGGATGACATGGGGAGAAAGGTAATTCATGAACTCCGACTGGCTGGGGTTGACACCGAGGGTGTGATTGTTGAACACGAAAGGCCGACTACCGTAAAGACCAGGATAGTGGCCCACAGTCAGCAGATGGTACGCTATGACAGGGAGTCTAAGAGCCCCATATCCCCTGACAGCATACAGAGGATGGTGTCTTATCTTACGACCGTGCTGGATAACATTGATGCGGTCGTTGTTTCAGATTACAGCAAGGGTGTGATCTCTGAGCAGCTGCTTAAGCAGATATTGAAGATAGCAAAGGAGAAGGCGATAGTTGTAGACCCCAAGACAGGCAACTACCCTTTCTATACAGGAGTTACTGCGCTTACTCCAAACCACCTTGAGGCCGCGGAGGGCGCCGGGATAAAGATAGAGAATGAAAAGGATGTTATAACAGCGGGGCAGGCCCTTCTTAAAAAGCTAAAATGCAAATCTGTCCTTGTTACCAGAGGAGAGGAGGGGATGAGCCTCTTCGAAGAAAATGGAGATGTTACCCACATTCCTACCGTTGCAAAAGAGGTCTATGACGTAACCGGAGCAGGTGACACGGTGATAAGCGCATTCACCCTGGCCCTGGCTGCAGGCGGCGGTTTTAAAGAGGCAGCCTATCTATCCAATTATGCTGCCGGGATAGTTGTTGGGAAGGTGGGCACTGCCACCGTCACTGCCGAAGAGATCAAAAAGGCAGTGAACAGTGAATAGCTCATTGGCGGATTGAAGGTTTTTAAATGATCAAGAGCATGACAGGTTATGGAAAGGGTGAGGCCGAATGCGAAGGGCTAAGGTTTACTGTTGAACTAAGGTCTGTAAACCACCGGTACTGCGATGTAAGCATCAGGCTTCCAAGGCGTTATACGGCATTGGAAGGGGACATAAAGAAGTGTGTTTCAGGCAGCATTTCAAGGGGGAAACTGGATGTAACTCTCACAATAGAAGGGACTGAAGGAGCGGCGTTAGGGCTTGAATTAAACATTCCTCTGGCAGATTCATACTATTCAGCCCTTTGCACCCTTAAGTACCGGTTGGGGCTTGCCGGTGAAATAACCGTTAGGGACATAAGTTCTGTCCCGGATATCATCACCATGAAGGAAGAGCCTCTGGATATTAAGAGGGACTGGTCTTTCATAGAGGCAGCGATAAAGAAAGGCCTCACAGCCCTGGATGATATGAAGAGGGCAGAGGGCGTGGCCCTGACGGGAGATATACTTGGTAGACTTGAACAGATAGATAGGGCGATTGACGATGTCGAAGAACGCGCCCCCGTAGTAGTAGCGTCTTATAAAAATAGATTGGCGGATAGGATTAGAGGCATGGGATATGAGCCGGACCAGGGACGTCTGGTTCAGGAAGTGGCCTGCTTTGCCGACAGATGTGACATATCTGAAGAGATAGTAAGGCTGAAAAGCCATCTTGGACAGTTTAAAGCTATAGCCGTTTCCCCTGAACCTTCCGGCAGAAAGCTTGATTTCCTCCTCCAGGAGATAAACCGCGAGGTAAACACTATAGGCTCAAAGGGAAACGACGCGGTCATCTCACAGAAGGTTGTTGATGTGAAGGCGAAAATCGAGAAAATCAGAGAGCAGGTACAGAACATAGAGTAAGGGCAGACCCATGTGCGTGCTCGTAAAGGGATGAAGGATAATTGGGATTAAAGGTTTTAAATATAGGTTTTGGCAATATTGTCTCTGCTGGAAGGATTGTGGCAGTGATCTCTCCATCCTCTGCACCTATGAAAAGGTTAAAAGAGGATGCCAGGGCGAGGGGAAAGCTTGTTGATGCAACAGAGGGTAGAATGACTCGTTCTGTGATCATAACGGACAGCGACCATATAATACTCTCCGCATTGCAGATGGAGAGGGTTGCAGAGAGGCTTTCAGCCTCGTCTCTCTCCTCTCCCATTAGGGGAGAGGATTAAGGTGAGGGGTGGTTTTAATATGCGTAAAGGGCTTATATTTGTTGTGTCTGCCCCATCAGGGGCAGGAAAGACATCGTTGTGTAAACAGGTTGTTGAACTTTTACCAGGTATCCGCCATTCAATTTCCTATACGACCAGGACTCCAAGGGTTAATGAGATAGATGGTGTTGATTACCATTTTGTATCTGAAGATATCTTTGTTAAAATGGTTGAGAGGGATGGGTTTGTTGAGTGGGCCATTGTTCATGGCAATAAATACGGGACTGCCGAGGAGACATTAAGGAGATATGAAGCAGAAGGAATAGACGTTATCCTGGACATAGATGTGCAGGGTGCCGGACAGATAAGGCAAAAGCTTAATCAGGGAGTCTATATATTTGTCCTCCCTCCCGATCCTGAAGAGCTTGAAAAGCGGCTCAGAGGAAGGGGAACCGAAGGGAACGAACTGATAAAGGCAAGACTCTTGAATGCCAGGGAAGAGATAGGGCGGATAGTGAATTACGACTATATAATAGTTAATGACCTTTTTGAAGATGCGGTGGAGAGGCTTAAGTCTGTTATCGCTGCAGAGCGATGCCGGAGAGAGTTAATACTTCCTCAGATAAAAGAAGATTGGGGGATATAGTAAAGGCAGGGATTGCCCCTGCGTAAATCTTACTTTGGAATTTGGAGCTTGGAATCTGGAATTTATATTTTCAGGTGAACCCTAAAAGGAGGCAACAAATATGGCAAGAATAACTGTTGAAGACTGTTTAAAGCAAGTGGATAACCGTTTTACCCTGGTCATGTTGGCAACAAAGAGGGTTCGCCAGCTCGTGCAGGGTGCCCACCCACTGGTGAACCCAAGGGGCAATAAGGAGATAGTCGTTGCCCTGAGGGAGATTGCAGAAGGGAAGGTCACAGCTGTCGCCTCTGGTGAATAGACCCAAGACTAAGAGGTTAAAAGGTTATTCACTTTTAGCTTCTTAGTGTTCCTTTACCTCATTCTTTTCTTCTTTTGCCGTCTGCTGATGGTACCTCTCGAATGTTGATTTCCCACCGTTTTTAAGCTATCATAAAAAAATGATCAGGCTTGAGGACATCATAGAAAGGATTTCCGCCTACAATCCCACAGGAGACCTTGATCTGATAAGGAAGGCCTATATCTTTTCCGCCAAGGTTCACAAGGGGCAGGTGCGGCTGTCCGGCGAACCTTACCTCAATCATCCCATAGAAGTAGCTATGCTGCTGGCTCAACTAAGGCTTGACCCTCAGACAATCGCAACCGGGCTCTTGCACGATACGATAGAAGACACCTTTGCCACCACAGAAGAACTCAAGGAGTTCTTCGGACAGGAAGTTGCCGAGATGGTTGACGGGGTCACAAAGATAGGGAAGATCGCCTTTGCAACTTCTGAAGAAAAGCAGGCTGAGAACTTCAGAAAGATGATCCTGGCCATGGGGAAGGACATCCGTGTGATACTGGTAAAGCTGGCCGACAGGCTCCACAACATGAGGACCCTCGAACATCTTCCAAATGAAAAGCGGATATTTATAGCACAGGAAACTCATGATATATACGCCCCGATAGCCAACAGGCTTGGTATAGGATGGATAAAGTCGGAACTGGAAGACCTGTCGTTAAAATATCTAAGACCTGAGCTTTACAATAATATATCAAAAATGGTCTCAGATAAATGGGTAGAGAGGGAGAAGTTCATAACAGATTTCAAGGATGTTATCGAGAAGGAGATGGAAAGTTTTAATATCAAGGGTGAGGTGACAGGAAGACCAAAGCACATATATGGAGTTTACAAAAAGTTGAGTGATCAGGATGTCGTTGATATAGAACAACTCAACGATATAATGGCCTTCAGGATAAAAGTTGACTCTGTAAAAGATTGTTATGGCGCCCTCGGTATGGTGCATTCCCTGTGGAAGCCTGTACCTGGCCGTTTTAAGGATTTTATAGCCATATCTAAGGCGAACGGATACCAGTCATTGCATACTACGGTCATAGCCCCGAACGGCGAAAGGGTGGAGGTGCAGATCAGGACAAGGGAGATGCACAGGATTGCGGAGGAGGGGATAGCGGCTCACTGGAAGTATAAAGAGGACAAGGCGTTCAGTCAGAAAGATGACGCAAGGTTCTCATGGCTAAGGCAGCTTCTTGAGTTGCAAATGGACCTGAAGGACTCTGGCCAGTTCATGGAGACGGTAAAGGTAGACCTCTTTTCAGATGAGGTCTATGTCTTTACTCCGAAGGGACTGGTAAAGGAACTGCCGAGGGGGGCGACCCCCGTGGACTTTGCATATAACATTCATTCAGATATAGGGCATAAATGTGTGGGGGCCAAGGTCAACGGGAAAATGGTCCCCCTGAGGTACCAGTTGAGAAATGGGGACACCGTCGAGATACTCACATCCACTACACACCATCCAAGCAAGGACTGGCTCAAGTTTGTTGTCACTTCCAGGGCAAAGGCCAGGATAATCCAGTGGATAAATACGGAGGAGAGGGGCAGGAGCATATCTCTCGGAAAGGAGATGCTGGAAAAGGAGCTAAAAAAGTATTCCCTTGAACTGAGGAATGAGGATATATCAAAGGCCGTCTCTGAGTTGCATATCCCTACAGCAGAAGACCTTTATGCAAGAGTAGGTTACGGGAAGCTTCCAATTCATAATGTATTGACAAAGATTGTCTCGAAAGATAAGTTGCTTGATATTCAAAAGAAGTCAAAATTGGGGCTGGCCAGCGTCATAAGCAGGTTCAGAAAGAAGCCTGACAGCGCCATCAGGATTAAGGGTGTAGAGGATGTGATGGTCAGGTTTGGCAACTGCTGCAATCCTCTTTCAGGCGACAAGGTGGTAGGATTTATAACAAGGGGGCGGGGGATTACAGTCCACAGGATTGAATGCCCCATGACGATGGAAATAGACCCTGAGCGGAAGGTAGAGGTCGAGTGGGATACAGGGGCCGCAGGTTCGAGGCCTGCCAAGATTGAGGTCATATGTAACGATAAGAAGGGGATTCTGGCAGATATCAGTTCAACCATAACCTCTTCGGAGGCAAATATAACAAGTGCCCAACTCAAGGCTACAGAAGATAAAAAGGCTTTAGGAATATTTGAGGTTGAGGTTGGCAGCGTTGACCAGCTACAGAAGGTAATGAGTGCGCTATCCAAACTTAAGGGTGTGCTGAAGGTTGAGAGACTTAGAGGATGAATTAGGAGTTGCGGCTCAGGGCGAGCGGTTTTTATCCGTTCATGCTGAACATGTCGAAGCATATGATTCGTAGTTTAAAGTAAGGTGGTTTGTGCCCAACAAATATATGTGGAGGAATGATATGAAAAAAGAGGTTATAAGTACAGATAAGGCCCCAAAGGCTATTGGCCCATATTCTCAGGCTATAAGGGCCGGGGGGTTCATTTTTGTTTCGGGTCAGATACCGCTTTCTCCTGACAGCGGAGAGGTTGTGACAGGAGATATAGAGACACAGACAGAGAGGGTCTTGAAGAATATATCTGCGGTGCTTGAGTCCGCCGGTTCATCCATGGAAGACGTGGTAAAGACCACCGTCTTCCTGACCGATATGACGGACTTTTCAAAGTTCAATGAGTGCTATGCAAGGTTCTTTACCAGGAACAAGCCAGCAAGGGCCACAGTAGAGGCCAGCCGACTTCCGAGGGACGTCAGGCTTGAGATTGACGCTGTTGCAGTGGTGGGCCGTTAAATAGCTTTAACTACGGAACCTGTGCGGATGCATCTTGTGCATACTTTTATCTTATGAACGGAGCCGTTCTGAACGGCCTTCACTTTCTGGACGTTTGGATACCAGGCCTTCCTGGTCTTGTTGTTTGCGTGGCTGACGTTGTGCCCGAAAGTGGGCCCCTTGCCGCAGATGTCACATGCCCTTGACACGATAATACCTCCGAGTTGAGTTAAATAAAAACTTATACCATAATGAGTAAACTTTGGCAAGCAAATTTTATTGCGCCAATAATACACCCTGTACCATTCCACAATCCTTCTAATCCCTTATCTTACCTTGATTGTCCGCTCAGGCGAATAGTTCGGCATTCGCAAGCAAAACGCCTTTTGCGTCTTTCCCTGATAATGCTGGCTCTACATCGTTTTTCCAGTTGATCGAAAGGGTCGGGTCGTTCCAGATGATGGTTCTTTCGTATTCCGGCGTCCAATAATCTGTGGTTTTATATATAAATTCGGCGATATCGGACAGCACAAGGAAGCCGTGGGCAAACCCTTCGGGAATCCATAGAGTGCGCTTGTTCTCAGCTGACAGTGTTTCGCCGACCCACTTTCCAAATGTGGGGGAACTCTTCCTAATATCAACAGACACGTCAAACACCTCTCCCGCAATAACCCTTACAAGCTTCCCCTGCGGTTGCTTGATCTGATAGTGGAGACCGCGAAGCACATTCCTGACTGAGCGGGAGTGATTGTCCTGGACAAAGTTGCGCTTCAAGCCGGTCGCCTCCTCGAATACGCTTTTATTGAAGCTCTCAAAAAAGAAGCCCCTGTTGTCGCCGAATACCTTAGGCTCAAACATCACAACATCCGGGATGCTGAGTTTAGTCGCCCGCATATCAATACACCTTTTGTTTTAAAAGTCCAAGCAGGTATTGCCCATAGCCGTTCTTTGCCAGGGGCTGAGCCAGTTTGTTCAGTTTTTCGTTGTCAATCCACCCGTTCCGCCACGCAATCTCTTCTGGGCATGCCACTTTCAGGCCCTGACGGTTTTCAAGGGTGGCGACGAACTGCCCTGCCTCAAGGAGGCTTTCATGGGTGCCGGTGTCGAGCCAGGCGTAGCCGCGCCCCATAATCTCAACAGAGAGTTGTTCCTGTTCGAGATAGAGACGATTCAGGTCGGTAATCTCCAGCTCTCCCCGCGGCGAAGGTTTGAGGCTCTTGGCAAGCGAAACGACCTGCCTGTCGTAGAAATAGAGACCTGTAACCGCGTAGTTGGATTTGGGATGTTTGGGCTTTTCTTCAAGGGAAAGGACCTTCCCTGTGGAGTCAAATTCGGCCACTCCGTAACGCTCAGGGTCATGCACATGGTAGGCGAATACGCTGGCCCCTGACTTCCGCTTGCAGGCATTGTCAAGGAGGTGATGAAAGTCGTGCCCGTAGAAAATATTATCTCCCAATACCAACGTGCTTCTGTCCTGACCTATAAAGTTGTCTCCGATGATGAAGGCCTGAGCCAAGCCGTCCGGGCTAGGCTGAACGGCGTATTGGAGGTTGAAGCCCCATTGACTGCCGTCGCCAAGGAGTTGTTGAAAGCGCGGGGTGTCCTGAGGGGTTGAAATGACAAGAATATCGCGTATTCCCGCCAGCATGAGGGTGCTTAGAGGATAGTAGATCATAGGCTTGTCGAATACCGGCAGCAGTTGTTTTGAAACAGCCAGTGTGGCAGGGTGCAGTCTGGTGCCTGCGCCTCCGGCAAGGATTATGCCTTTTATTGTTCCGCTCATCTCTTTCCTCTTCTCTTTATAATGTTTGCCGAACGGCAAAATATTTAATCAGGCTCTCCCGCCATTCCGGCATTATCTGCCCTGTGATCGTTTCATATTTCTGTTTGGAAAAAACAGAATAAGAGGGGCGTTTTGCTGGAAGTGGAAAATCTTCTGTACTGATTGGTATAATACGCTCTACCTTTATCGGCAATTTATTTAATCTCGCCAGTCTGACGATTTCTACGGCAAATTCATACCAGGAGCATGAACCTGAATTGGAGACATGGTATATGCCGTACGGCCTCTGAGCGTCTTCTATCTCCAGCAGGGAGGATATGGCGTTAGCGAGGTCTTCTGTGTATGTGGGGGAGCCGTGCTGATCCGCTACAATCCGCAGTTCCTCCCTCTCCCCCGCGAGCCTGAGTATCGTTTCGACAAAATTCTTTCCTCCGGGCCCATATAACCAACTGGTTCGGATTATGAAGTAACGGGAGAGCCCGCTGGACATAATAGCCTTTTCCCCTTCGAGCTTGCTTTGCCCGTATGAGGAGAGTGGGCCGGTAGGGTCGTCCTCAGAATAAGGTTCAGTTTTATCTCCTGTAAAGACATAATCAGTGGAAATATGCACCAGTGTTGCGCCTGTATCCAGGGCCGCTTCTGCAAGATATCCCGGACCACTGCCGTTTACCAGAAGGGCAAGCTCCTCGTTTGTTTCACACCTGTCAACATCGGTGTATGCGGCGCAATTCACTATGACGTAAGGCCTGAGATGCATCATGGCAGACAGAACCAGGTCCCGGTTGGTTATGTCAAAATCAGGCAGATCAAAGGAGGTTATATCATAGATGGACGGCGCGACATGCCTTACCATCCTGGCCAGCATACCGTTCGCACCTATCAGCGCCAGTTTTTTCCTGTCGTTGTTCATGAACTCTATCTGTTCCCGTACATCTTTTCATAATATTCCCGGTAGCTCCCGTCAATTAGTGATGAAATCCAGGCAGGGTTCTCAAGATACCACTTTATTGTCCGACGTATCCCTTCCTCAAACCTTACGGACGGCTGCCAGCCAAGTTCTCCGCTGATTTTTGACGCGTCAATGGCATACCTGCGGTCGTGACCCGGGCGGTCCTTTACAAACCGGATCAATGTCCGGCGCGGCTGTCCATCAGGAAGACACCCTGTTTGCTCGTCAAGTATGTCGCAGATGGTTTGTACAACCTCTATATTCTGCTTCTCGCTGTTCCCTCCGATGTTGTATGTTTCACCAGCTTTTCCACTACTAAGAACCGAAAGGATCGCCTCGCAGTGATCAACAACATACAGCCAGTCGCGTATGTTTTTCCCGTCCCCATAGACCGGAAGCTCCATGCCGTTTCGGGCGTTGTTGATGATAAGCGGGATGAGCTTTTCAGGGAACTGATAAGGTCCGTAGTTGTTTGAGCAATTTGTAATGAGGGTCGGGAGTCCATAAGTATGATGGTAGGCGCTGATAATGTGGTCGGACGAGGCCTTGCTGGCTGAATACGGGGAGCGGGGATCATATGGCGTCGTCTCTGTGAAATATCCGGTTTCTCCGAGAGAACCGTAGACTTCATCTGTGCTGACGTGCAGAAAACGTTTGGTATCCTGAGTTCCAGGCGGGGAGCCGGAAAGCCAGGCCTTGCGGGCCGCTTCGAGCAGGGTGAAGGTGCCGACTATGTTGGTCTGAATGAATTCATCAGGAGCGGCTATGCTCCTGTCCACATGCGACTCTGCGGCGAAATGTACCACTGTATCGATATGTTCCTCGCTAAAGAGGCGCTCGACCAGTCTGGTGTCGCATATGTCACCCTTCACAAAACGGTACCGAGAGTCATGTTCAATATCTGCCAGACTAAGGGGGTTCCCCGCGTATGTAAGTTTATCAAGATTGATGACCCGACAATCAGGCAACTTCCGCATAACGAGGCGAACAAAATTTGATCCGATAAAGCCGCAACCGCCAGTAACAAGCATTCGATTCATAGTGAGTTCTTTCCAGCATTGAAGTCCGATGTCAAAGAAAGCGCCTTAGAATGCCACAATCAGGACCCCTGCGGTGACAGCAATCTGATAAAGAATCTGGGTAAGGTCTTTTATCTCCCTCATCCAGGCGATCCTTTCCAGCTTCTCCGGGACAACAACAGTATCCCCTGGATCGAGCCTTGATGACATGAAGAACATTCCCCCATGTTTTCTTGTGACTGCGGAACCGTCGGATTTCAATATGAATATCTCTTTCCCGTCGGCGAATTTCGTAGTCCCACCCGCCTTTTCTATATAACTAGATATGGTCTTGCCGGGGTCGTATATGAAGGCAGTTGAGTTATATATGGAACCGATCACCTGGATTGAGCTGGGTTGATCGGGTATAGAAAGGATGTCTCCGGTTTCAAGCTCTACGTCATAGACCGACCCTCTGAATTTTTCGAGGGGATCAAGTTTTATGACCATCCTCCCCTTGGCCTTTGCAACCCTCATCTTTGCTATCAGCGCCTTCTGCTGTTCTGCCGCCGCCTTCTGGTGTCCAACCTCCTCAGCAGATAGGGCAGTCTGGGCCGATACGACTGACTGGGAAAGCATCTGCTGCTCGATCCTGTCCATAGCGTCTTCAAGGTTCTTTTGCTGCAGGTCCCTTACAGATTCCCTGGTAAATGCAGCCCCCTTAAGATATGCCTTATCCGTGAACCCTCCAGCCCTTTCTATAAGGGAAGATAGTTTCTCTCCTTTGTAAATACCGTATGTTCCTGGAAATCTTACCTCTCCGGATATGGTAGCTGTGCGGTAAGGCCTCCATTCAGGGATTGTTCGGATAAAAAGGTAGTCGTCCTCCCTGAGTAGGATATTGCTTGCCGTATCTCCAGCCAGGGCCTTTTCGAGATCAACACTAATCTTTTCTCTCTGCGGCCCTTTATCAGTGATATATGTCCTCGATAATTCAGCCTCCTTGTTATAGGCATACTGCTTAAGCCCGCCAGCCAATGAGATCAGGTCTTTTATGGCCATTCCAGGTTTTAATCCATATTCACCCTCTCTATGAACTGCCCCGGATAACCAGACCGTCTTTTTCTCTTCAACGACCTGGAATATCCTTGCAACGTCTCCACCCTGCAGGGTTGGCGCCTTTTCCTTTATATCCTCCAGGCTGGACTCAAATACTACCTGACGGTCATGGTCAAATATCCTTTCGATCTGGACCCTCCCTTTGAATGCCACTACACTCACCCCGCCAGCCATCTCTATCAACTGGGTGACTTTATTCTCCCCTTTAATTTCATATATGGCTGGATTATGCACGCTGCCTGCAATCGCGACGAGCGGACCTACAGGCGGGATGAATATCACATCCTCCGGCATTAACCTCACATCCTTAGTCTTATCCCCATTTAATAATAAATCATACATGTCGAAATGAACGACAGTGTTTCCGTTCCTTTTCAGTTGTATGTCCCTCATTGTCCCTGTTTTATTTGGTCCGCCTGACTCAAAAAGCGCATTCACAATGGTTGAAAGGGAGGAAACGGTATATGCCCCAGGATTTACTGCATTGCCAACGACATAGACCCTCATCGTCCTCAGTGCACCCATGCTCACATTCATCTCAAAACCGGTGTAATATTTGGAAAACTCTTTATTCAGGAGTTCCTTTAACTCGTTAAACGTAAGGTTTGTCACTCCCAGCACGCCGATCTTCGGCAGGGTGATGTTTCCATCCCTGTCAACGACAACAGACCACCTACCCTCCAGCTTCCCCCAAACCGTTATCTTTATGCCGTCGCCGGGGCCAAGGACATAGTCCGGTCCGACCGGCACCCTGTTCACAGGGGCAAATGTGGATGGCGGCTTATTGAAGAGGCGATACCCGAACTGCCTGATCTCCATGGAAATAGTAAGAGGACTCCTTATGTTCAAAATCTTAAAGAGTCTGCCCATAACATCGGCTTGGCCTATGAGAAAACCGGCATCTATAACCTTAGACGGGGTATCCTCCGTAACAATTCTTATCGGGATGGCTATATTACCGGGTGAGGCGTGGGAATGGTAAGAAAAGGTTATTTCTCTGTATCTTTTCAGGATATTGAACTGGGTTTCTGAAATCTCGACGACTTTTTCTGTAACCTTTTCGGATACAAACTGCTCGAACTCGGAGAGTTGCTCTTCAGCCAGATGTGCTGGTTTAGCTTGCTCCGGTGTAACCGGTTCCTTTTCACCCATCGCTGATTCATACTGAAATTGTTCGGTAGAGTATGATGGGATCATACCTGACATAGGAAGTTGGTACATGTTCCCGAGCGTCGAGAGATCAAAATTCTGCTGGGCGAAGACATTCCCCGAAAGAAGCATTATAAATGCCGCAACATTAAACAGTTTATTCATAACGTATACTCCCTTTAAGTCCGCTTAATATCCTCAATCTCTTTATCCCCTCCCTGGTCTTGGGATCAGCTGAAGATTTTTCTATAAACTCCATAAGAAATGCAGCAAATACGGAAAAGAAGAAACCTGCGACCGTTGCGATCATCACCATCTGGCTCCTATTTGGCTTGATCCTTTTCTCAGGTGGTATCGCCTTTTCAATGACCTGTATTATCGGCGCATCCTTTGCCTCATCGAGCCTTGCCATCTCGTACTGCTTTGCCATAATCTCATAAAGCGCCTCGTTGTATTTAAACTCCCTCATTTTTCTTATATATTCAGTTCCCAGTGCCGGGATTCTTCCTGTTGACAGGATCACGTCCGGGTTTCCACCGGATCCTTTAGCTTCAAGTATGCTTAAATGCTCCCTTAGTCCCTTCAACTCCTCCTCAAGTTTCTGTATATCAGGGTTATGTGATGTGGCATAGGTCTTCATCACCCTAATCTGTATCTCTTTTTCGGCAATCAGCGCCCTCAACTGGACAATCCCCTCTATCGCTGCCTTAGCCTGATCATCAATTTTAAAGGCCCCAGTCTTCTCCTGAAATCCTTTCATCCCTTCCTCAGACTTTATAAGGCCTTCCTTTACATCTTTAAGTTGTTCCTCAAAGAAGAGCCTTCTCTGACTTGCCTCCGTCAAGGCAAGTCTCTTGTTATATTCCCTCAACTCATCTACAAATGCATTTGCAATGTCGGCAGCCATCTTAGGGTCTTTACCCTCTATACCGACAGATACTATCCCGCTTTTCTTATCATCCTGCATCTTCAGCACTCCAATGAGGGCTTTTCTTGTATCCTCTCTGGATTTAGCCTTGTGCAACTCCATCAGCTTGAATTTATCTATGATGTTGTCGAGGATAGGCCTGCTTTTTAATATGGCGATGTAGAGGTCGTTCGAGCTCTTAACACCGACTGTGCCTCCGATAAAGGACGCCGCCCCACCCAATTGACTAAGCAGTTGACTCGTCATGCTCGAACTGCCCTGCTGGGGAGGGAGTATCTTCGTCTCAGCCTTGTATATCGGTGTCATGGTGAAGCTTACAATGGCCGTGATCAAGGCAATTCCAAGGGTGATGCCGATTATCAGCCCCTTGCGTTTTACAAGGACGATAAGTAAATCTAAGAGGTTTATCTCGTTCTCAATCGGTTCTATCTGTCTTTCCATAACGAATTTATGCTCCTTGCTAAGGATATACTATACTTTCTTGCTTATGTCCAAGGTATTCATAATGCAGCCTGTTAGAGCAGAGAGCCTGACTAAGCTCAATACTCCGATTATTGTAAAATTTGTAAGACTAACAAGTTCCTGCCTCGATGTCAAGGAAGACCTTTCTCCTGTCCAGGTCAAACGCATTAAAACTATAGTAACAACAAGCTCTCAAAGGTTTATGTTG